>VGTK01000423.1 GCA_016874715.1 Deltaproteobacteria bacterium | reverse complement strand
ATCGCGACGAGGCGTCGCGGCTCGAGCGCTCGGCGGAACAGCCCCACGGTGACCACCGTTAGGTCACGGGCGCTGCCAGCGCAATCCGCGGCGCGGGTCGGGCGCTGGTCGCGCAATCCGCGGCGCACGTCGGGCGCTGGTCGCGCAATCCGCGGCGCGGGTCGGGCGCTGGTCGCGCAATCCGCGGCGCACGTCGGGCGCTGGTCGCGCAATCCGCGGCGCACGTCGGTGTCTGGCCGCCGACCGGAACCGGCGGCGGCACGCACGGTCGGTCGCGACGGCGCCGCGGAGGACATCGCGAACGCTCAGGCGTACGACAGCATCGTCATCCACATCGCGACGCAGGCGGGCTTGGCCTCGCCCTCGATCTCGATCGTGCACTCGTGGGTGAGCTGCACGTTGTTCGCACCCTTGGGCTGGACGTCGGCGAGCTTGCGCTGCAGACGGATCTTCGAGTTCACCTTGACGGCGTTCACGAAGCGGACCTTCTCGAATCCGTAATTGACACCCATCACGATGCCCGCGTACGCCTGGGGCGTCGCGTTCGGCACGCTGGTGGAGAGGTGGGTCAGCAGCGACAGCGTCAGGAAGCCGTGCGCGATGGTCACCTTGTAGGGCGACAGCTGCGCCGACTTCTCCGCGTCGACGTGGATGAACTGGTGGTCAAGCGTGCAGTCGGCGAACTGGTTGATGCGGTCCTGCGTGACCTGGAACCACTCGCCCGGGGTCTCGGGCTTGCCGATCACCGACTTGAAGATCTCGATCGCCTTCTCTGCGTTGCTCGCCATGGTCGTACCTCTCGTGTTGGGATCTCCGGCTCCTAGCCATCGAGGTCGCGCGGTTCAACGCCATCCCCGAAGTCGCGAACGCCGGAGATCCGGGGACCAGCGTCTGCACTGGTGTTGGATGAAGGGGTCCAGGCCCGCGGTCGCCCGGCCTTGTCGGACGCCCGGACACAGGCCAAGACTGCCCCACGGATGAAGGAACGCCTCACGGAGCTGGCAGCACTGTTCCTCCGCCTCGGCACGACGGCGTTCGGCGGTCCCGCCGCGCACATCGCGATGATGCGCGACGAGGTCGTGCTGCGGCGGAAGTGGATCACGGACGAGGAGTTCCTCGACCTGCTGGGCGCGACCAACCTGATCCCCGGCCCGAACTCGACCGAGATGGCGATCCACATCGGCCAGCGCCGTGCGGGCTGGCCCGGCCTCGTCGTCGCCGGCACGTGCTTCATCCTGCCCGCGGCGGCGATCACGCTGCTGCTCGCAACGGCCTGTGTGCACTTTGCCGCACGGCCCGACGCGGCGTGGCTGCTCTACGGCGTCAAGCCGGTGATGATCGCGATCGTCGCGCGGGCCGTGCTCGAGCTCGCGCCGATCGCGGCGCGCACCGGGCCGCTGCGGGCGCTCGGCGTTGCCGCCGCTCTCGCGGCAGGTCTCGGCATGGACGAGTTCCTGCTCCTCCTCCTCGCGGGCACCACCGCGGTCGCGCTCGCGGCGGCGCGGCGTGGCGACGCGACCGGC
>VGTK01000422.1 GCA_016874715.1 Deltaproteobacteria bacterium | reverse complement strand
GGCCCGCGCCGGCCCGACATCGACGTGCCGCCGCCGCGCCCGCCGCGCGACGAGCCGCCACCCGGCTGGGGCACGAAGGAGCTCCGCGAGTCCGAGATCCTCGGCACGAAGGAGTTCACGCTCCCGGGCAACGACGTGCTGGTCCCGAATGCCTACGCGCGCGCGGGCGCCACCCCGGCGGGCCGCTTCGCGAGCGACGTCGTTCCCGAGCCCGCCAAGCACCTGGTCGACGAGCTCGTGGACGCGAAGACGGTCGAGAAGTCCGCGCGCCGCTGGCTCACCGACCGCCAGGACGGCCTGCCGGCGCTCCAGCGCGAGCTCGACGCGCTGCTGGTGCAGCAGACGAAGGTCACCAACCCGGCGGTCCGCACCGCGCTCGAGACGCGGCTCGCCGCGGTGCGCGACGAGATCGCGACCGGCCGCGCGGCGGCGAAGCAGGCGATCGAGGAGCTGCAGGGCGCGACGAAGCGCCTCGAAGGCACGCGCGTGCCGATCCGCAACGCGGACGGGACCACGCAGGAGGTGAAGCTCGGCGCCTATCTCGGTGGCGGCCTGAACGGCCACGTGTTCGCGGTCGACGGCGATCCGCAGCGCGTGCTCAAGCTGTTCACGGATCGCGGCACCGACCCCGCCTTCCTCCAGGACGCCATCAAGGGCCAGATCGACGGCGCGCGATTGCTTGCCAACATGCCGCCGGGCAAGCGCGTCCCCACGACGCCGATCGGCAACGTGCAGAAGCTGAAGGTCGGTGAGCAGGAGATCGTCGTGCTCCCGATGACGCGCGTCGCGGAGACGCCGGCCGCCGTCGAGGTCGGCAAAGGACGCACGGCGTGGCAGAGCTTGCCGGAGGGCACGCAGTACCGCGTGGACTTCGACGCGCGCAACCGCGAGGTGCAGCTCGGCGCCACCGCGGTCGATCCGTCCACCGGCTACCGCATCCTGCATCGCGAGGAGCAGCGCGCGGTGCTCGATCTCTTCCAGCGGTTCGCCGATGAAGGCCTCGTGTGGACGGACGGCCACGTCGCGAACCTGTACTTCGTCCGCACGCCGAACGGGCTGCAGGCCGGCATCCTCGACACCGACCGCATCGGCCGGCTCGCCGCGCCCGGCGCCTACATGGACGGCTGGATGACGGCCTCGCTCGGCGGTCCGGTCGACGCGCCCACCCGCCGCATCCTCAGCATGTTCACGCGCAATGCGAAGGGCGACCTCGTCGCCGCGCAGCGGGGCTGGCAGGGCCGCGATCCCGGCTTCGCCATGCGCAAGATGCTCGAGGACCGCGGCTATCTCCGGTACGACGTCGACGCCAAGGGCTTCGATCGCGGCGCGTCGCTCATCGACCCCGAGTTCACGCGGCAGTTCCCCGCGCTCGACGTCTTCACCAACCCCTGAGGAGGACCCCAACGCCATGCGACGAGTTCTCGTGACCAGGACGATGCGCTCCGCCACGGCGGTGCTCCTGACCGCCGCCACGTTCGGCTGCGCCACCGCCGACACCGCGGCGGCGCCCGGCGCGGCGCCGGCCGCCGTG
>VGTK01000421.1 GCA_016874715.1 Deltaproteobacteria bacterium | reverse complement strand
CTGCGCTCGCCCGGGCCTGCGAGCGAGATCGAGCAGACGCTCGCGTTCCCGACCGACATGGTGTTCTCGTCCGACGGGAGCCGCCTGTACGTCGCCGCGCTGGGCTCGAGCCGCGTCGCGGCGATCGACGCCAACGGGCTCGAGGGCGGCTTCTTCGCCGAGGAGATGATCGAGGTCGGCGGCGGTCCGAGCGGCCTCGCGCTCGACGAGGCGCGCAACCGGCTCTACGTGATGAATCGCTTCACGCAGCGGGTGGGCATCGTCACCGAGCTGGACGATCCGAACGCCCGGGCGGAGACCGGCTCGGTGTCGCTGCGCTTCGACCCGACGCCACCCGAGGTGCGGCAGGGCCGCCGCGTCCTCTACGACGCGCGCAACACCTCCGGGCACGGCGACGCCGCGTGCGCCAGCTGCCACGTGTTCGGCGACCTCGACAGCCTCGCCTGGGATCTCGGCGATGCGAACCCGGAGGCGGTGAGCTTTCCGAACCCCAATCCGTTCCGTCGCGGGACCGGGCAACCGTTCCATCCGCTGAAGGGACCCATGACGACGCAGAGCCTGCGTGGCATGGCGAACGCCGGACCGATGCACTGGCGCGGCGACCGTACCGGCGGCGCCAGCGGCGGGGATCCGCTCGACGAGGAGCTCGCGTTCAAGGCGTTCAACCCGGCGTTCGTCGGCCTGCTCGGCCTGGAGGCCGAGCTGCCCGAGGCGGAGATGCAGGCGTTCACCGACTTCGTCTTGACGATGGTCTACCCGCCGAACCCGGTTCGTGCCCTCGACGACGTGCCGAGCCCGGCCGAGGGCGCGGGTGAGAACTTCTTCCTGAACCTCGCCAACACCGACGGCGCCGGCACCTGCCAGTTCTGCCACCGGCTGCCGCTCGGCACCGACGGCCTCTCGACGACCGAGGGCGAGACGCAGGAGTTCAAGATCGCCCACCTGCGCAACCTGTACCAGAAGGTCGGCATGTTCGGCGTGCCGACGAACGACGTGACCCCGGCAACGGGATTCCTGGGCGACCAGGTGCGCGGCTTCGGCGTGCTGCACGACGGCAGCGTCGCCACCGTGTTCAACTTCATCAGCGCGCAGCAGTTCAACTTCGGTGGCAATCCAGGGGTCGCGACGCAGCGGCGGCGCGCGGTGGAAGCGTTCATGCTCGCGTTCGACACCGGGCTCGAGCCGGCGGTGGGCCAGCAGGTGTCGTTCGACGCGGCGAGCGTGGGCGATGCGGCGGCGATCGCGCGCCTCGACCTCCTGATCGCACGCCATCAGGCCGGCGGCTGCGAGGTCGTCGGGCACGGCGTGGTCGGTGGCGAGCAGCGCGGCGCGCTCTTCGTCGGCAGCGGTCTTTTCCTGACCGATCGTGCGTCGGACGGTCTCGTCCCGACGGCCACGCTACGCGGGCTCGCGGCTGCACCGGGGCAGGAGCAGGCGTTCACCTGCGTCCCACCCGGATCGGGCTTGCGCGCCGGCATCGACCGCGACGGCGACGGCCGCTTCGACCGCGACGAGCTCGACGCCGGCACCGATCCCGCCGATCCGACGAGCTTCCCCGGCGCGGCTCAGGTGGTGACGGTGCAGACGACGTC
>VGTK01000420.1 GCA_016874715.1 Deltaproteobacteria bacterium | reverse complement strand
TGCGCGCCGAACCCGCCCCGCAGCGCGCCGCCCGTCACGTCGCTCGCCCGCCTGCAGACGCACCTCTTCGCGACGAGCACACCCGCGCCGGGAACGCTCGACGCGACCGTCACGCTGCGCGGCTGGCCCGGCGTCGCGCGCGAGTGTGTCGAGATCGCACGCACCATCCAGGCGGAGGCCGCGGCGGGCGTTCCGTTCGACCGCATCGCTGTCCTGGTGCATGCCCCGGCGGACTACGTCGTCCAGCTCGACGAGGCCTTCCAGCGTGCCGCGATCCCGGCGTGCTTCGCCGACGGCACCACGCGCCCGCACGCCGCCGGTCGCGCACTGCTGTCGCTCCTCGCCTGCGCCGCGGAGCGGCTGTCGGCGCGGCGCTTCGCCGAGTACCTGTCGCTCGCGCAGGTGCCCGATCCGGAGTCGGCCGACGACGGCGGCTTCGTGCCCGCACGCGACGAGCTGCTGCAGCTCGACGCGACCGCCCCACCCGACCAGCCGCTGCCGGAGCGCGACGAAGACGTGACGCTGCGCGACCCGGACGCGGCCGCGCGCAGGGCCGGCACGGTCCGCGCACCGTGGCGGTGGGAGCAGCTCCTGGTCGACGCGGCCGTGATCGGCAGCGCCGAGCGCTGGCAGCGGCGCCTCGACGGCCTGCGCGCCGAGCTCGACGAGCAGCGCGCGGCCGTCGATCCGGGTGACGACGCGCGGCTCGCGCAGAACGACCGCCGCCGCAGCGATCTCGCGGAGCTCGCGGCATTCGCCTTGCCGCTGGTCGAGCGCCTCGCCGCGCTGCCCGAGCGCGCACCCTGGGGCAAGTGGCTGGGCGAGCTGCGCGCCCTCGCGAGCGCCGCGCTGCGCGACGCCGATCCGGTGCTGGCGGTGCTCGCGGAGCTCGACCCGATCGCCCCGGTCGGACCGGTCGGTCTCGACGAGGTGCGACTCGTTCTCGGGCCGCGGCTCCGCGACCTCGCGGTGCCGCCCGCACCGCGCCGCTACGGCGCGGTCTGGGTAGCCGGTGCCGGCTCGGCGCGCGGCCTCGCCTTCGACGTCGTGTTCGTTCCCGGACTCGCCGAGAAGCTCTTTCCGCGGAAGATCGTCGAGGATCCGCTGCTGCCCGATGCGCGCCGCGAGGCTCTCGACGGCGAGTGGCTCGCCACGCAGGGGACGCGCACCGCGCGCGAGCGCCTCGCGCTGCGCCTCGCCGTCGGCGCGGCGCGCGAGCGTGTCCACCTCTCGTACCCGCGCGTCGACGTCGAGCAGGCACGCGCGCGCGTGCCGTCGTTCTACCTCCTCGAAGCCCTGCGGGCGGCCGAGGGCGTGCTGCCGGGCTTCGACGCGCTCGCGCAGCGCACCACGGCGGCGTCGCCCGCGCGCCTCGGCTGGCCTGCGCCGCAGAGCCCCGACGACGCGATCGACGACGCCGAATACGATCTCGCGCTGCTCGCCCCGCTGGTCGACGTCGACGAGCGCACGGCGCAGGGTGCGGCGCACTACCTGCTCGGCACCAACGTGCACCTCGCGCGCGCGCTGCGCGCGCGAGGACGCCGCTGGAAGCCGGGCTGGTTCCCATCCGACGGCCTGGTCGATCCCGACGAAGAGGGACGCGCC
>VGTK01000419.1 GCA_016874715.1 Deltaproteobacteria bacterium | reverse complement strand
GCCCGCGTCGCGGTGCGGTGGTGGCGCGCCGCGCCGGCCGCGGCGTCACGCGCCGCCCCCGCGCACCGGCTCGTACAGGTGATTCACGTACGCGATCAGCAGCGCCTCGCGCATCGGCGGCGGCAGCGCGTTCATCATCTCGTTGATGCCCGCCATCCGCCCCGGCAGCCCCTCGCCCTGCACGCCGGCGAAGGCGAGCAGCTTCGCGAAGTCGTCGTCCGACAGCGCGCCCGGGTCGATGCCCGCCACGGCGTCGCGGATGTCCGCCGCGAGCTGGCCGCTCGGCAGCGCGCGCGCCGCCTCGACCGACGCCGCGAGGTCGGCGAGGAACGCCTCGACCCAGCGCGCGCTCGCCGGGTTGATCGACAGGTGCAGGTTCTCGGGCGACGCGCCGAAGGCGAGCTGCGGCTGCACGAACCAGCCGCGCTCGCGCATCTCGTCGGCGACGTGGAACACGCTCACCTCGTCGGACGCGAACGCGATCAGGTTCATGTCGGGTGTGCCCAGCAGGCGCAGCGCCGGGATGCGTGCGAGGCCATCGCAGACGCGCGTCGTGGCGTCGAGCATCGCGCGCGCGAGGCGGAGATAGCCCTCGTCGCCGAGGTGGTTGAGCACCGCCCACGCCGCCGCGAGCGGGCCCGCCGACTTCGTGCTCTGCACCGTCGGATTGACGACCGTGTAGCCGGTCCAGCCGGCGCAGGCGTAGATCTGGTGGCGGCGCAGCTCGCGGTCGCGGTACATCACCACCGACGCGCCCTTCGCGGCGAACGCGTACTTGTGGAAGTCCATCGAGATCGACGTGACGCCGGGCACCGTCCAGTCGAAGTCCGGGATCGGCCGCCCGAGGCGGCGCAGGTAGGGCAGCAGGAAGCCGCCCATGCAGCCGTCGACGTGCAGCAGGAGCTTGCGCTCGAGCGCGAGCTGGCCCAGCTCGCGGATCGGGTCGACGACGCCGTGCGCGTACGAGATCGCGGAGCCGACCAGCAGGATCGTGTTCGACGTGATCGCGCCGCGGACGTTCCCGACGTCCGCGCGGAAGCTCGTCGGATCGACCGGCACCACCACGGGCTTCACGTCGAGGTAGTGCGCCGCCTTGTGGAAGGCCGCATGCGCGGTCTCCGGCAGGACCATCTCGGGCTCGCGGATCTCCGGCTGCAGCTTGCGCGCGCGGTCGCGCGCGGTCTTCACCGCGAGGATGATGCTCTCGGTGCCGCCGCTGGTGAACGTGCCGACGACGTTCGCGTCGCCGTTCAGGTGCGCGATCGCCATGGCGACGATCTCGTTCTCGAGCGCGAGTGCGCTCGGGAACGCGGTCGGGTCGAGGCCGTTCTCGGACAGGTAGGACGAGAACGCCTGCTTGACGACCTCCTCGGTCTCGCTGCCGGGGTCGTACACGTATGCCCAGGTGCGGCCGCTCCGCCAGTCGACGTCGCCGCGACGGAACGTCTCGAGGCGCGCGAACAGCTCGTCGCGCGGCATGCCCTTCTCCGGAATCTTCGTCATCGTCGGCCTCTGTTTCCCGCGGGGTGCGGCGATCGCGGCCGCGGCTCGTCCGCGCCGGCGAGCTGCGCGAACGTTTCGCGCGCGAGCGCGCGCAGGTCGGGGCGGCCGCCAGCGTCGAGCCACTCGCGCA
>VGTK01000418.1 GCA_016874715.1 Deltaproteobacteria bacterium | reverse complement strand
ACATGACGGCCCAGGGCAGCGGCGCGCCGCCGGCGCTGGTGCACAACCTGCAGTACAACAAGGTGCTGCACGAGCGGGTCGTCTTGCTGAACATCATCACGTTGCAGCAGCCGCACGTGCCGGCAGAGGAACGCGTGACGGTGGAGATGCTCGGTGAGGGCGTCTACAACGTGCGGTTGTTCTACGGGTTCATGGAGGAGCCGCACGTGCCGCGCGCGCTGTACGCGACCGCGAAGTCGCGCGGCATGACGTTCGATTTCCAGGATGTGGTGTATTTCCTCGGACGGCAGACCATCCTCGTCACCGACCGGCAGGGCATGGCGATCTGGCGCGAGAAGCTGTTCGTGCTGATGTCACGCAACGCCGTCCGCGCCACCGCCTACTTCCGGCTGCCGCCCGAGCGGGTCGTCGAGCTCGGGGTGCAGGTGGAGATGTAGGAGGTTCCCGCTTCCTACTTCCCACCCGGCAGTATCACCGTGAAGAGCGCGCCGCCTCCAGCCTGGTTCGACGCGGTGACGTCGCCGCCGAGCACGTGGGCGAGGTGCTTGACGATCGAAAGGCCCAGTCCGGTGCCCGGGCGCGTGCGTGACTCGTCGACGCGGTAAAAGCGTTCGAACACCCGGCCGAGTTCGTTTGGCGCGATGCCGTGACCGGTATCAGCCACGGTTAACCTGAAGGTGCCGTCGATGAGGTCGGCGCGCACGTCGATCTCGGCGCCGTCGGGCGTGTAGTTCACCGCGTTCTCGACCAGGTTGCGGACAATGTCGTGCAGCTTGGCGGCATCGGTGGTCAGCATGCCGACCGCGGCGGCGACCTGGACCTCGATCGTCTGCTGCTTCTGCGTTGCGATGGGCTCGAAGTCGTTGGCAACGCCCTCGAGCAGGCTCGCCACGTCGCACGGCACGAGTTCCACGGTTTCCTGGCCGGCGTCGAGCCGCGCCAGCCGCAGCAGATCCTTGACCAGCCGCTCCATGCGCGTGGCATGGCGATGGATGATGTCGAGGAATTTCTCGCGCGCCTCTTCGTCGTCGGAATCGTCGAGCAGCGCTTCGGCGTAACCCTTGATCGCCGTCAGCGGTGTGCGCAACTCGTGCGAGACGTTCGCGACGAAGTCACGCCGCACCTGATCCGCCTTGCGGAGCTCGGTGATGTCGTGCATCACCAGCACGGCGCCGCGGCCTGAGGCGACCACCGGCGCGACGCGCGCGACCAGGACGCGCGTGGCGTCACGCGTCACCGACAGCTCGAGGCCGTCGGTTTCCTCGCCCACCAGGGCACGGCCGATGTGATCGACGATGCCGGGATGACGGATGGCTTCGATATACGAGTGATTGACGGCGCCCTGGTCGAGCTTGAGCAGGCGCCTGGCCGCATCGTTGACCAGCTGCAGCCGCCCCTGTTCGTTCACCACCAGCACGCCCTCGATCATGCTGGCGAGTATGGCCTCCATGCGCGCACGGTCGCGCTCGAGCGTGTCGATGCGTCGGCCGAGATCGTGAATCGCCTGGTCCATGGCCCGCGCGACCTTGCCCAGCTCGTCGTCTCCATAGTCCGGAGACGGGCGTGTCAGATCGCCCAGGCTGTATCGCCTGGCGGCCGACAGCATGGTGGTGACGCGGCCGCGATTGACGGCCTCGGCCGACGACCGCCGCGCCGCTGTCACTGCCAGGGTCACGAGCATGCCGGCGGCGAAGGCGAGCG
>VGTK01000417.1 GCA_016874715.1 Deltaproteobacteria bacterium | reverse complement strand
CTCGGCGCCGGCGCGGCGGCCGTGCCGGTGCTCTACGGCGGGAGCGTGACCGCGGCCAACGCCGCCGAGTTCGCGGCCGCCGAGGGCATCGACGGCGCGCTGGTGGGTGGCTCCTCGCTCAAGCCCGACGACTTCGCGGGCATCGTCCGCGCGTTCGCATGAGGCGGTACCGGCCCGTCGTCCTCGGCGTTCTCGACGGATGGGGGATCGCTCCCGACGGGCCGTCGAACGCAGTGCGCCGCGGGGGCATGCCGCGGCTCGACGCCCTCGCCGCCGGCTACCCGCGGTCGCGGCTCCACGCGAGCGGACGCGCGGTCGGCCTGCCCGACGGGGTCATGGGCAACAGCGAGGTCGGCCATCTCACGATGGGCGCGGGGCTCGTCCACTACCAGGACCTCGTCCGCATCAACGACGCGATCGCGGACGGCTCGCTCGCGCGCAACCAGGCGCTCGTCGCCGCGGCGCGCGCCGCGCGCAGCGGCACGCTGCACCTGCTCGGCCTCCTGTCGACCGGCGGCGTGCACGCGGACGTCGAGCATCTGCGCGCGGTGGTCGAGATCGGCCGCGCGGAAGGCGCGCGCGAGGTCGTGTTCCACGCGTTCCTCGACGGGCGGGACATGCCGCCGCGCAGCGCGCTCGAGCTCCTGCCCCGGGTGAACGCGCGCATCGCGACCATCCAGGGCCGCTACTACGCGATGGACCGCGACGAGCGCTGGGACCGCACCGCGCGCGCCTGGCGCGCGATCGTGGACGCCGATGCGCCCCGGGTCGCGACCGCGGCGGACGCGGTGCGCTCGTGCTACGCGCAGGAGGCGTGCCGCGACGAGCTGCTCGAGCCGTTCGTCGTCGGCGCGGGCGCCCGGGTCGCCGACGGCGACGGCGTGGTGTTCCTCAACTTCCGCCCCGACCGCGCGCGGCAGCTGACGCGCGCCTTCCTCGACGCGGCCTTCGCCGGATTCGGGCGGGTGCGCGTGCCGCGCGTCACCTTCGCGACCATGAGCGACTACAACCTCGCGCTGCCGGGGCTGCGGGTCGCCTTTCCGCGCCAGCCGCTCACGCCGCTCGCGGCGCTCGTCGCCGAACGCGGGCTGCGCCAGTACCACGCGGCCGAGACGGAGAAGTACGCGCACGTCACCTACTTCTTCAACGGCGGCGTCGAGGAGCCCTTTCCGAACGAGGAGCGGACGCTCGTGCCGTCGCCCAAGGTGGCGACCTACGACCTCGCTCCCGCGATGAGCGCCGCGGGGGTGGCCGACGCGATGGTCGACGCGCTCGAGTCCGGCCGGTTCGACTTCGCGGTGTTCAACCTCGCGAACCTGGACATGGTCGGCCACACCGGCAGCCTCGACGCCGTGCTCACGGCGATGCGCGCGACCGACGTGGCCGTGGGGCGCATCGCCGACGCGGTCCTCGCCGCGGGCGGCTGCCTGCTGCTCACGGGCGACCACGGCAACGCTGAGGAGATGATCTTCCCCGACGGCGGCGCGAACACGCAGCACACGACCAACCCGGTCCCGCTGATCCTTGTCGCGGCCGATGCCGCGCGCTTCCGGCTCCGCGACGGCGGCCTCGTCGACGTGGCGCCTACGCTGCTCTCGCTGCTCGGCATCCCCCGGCCCGCGACGATGACCGGGCGCTCGCTCCTCGAGGAGCGCGGCTGACCGGCTGGCGCGCGGCCGCCGTCCTCGGGGGCCTGCTCGCCGC
>VGTK01000416.1 GCA_016874715.1 Deltaproteobacteria bacterium | reverse complement strand
CGGCCCCGCGTGCGTATCGACCGCGTACCACCGCGAGCTGCGACGCCGTCGCGATCGTGCGGCGCCACTTCCCCGCGTTCCTCGAGCGAATCGAGCACGACGGCGGTGTGCTGCCCAAGTTCGTCCGCGACGAGTTCGATGGGTTCGTGACCTGCGGCGACTTCGAGCGCGGCTTCTTGGTCACCGCCTGTCGGCGCTGTGGTGAGCAGCTACGCGTGCCCTTCTCGTGTAAGGTCCGCGGATTTTGTCCTTCCTGCTTGGGCAGGCGCATGAGCGAGGGGGCGGCGCTGCTGGTCGATCGACTGCTTCCGCGATGCGGGTACCGCCAGTGGGTCCTGTCGTTCGGCGGCTCGATGGCAGTGCGGCTCGGCTACGACGCCACGCTGCTCGCACGCGTGAGCCGGTGTTTCGCGCGCGCCGTGATGGGCTCGCTGCGGCGGCGGACCGCGCGACACCATGGGCTTCGCACCGCGTCCGCTCTGCACGCGGGGATGCTCGTGGTCGTGCAGCGCTTCCGGTACGACCTCGGGCTCTTCGTACACCTTCACGCGCTCGCGACGGACGGCGTCTTCGAGAGCACGATCGCGACCGACCGCGACCACGATCGCGACCGCGACCGCGCAGAGGGGGTGGCGGTGCGCTGGCTCGCCGCGCCAGCTGCGACCGAGGAAGACCTCGCGCAGGTACTCACCACGGTCCACCGTCGACTTGGTCGCGTCGACGACGGCGATGAGGTCGCTCCTGCACTCGTCGGGTGCGCGCAGCTCTCGCTCGACTCGACTGAGCGCCCCAGCGGAGCCCCGCCTCCACGCCCCCTCGAGGTCTCTCGCTTCGGCATGTCGCTCCATGCTGCCTCCGTCGTCGATGGCCGCGATCGCAAGCGGCTCGAGCGGATGCTCCGCTACCTCCTGCGACCACCGTTTGCCCACGATGCCGTCCGCGCTCTCCCCGATGGCCGCGTGCGGCTCGTCTTCAAGGCACCGACGCGCTCGGGGGCGACCCACGTCGACCTCGAGCCCGACCGTTTCCTCGCACGGTTGGTCGGTTTGGTGCCGCCGCCGCGACAGCATCAGGTGCGCTACTTCGGGGTCTTCTCCAACCACCACACCCTGCGCGCGAGCATCCGTGTCGCGCAGAGTCCGAGCGATGCGTTGGCGCCCGCGCCCACCCAGGTGCCGTTGTTCGACACCTCGCGCCAGGCGCCTTGGCAGGCCTCGGCGTCGGACACCCACTCGCCTGCTCCGAGCAGGGCCCGCATCGGCTGGGCCAAGCTCTTGGCCCGAGTGTTCGCCATCGACGTCACCGTCTGCCGTCGATGCGGCGGTGCCCTCCGTGTGCTCGCCGCGATCACCGATGCCGATGAGATCGCTCGCCTGCTGCACGGCGCCAGACCGCCCCCACGGCCGTCCGCGCCGGGGCAGCTCACCTTCTTCTCGATGTGAATCGCCGGGTGCGCCTTCTCGGGCGCCCTCACCCGGTTGCGTCCGTCGCATGACCAGATCTGTGCGGTGGAGGCCCCGCGCTCTCCGGGGCGGGTGTTCGCGGAGCCGCAGTGAGCCGCAAGCGTGCCAGCGCTTACGTTGCGGCGCCCCGGCGAAAGCCGCGGCACTTCGGAGGTCCCGACGTGGACCTCGGGACCCCACGGCGAGCCCACCACCTCGCCCAAATTCCCGCTTCGGATCCCTTAAACTCGTTCGATCCGGCGTTCTTCGAGC
>VGTK01000415.1 GCA_016874715.1 Deltaproteobacteria bacterium | reverse complement strand
GAAGGCGAGCACCGGCAGCAGCAGGGTGATCGCCGGCAGGATGGCACGGTCGAGCGCCAGCCACGCGATCGCGACACCCGCGACGAAGGTCGCGAGCCGCGCGAGCGACGTGCGGCGGTGTGCCGCGTCGGCGAGCGCGAGGCTGGCGCGCCGCGCGGCGAGCCTCGTCGTGTACTCGGCGGCCGGGTCCGCTGCTGGCCGTGCTGCGTGCTCGGCTACCGGCCCCGCCGCGGGCGCGGCGCGGCCGCTGACTGGGGAAGGGTCGCTCAAGGAGGGCCGCTCGCGGTCAGCGCGTGAAGATCGCGCGCTCTTGCTCGATGCACTTCGCGAACGACGGGCGCGCGAGCGTCCGGTCGACGAGGACCGCCAGCTTCGGCCAGCGCTTCGGGTCGATGGCGTAGCCGGCGTGGTGGAAGTTCACGAACTGCGTCGCGACCGCGATGTCCGCGAACGAGAAGCGACCGCCGACGAAGCCCGTGCCGTCGCCGGCTTCGCTCTCGAGGTAGTCGAGCAACGGCGGCAGCTCCTCGGTCAGCGCCTTCTCGACCACGGCCTCGTCGGCCGGGCGGTTGAAGAACATCGGGCTCACGACCTTCTGGAAGAAGATCTTCGGGCCCGTCACCGACGCCAGCGCCGAGTCGGCGAACTCCTCGAACCACAGCGCGCGGCCGTACTCCCGCGGATCGCTCGGGTAGATCGGGCGCTCCGGGTACTTTCGCTCGAGATAGGCGCAGAGGACCGAGGAGTCCGGCAGACTCCTGCCGTCGTCGGTGAGCGCCGGGATCTTGCCGAGCGGGCTGACCTTGCGGAACTCGGGGTTGGGCCCGAACGGCATGACGGGGTCGACCGCGTACTCGAGCCCCATCTCGTCGAGGACGACGCAGACATTCCTGACGAAGGGCGACCCGGGGGATCCGTGGAGGATGCTCATCGGTGCTCCATATCGATCGGGGACGAGGACCGATGCAGAATGGCACAGCGAGCCTCGCGCAGCACGCGGCGCGGGCCGGGTTCGCTGCAGCAACGCGACACGAGCTGAGTGGACGACGGCGTCGAGCTGGCTCGCGAGCGGCCCGGGCGAAGCCCCCGAGCGCTGTGTGGAGTGCCTGCGCAGCCTTCGTGCACGCCGCCTCACGCGCGGCAGCCCTGCCGTCCGCGGCGGCCCCCACGCCATCCTTGCGCAGCCGGCCCCGGGGGCGAAATCCCACGGCGCGACCGGGCATCCATCAAGTCGAACGCCGATCGGGTCGAAGGGCGCACAGGCAACGCGTCGACGTGCTCGTCTGCGTTCGGAGGAGGCTCGATGAACGACCGTGCGCTGGCCCTGCCGGGGGCGGAGTGGGTGCTTCGTTCGATGCACGACGTCGCCACGTCGATGGGGCGGCGGGTGCCTCTGCCGATCGAGCGGGAGCTGATGCTGGCGCTGCAGCGCGCGGTCCTGCGCACGACGATCGACGTCGACTCGCTCGCCGTCGCGAGCCCTGGGGAGTTGCGTGATGCGATCACCCATCCGGACCGGCGCGCGTTCGTCGTGCATTGCGCGATTCTCGTGCGTGTCGGTCGAGGTCGACCAGACCAAGGTTGCGGCGCTCGATGGCCTGGCACTCCAGCTCGGGATCGCACCGGACCTGCTGCGCGACCTGCACGGCGAGCGCGCGACGCAGGCGGCCCGCATCGCGCGCGACCAGGCGCGCCGCGGCGCCCGCCTGCTCCTGACGGTCCAGACG
>VGTK01000414.1 GCA_016874715.1 Deltaproteobacteria bacterium | reverse complement strand
TGCGCGAGTTCCAGCGCGTGCCGGAACTGATGGTGACCGACTGGGGCGGCTGAACCGCGGGGCGACGGCGCAGGCGGCGGTGGTCGGAGCGAGTGGATTCGAACCACCGACCCCCAGTCCCCCAGACGTGTAACTAGGCGTATCGCGGCCGCGCAACCCCTTCGTCCTCCGACGCCTCTGGTGACGACAGAACCACTGTTTTTCAACGTCTTATCCTTGCTATCGCCTATCGCCGTCGCCTAAAGTCTCCCAAGTCCAAACGCACCTAGTTGCTCATTCGGTGCTAATTCGGGAGATGACCTTGGCCGAACGCAAGAAGCCCGCCGCGGCGACGAGGCAGCGTCTCACGACGCTGTCGGTGAAGACGCTCAGGAAGCACCCGGATCGCGTCGTCCACTACTGGGACAAGGCCCTCCCCTGCTTCGGCGTGGCCGTCACGCCCAACGATGCGCGCAGCTACGTGGTGCTCACACGCGTACTGCGCGACGGGGGCAAGAAGACTGTCCGCAAGGCCCTTGGCAGCGTCGAAGATCTGGATCTTGCAGACGCGCGAGAGCGTGCTCGCGCATGGCTGCGCCTGGCCCACGAAGGCCAGGACCCGGTCGCCATCCACGAAGCTGGGCAGGAGGAGAAGGTCGAGGCCAGCAAAGCGACATTCGAGGCCATGTACAAGATCTTCATCGCGCGCGGCAGGAAGCGGAACGGCAAGGCGAAGCTGCGGGAGCGGGTCGTCGAAGAGTACAAGCGCACGCTGAAGCGTGTCAGCGAGGGCTGGCACCTCGTCGGCGAGGACAAGCCGCTCGTCCCGGCGTGGGGACGGCTGCCCGTCTCGCAGATCACCAAGGCGCGCGTCACCGCGCTGATCGACGCGATCGAGAAGACGCATCCCGCCGCCGCCTTCCACGCGAAGGCGGTGCTGGCGACGTTCTTCAGCTGGTGCATCCGCAAGGACGTGATCGAGCACAACCCGTGCGACGGCGTCGAGGTCGTGTCCATCGAGTCTCGCGATCGGGTGCTGTCGCCGGCGGAACTGACCGACCTGCTGGCGGGCATCGACGCCGCGCCGCAGCCCTTCGCGGACTTCGTGCGCGTGCTGCTGCTGACGGCCCAGCGTCGCAACGAGGTCGCCGGCATGTCGTGGTCCGAGCTCGACAGCCCGAGCAACCCGACTACCTGGACGTTGCCGGGAGCACGGGCGAAGAACGGCCAGCCACACGTCGTGCCGCTGTCGCGCGCGGCGGCCGCCATCATCGCGCGCCAGCCGCGCATCGAAGGCTCGCCCTTCGTCTTCACCGCGACGAGGCGGCGCAAGAAGACAGGTTCCCTGCCCCACCTTGGCGGCTTCAACAAGCCCAAGGACAAGATCGAGAAGGCCATCAACCAGATGCGCGCCGAGCGTGGCGACACGCCCATGGCGCGGTGGGTCCTGCACGACTTCCGGCGCTGCTTCGTGACGCACGTGGGCGAGCTCGAGGACATCCGGCCCTACGTCCGCGCGCAGCGAGCCGAGGGCATTCTCGCCGGCCTCGCGCGCAACGGCGTCGAGGTCACGCCGGCGATCCGATCCATGGTCGCGCTACAGGCGGGCGATGGCGCCATCGCGCCGCACGTCCTCGACGCCGTGCTGAACCACAAGGAGGGCGTGTCGGGCGCGCGCGCAGGTGTAGCCGGCACCTACAACCGCTCGAGCTACTCCGCGGACGCGCGCGTCGCCCTGCAAGCCTGGGCCGACTGGATCGAGTCGCTGGCCAAGCCCGCGGCCACGACGCACGACAAAG
>VGTK01000413.1 GCA_016874715.1 Deltaproteobacteria bacterium | reverse complement strand
CGTGGAGCGCAGCATCGACGCCATCCTCGCGTCGGCCGAGGGCTGCGACGCGACTTGAACGTTCGGCGCTCCCGGTTAAGGGTGCGAGCGCAAAGGAGAACTCGCCCTTGGCCAACCCGCTCTTCGCTACGAAGCCGCTCTCGCTCCTCCTCGAGGAACTGAGGGGCGAGAACCGCCTGCACCGTGTCCTCGGAGCCGTGCAGCTCACCAGCCTCGGCGTCGGCGCGATCATCGGCACGGGGATCTTCGTGCTCACGGGCGTCGCGGCACACGACAAGACCGGGCCGGCACTGATACTGTCCTTCGGCGTCGCCGGCCTCGCCTGCTTCTTCGCCGCGCTCTGCTACGCGGAGTTCGCGTCGATGGTGCCGGTCGCGGGCTCGGCCTACACCTACGCCTACGCAACCCTCGGCGAGCTCGTCGCGTGGATCATCGGCTGGGACCTGATCCTCGAGTACGCGGTCGCGTCGGCGACCGTCGCGCACGGCTGGTCGCACTACTTCCAGGACTTCATCGGCATCATCGGCATCCAGTGGCCGAAGATCCTCGGCGGGGCGCCGTTCGACTACGACCCCGACGTCGGCCGGTTCGTGACGACGGGGAACATCCTCGACCTGCCCGCGGTGTTCGTCGCGCTCGCCGTCACGTGGGTCCTCGTGATCGGCATCCACGAGAGCGCGCGCTTCAACACGGCGATGGTCGTGCTCAAGGTCGCCGTGGTCCTGTTCGTGATCGTCGTTGGCGCGTTCTACGTGAACCCCGACAACTGGACGCCGTTCGCGCCGTACGGCCTGACCGGCGTGAGCTTCTTCGGGCAGACGATCCTCGGCCAGGAGGGGGCGGGCGGCGAGCCGCTGGGGATGTTCGCCGGCGCCGCGATCATCTTCTTCGCCTACATCGGCTTCGACTCGATCTCGACCCACTCGGAAGAGGCGCGCAACCCGCAGCGCGACGTGCCGATCGGCATCCTCGTGTCGCTCGTCGTGTGCACCGTACTGTACATCGCGGTCGCAGCCGTGCTGACCGGCATGGTCCGCTACGACCAGATCCACATCGACGCGCCGGTCTCGAAGGCGTTCGAGCAGGTCGGCCTGCCCTGGGCGCAGTTCCTCGTCTCGCTCGGCGCGCTCACCGGCATCACGTCCGTGCTGCTCGTCATGATGCTGAGCCAGCCGCGCGTGTGGCTCGCGATGGCGCGCGACGGTCTCGTCCCGCACGGCTTCTTCGGGGCGGTGCACGAGCGCTACCGTACGCCGTGGAAGTCGACCATCCTCACCGGGGTGCTGGTCGCGACCGCGGGCTCGCTGCTGCCGCTGCGCATCCTCGCCGACCTCACCAACATCGGCACGCTGTTCGCCTTCGTGGTGGTCTGCTCGGCGGTGCTCATCATGCGCCGCACGCACCCCGAGGCGGAGCGTCCCTTCCGCGCGCCGTTCTCGCCGGTGACGCCGGTCCTCGGCATCCTGATCTGCCTGCTGCTGATGTTCTCGCTGCCGGCGGAGAACTGGTGGCGGCTCTTCGCGTGGCTCGCGATCGGGATCGCGATCTACTTCGCCTACGGCCGCCACCACAGCGTGCTTGCGAAGATGCGCGCCGCCGACGCCGCGAAGGCGCGCGAGTGAACCGCCGGGGCAACGGCGAAGCGGCGGCGGCTCAGCCGGGTCCGAGCCGTCCGCTGAGGCGTCCGGCGACGCGCTCGGCGAAGCGCAGCGGACCGTAGACCGCGAGCCGGTCGAGCGCGTGCCGCAGCGGCCCGCCGGGCAGGCGCACGTCGGCGGGACTCGCGGGC
>VGTK01000412.1 GCA_016874715.1 Deltaproteobacteria bacterium | reverse complement strand
CGCGCAACCTCGCCGCGCAGCGCGACCTGCGCGAGACGCCCGACCTGTGGGACCTCATCACCGCGGCGTCGGCGTCGCTCGACGAGCGCTACGTCGGGCGCCTCGCGACGCTCGCGCTGCACAACCGCTTCGCGGGCAAGGCGCGCGAGCACCCGCTGCTGTCGTGGCGCGGCGCCGCCGACCGGCCCTCGACGTTCCGCTCGCGCGGCGAGAACGTCGAGGGAGAGCCCGTGTGGCGCGCCGGGCGGCGCACCGTGGAGCTGCGCGTGCTGCCGAGGTTGACCGACTTCCGCGAGCGGCGGCTGAAGAAGCCGTACTCGCGCGTCCGCAGGACGCGCAGCGACGAGAAGAAGTCCTGGGTCGCGATGCCGGACGAGGAGGCCGCGTACGAGGCGTTCGTGCGCTACCTGCTCGAGCACGCCGAGGTGCCCGACCCCGACGCGGGCCGCTCGTCGCCGTTCGTGAGCGGCCTCGGCGACGGCATCGACGTGCGCGCGACGATCCGCCGCTGGCACGAGGGCAAGGTGTACGTGCGCGAGCACGACCGCACGCGCATCCGCATCACCAACGGGCTCATCGACTTCGACAGCGACGTCGAGGACTCGTCCGTCAATCTCAACGACGCGTCCTGCCACCCGACCGGCTGGGTAGACCCGTCGCTGCTGCACGTCGGCAGCGTGTCGTGGGAGGTCGGGACCGTGGAGCTCGTGCAGAACGAGCCCGCGTACGCGACGCGCCGCCTCCGGCGCCTGTCGCTACTGACGCTCGACGTGCCGACGTACCTGCCGCGCGACGACACGAAGTCGTTTCATGCGCGCGTCATCCTGCCGCTCGTCGATCCGGCGTTCCGCCGCGGCCGCAACGACCTGTACAGCTGGCTCGAGGTGATGTTCGCGTTCTGCCGCAACAAGCCGTTCGCGTGGTACAGCCGGTACGTGCCGGGTGCGCGCGTCCACGAAGTGGCGCGGCGGTTCGGGATGCGGGTCGTCCACCAGCCGCTCGGGCGCGTGCCGCGCGGGCTGGTCGAGCGGAACCGGAGGTTCCACTTTCTGTGCGTCACGCGCGAGCAGTGGGAGGATCTGGTGCGGGAGGTCGCCGAGGATCGGCGGGCGTGGGCGCCGGAGCTGGCGCGGCGTGGGCCGACAACGATCCCGAGACATACGGAGACGAACGAGGGCGCATGAGAATCCTGTCGTGGAACCTGAACCACCGTGCCGCGCGTCAGCGGATCCCGGTGTGGATCGCGGACGCCATCGCGGCGCAAGCGCCCGACGTGCTCGCGCTGAACGAGTACGTCGATGGGCGGGACAAGGCCACGTGTCGGGCCGATCACGAGCGTTTCCTCGATGCCCTCGACGCGACGGGGTTGACGCATCGACAGGTGACGACTCGCGTCGGCCGCAGCAACCAGGTGCTGGTCGCGGCGCGCGAGCCGATCGAGGCCGGCAGCCTCGTAGCGGCGGACGACATCTCGGACTCGCTGCCGCCGAACTTCCTTCACGTGCGTCTCGTCGAGACTGGTCTGGATCTCGTCGCGTTCCGGATGCCGGCGTACGAGTACGTGAACCGTCACAAGAAGCGGCTCACCTGGGACTGGCTCATCGACGCGCTCGGCGGTGTTCGCCAAAGGCCGGCCGTCCTGATCGGCGACATGAACACTCAGCCGGACGACTCCGAGAGGTACTGCGGCGACTCCGTGGAGAAGCTCGTCGAGAGTGGCTGGCGGCTTGCCCTGCCGAGTACGGGCTACAGCTGGCGACGGCGTGAAGGCAGCCCGGAACGTCGGATCGACC
>VGTK01000411.1 GCA_016874715.1 Deltaproteobacteria bacterium | reverse complement strand
CCGTGATCACCGCGGCCAGCACCAGCGCCAGGGCCGCAAACGCGTTCAGCGTCGTCGTCATGCCGGTGACGATCCGCTCGACGCGCTCGGTGCGCTCCGCCAGCGTCTCGATCGCGACGTGCCCGGGCAGGTGCGCGCGCAGCGCCACACCTACACGATCGGCCGGCCAGCCCGGGACGGCGGCGACGTGGATCTGGCTCACCCGCCCGGGTACGTCGAGCACCTCCTGCGCTGCCGGCAGGTCGAGAAGGACGAGCATGCCGGCTTGACCCATCGACTCGGTCGTCGCGAGGATGCCGCGCACCGTCAAGCGCCGGCGCCCCATCGGCAGGTCGATCTCGAAGGCCTCGCCGGCCTCGAGCCCGGCGCGCTCGGCCAGGCTCGAGGTGACCAGGGCCGAGTCGTTCTGGCTCATGAAGACGAGCGGGTCGCCGATGATGCTCGCGCCGTCCGCGCCCGCCCCGAACACCGTCCGGTTCGCGTCGCTCAGCATGTCCATGCCGACGACGCTCACCTTGGCCTCCCCGATGCTGCCCGCGCCGAGCAGCAGGGGTGCCGCCGCGGCGACGCCATCGCTCGACACCACCCGCTCGACCAGCGCCTCGTCGAGCATGCCGCCGCCGCGCGCGCTCAGCTGCAGCTCCCCCTCGCCGGCCATGGCGCGCAGCGAGTCCCGGGTCGCCGCACTCAGCCGCTCGGTCGCCAGCAGCATCCCGCACGACAGCGCCACCCCGAGCGCGATCACCACGCCCGCCACCGCGAGCTGGCCCGACTTCGTCCGCACCTGAAGCCAGGCGAGCCAGAGCCGACTCACAGAGCCACACCCGCGGCGCTGATGTCGGACTCGATGGCACCGTCGCGCATGTGGACCGTGCGATGCCCGTAGGTCGCCGCGTAGTTGTCGTGCGTGACCATCAGCACCGCCGTCTGCCGCTCGATGTTCAGCCGGCGCAGCAGGTCCAGCAGCCGGGTGCCGGTCACCGTGTCGAGGTTACCGGTCGGCTCGTCGGCGAGGATCAGCGACGGCTCGGCGACCAGCGCGCGCGCGAACGCGACGCGCTGCTGCTCGCCGCCCGAGATCTCCTCGGGGTAGCGCTGCCAGAGCGCTCGCGGCAGATCGACGGCGTCGAGCGCCTCGGCAGCGCGGCGCTGGGCCTCCTTGCCCCGGATGCCCACCGGTCCGAGGCGCACCAGCACGTTCTCCTCGACCGTGAGCCGGGCGAGAAGATTGTAGGACTGCGTCACCACGCCGAGGTCGTGCGCGCGCAGCAGCGACCGCTGCCGGTCGCCGAGCTCGTGCATCGCCTGGCCCATGACCGCGACCTCGCCGGCACTCGGATCGTCGTATCCGGCCACCAGGCCGAGCAGCGTGGTCTTGCCGGAGCCGCTCGGCCCCATGATCGAGACGAACTCGCCGCGCCGCAGCGTGAGGCTCACGTTGCTCAGCGCGTGGCGGTCCGAGGTGCGATAGAGCTTGTAGACGCCCTTCAGCTCGAGGATGACCTCGCCGGCCGCCAGCTCACCTGACGCGCGCTTCGTGGGCATGTGCAGGAGCTTCGTCGTTGTTGCCGCTGATTTCGAGCTCGGCGAGCTCGGCCAGGAAGTCGAGCTCGGCGGTGGTGATGCGGATACGGCGGCGCGCGAGCGCCGCTTCGAGCGACGGCTTGGCTGCCTTGGCCAGCATCAGCTCGAGTGCCTTGGTGCGCACGAGAAGGCCGTCGCGCATGGCATGCAACACGGCACGGCCGCCGACCGCGCCCGCGAAGATCGCGCGCGCGTAGAGGTCGTCGCTGTCCGCAT
>VGTK01000410.1 GCA_016874715.1 Deltaproteobacteria bacterium | reverse complement strand
CGCCGCGAGCAGCGACGCCGTGCGCGCGGCACGCCGCGCGGGCCTGACGGTCGCGCCGCTCCTCACGCCGCGGGGAACAGCTCGTCGCGGCTCTTGCCGCCCAGGGTGCCCTGCAGCTGTGCCAGCGCCTCGTCGGGCGTCGCGGCGAGCGCCATCAGGCTGTGGTCGGCGCGCACCATTGTCAGGTCGCACGGAACGGCGGTAAAGAAGCCGTTCGGCAGGCTCGAGACCATGACGAAGAAGGCCTTGCCGTCGGCCGAGCGGAACTGGAACCACTCGACCTTCTGGAGCACGTATCCCGTGTCGCTCATCGCACATCTCCTCGCAGTGCCGACGTGGCTAGCCTGCCGCGTGGTGCTCCCGCAACCGTAAGCCCGGCGTTCGCGCGTGTTCCTCGACTTCTACACCTCGGACCTGCAGAGCACGTACCTCGTCTGGCCGGTGCCGCTCGCGTTCCTCGCGTGGCTCCTGCCGACGGGAGGGCGCGCGGCGACGACGAGCGACGCGCGCTTCGTGCGCGCGTACGCCACCTTCTTCGCGGTCGAGACGGTGCTCGACGCGCTCGCCACCGGACCGCTCACCAAGCTGCTCGGCCTCGCCGGAACGCCCGTCGGGCTCGTCGTCCTGCTCTTCTTCGTCCTGCTCGGCGACTTCCGCGTGCTGCTCCTGCTGCAGCGGCTCGCGTTCCCGGAGAGCGCGCGCGAGCGGCTGCTCGCCGAGTCGGCGGCGTGGACGCTGGCCGTACCGCTCGCAGCGCTCGCGCTCCGCGAGGCGCTCACGCTGTCGCTCGACGCGCTCGGCGACAACGCGATCTGGCTCATCTACGAGCTGTGCTTCCTCGCCCTCGCGCTGTGGCTGCGGCAGGTCGGGCTGCCGCGCTGGGTCGGACCAGGGCGGCCGCTGCGGCTGGCGTACCTGCGCTCGGTCGCGACGTACGTCGCGGTCTACTACGCGCTCTGGGCGAGCGCGGACGTGTTGATCCAGATCCTCGGCCTCGACGTCGGCTGGGCGCTGCGCGTGATCCCGAACCAGCTCTACTACGCGTTCTTCGTGCCGTTCGCGTACTTCCGCTACTTCGCGTCCGGCGCGGACCAGAACGCCGCGAGCACGTCGGCCCAGGCGTCGAGGTAGGCGGCGGCACGCTCCGCCGTGGCACGACGCGGATCGCCGACCGTGCCGTCCGCCGCGTGGCGCCGCAGGTCGGGGTAGAAGAGCTCGCCGGACGGGATCGCCGGATCGACGAGCCCCGCCGCCAGGCGAGCGCGGCGCACCAGTCCCGGTGCGAGCGCCAGCAGGACCGACGTCTCGAGCTCGCCCGCGTGCTGCCCCGCCTCGCCCGGGGTCACGCCGTAGGCCTGCGCCACCGCCTCGAGGTGCGCCGTCAAGGACGCGGAGTCGAGGAACGCCTCGAGGCGCAGCGGCTCGAGCTCGCGCACCAGCCGCTCTGCGGACGCGCGCAGCGCGCCGTAGTTGCCGCCGTGCGCCGTGAAGACCAGGAGGCGCGTAAAGCCGTGCCGCGCGAGCGCACGGCCCGTGTCGCGCAGGATCGCGACCAGCGTCGCATCCGTGATCGACAGGGTGCCGGGAAACCCCAGGTGCTCGTCGGCACAGCCGAGCGGTACCGCCGGCAGGCAGAGCGCGCCGCCGAGCCGCTCGGCCACGCGCTGCCCGACGGCGTCGGCGATCAGCGTATCGGTCGCGAACGGCAGGTGCGGCCCGTGCTGCTCGGTCGAGCCGAGCGGCAGGATCGCGGTCGTGCAGCCGGCGGCGCGCAGCGCCGCGACGTCGGGCCACGCGAGGTCGGCGAGCCGCACG
>VGTK01000409.1 GCA_016874715.1 Deltaproteobacteria bacterium | reverse complement strand
GACACGCCCCGTGCGCTCGCGGTGTCGCCCGACGGCGCCGTGGTCTACGCCGCCGTATTCCACTCGGGCAACGCAACCACCGTGGTCGGCGACGACGTGGTGTGCGACGGCGGCGCCGCCGCACCGCCGTGCCTCGTCGACGGCGGCAGCATGCCCGGCGGGCTGCCCGCACCGAACGACGACGCGACCGGCGTGCCCGGTCCCGAGGCCGGGCTGATCGTGCGCCACGACGACGCGACCGACCGCTGGCTCGACGGCCTCGCGCGCGACTGGAGCGCCGCGGTGCGCTTCTCGCTGCCCGACCTCGACGTGTTCGCGATCGACGCGACGACGCTCGCGACGACGCGGAGCTGGGCGCACGTCGGCACGCTGCTGTTCGACCTCGCGGTCAATCCGGCGACCGGCCGCGTCTACGTGAGCAACACCGAGGCGCGCAACGAGGTGCGCTTCGAGGGCGCGGGCGTGCGCGGCGGCTCGACCGTCAACGGCGCCGCGCACGCGGCGCGCGTCACCGTGCTCGACGGCGCGTCGGTGCTGCCGCGCCACCTGAACAGGCACATCGACTACGACGTCGTGCCGTCACCGCCGGGCGTCGCGGAGAAGAGCCTCGCCACGCCGCTCGGCATGGCCGTCAGCAGCGACGGCGCGACGCTCTACCTGGCCGCATTCGGATCGTCGAAGATCGGCGTCTTTTCCACCGCGGCGCTCGAGGACGACACGTTCGTGCCCGACGCGGCCGACCACGTCGAGCTCGGCGGTGGCGGTCCGTCGGGGCTGGTCCTCGACGAGGCGCGGGGCCGGCTCTACGTGCTCACGCGCTTCGACAACGCGGTGGTCGCGGTCGACCTCGCGACGCGCAGTGAGACGCAGCGCGTGCCGCTGTTCGACGCCGAGCCCGCGAGCGTCGCCGACGGCCGGCCGCTCCTCTACGACGCGCGGCTCACGTCGAGCAACGGCGAGGCGTCGTGCGCCGGCTGCCACGCGTTCGCCGACATCGACTCGCTCGCCTGGGACCTCGGCGACCCCGACGGCGTGGTCACGGCGAACCCGAACCCGATCCACTTCGGGAGCTACCAGGACTTCCACCCGCTGAAGGGCCCGATGACGACGCAGAGCCTGCGCGGCCTGAACGTGCGCGGCCCGATGCACTGGCGCGGCGACCGGACCGGCGGCTCGGATCCGGGCGGCGACCCGCTCTCGCAGGAGCAGGCGTTCCTGAAGTTCAACGTCGCCTTCCCGGGGCTGCTGGGCCGAGCGTCGCTGCTGCCGCCGACGGACATGGCGAAGCTCACGCAGTTCGTGCTGCAGATCCACTACCCGCCGAACCCGGTGCGCGCGCTCGACGGCGTCCTCACTGCGGCGCAGCAGCGCGGCCGCGACCTGTACTTCGGGCGCAAGACCGACGGCGACTTCAACTGCCAGGGCTGCCACACGCTCGCGCCGGGCCTTGGCTTCTTCGGCACCGACGGGCAGATGGCGCTGCAGGGCGGGCCGCAGCTCTTCAAGATCCCGCACCTCAGGAACATGTACCAGAAGGTCGGCATGTTCGGTCGTCCCGGGACCGCCGAGTTCCCGGGCGACGGCATCGCGACCGGCGCGCAGATCCGCGGCTTCGGCTTCCGCCACGACGGCTCGGTGGATACGCTGGCGCGCTTCCACGCCGAGCAGACGTTCGCGATGAGCGCCGACGAGCAGCGCGATCTCGAGCAGTTCCTGCTCGCGTACGACGCGGACCTGGCGCCGGTCGTCGGGCAGCAGATCACGCTCGCTGGTGGCGACGCCGCGGCCGGGGCGCGGCTCGACCTGCTGCTCGCACGCGCCGCGGCCGGCGACTGCGAGCTGGTCGCGAAGGGCACGGCGGACGG
>VGTK01000408.1 GCA_016874715.1 Deltaproteobacteria bacterium | reverse complement strand
CGGCGGTCGGGCGCGGCGCCGCAGTGTGGCTCGAGCGCCACCCGTCGCGCCGGCTCGCAGGGCGTTCGGTGTGAGCACCGGCGCGGTGGTGGTGGTGATCGGCGGCGGCGCGCGCTCGGGCAAGAGTCGCTTCGCGCTCGCCCGCGCCCGCGCGCTCGGCGAGCGCCGCGTGTTCGTCGCGACGGGGCAGGCGCGCGACGGCGAGATGGAGCGTCGCATCGCGCAGCACCGCGCCGAGCGCGGCGACGACTTCCGCACCGTCGAGGAGCCGCTCGACCTCGCCCGGGCGCTGCGCGAGCAGCGCCGCGCCGATGTCGTGCTGGTCGACTGCCTGACGCTCTGGCTGTCGAATCTACTGCTGCGCGGTGACGACGAGGCGGCGATCGCGCGCGCGGTGCGAGAGCTGTGCGACGCGCTGGCCGCGCGGCCGTGCCACGTGGTGCTGGTCACCAACGAGGTCGGCCTCGGCATCGTGCCGGAGAACGCGCTCGCGCGAACGTTCCGCGACGTCGCCGGCCGCGCCCACCAGGATCTCGCGTGCATCGCCGACGAGGCGTACGTCGCGATCCTCGGCCACGTGCTGCGCCTCCGGCCGGGGCCGGTGGAGGCGGTCGCGCCGTGAGCCTGCTCGCAGCGACGTGCGCACGGATCGGCGTTCCGGACGAGGAGGTCGCGGCGCGCACGCAGCGCATCCTCGACGGCAAGACCAAGCCGCGGCGCAGCCTCGGCCGCCTCGAGGAGATCGCCTGCCGCGTTGCGGCGATGCGCGGCGAGGAGCGGCCCGCGCTGCCGGCCAAGGCGATCGTCGTCATGGCGGCGGACCACGGTGTCGCCGCCGAGGGCGTCAGCGCCTACCCGCAGGCGGTCACGCGGCAGATGCTGCTCAACTTCGCGCGCGGCGGGGCGGCGATCAACGTGCTGGCGCGGCACGCGGGCGCGCTGCTCGTGGTGGTCGACATGGGCGTCGCCGGCGAGCCGCTCGTCGCCGACGGTGTGGTCGAGCGCCGCATCGCGCCCGGGACGCAGAGCCTGCTGCGCGGATCGGCGATGACCGTCGCCGATGCGGTGCGCGCGCTCGAGTGCGGCATCGCGCTCGCGCAGGAGCTCGCCGCGAGCGGCGTGACGCTGCTCGGCACCGGCGAGATGGGCATCGGCAACACCACCTCGGCGAGCGCCCTGATCGCCGTGCTCGCCGGCATTCCGGTCGAGCACGCGACCGGACGCGGTACCGGCGTCGACGACGCGGCGTGGGCGCACAAGGTCGGCGTGATCCGTGCGGGCATCGCGCGCAATCGCCCGGACCCCGACGACGCGCTCGACGTGCTGGCGAAGCTCGGCGGCTTCGAGATCGCGGGGCTCGCGGGGCTCGTCCTGGGTGCGGCCGCGGTGCGCGTGCCGGTGGTGCTCGACGGGCTCATCGCGAGCGCCGCGGCGCTGGTCGCGGTACGGCTCGCGGCGCGGGCACGCGGCTTCCTGCTCGCGTCGCACCGCTCGGTGGAGCCGGGGCACGGTCCGCTGCTCGAGGCGCTCGGCCTGGCGCCACTGCTCGACCTCGAGCTGCGGCTCGGCGAGGGGACCGGGGCAGCGCTGGCCCTCGGGCTCGTCGACGCAGCGCTGCGCATCCTGAACGAGATGGCGAGCTTCGCCGACGCCGGTGTCGCCGACAGCGGTGCTTGACGGAGCCGCGTGGCGCTCGACTGGACACCGTCGTGGCTCGCGCTGCTGCTCGCGCTCGCCTGGGACCGCGTGCTCGGCGAGCCGCCGGCGGCGCTGCACCCGGTGGTGTGGATGGGGCGCGCGATCGACGTCGCGCTGCGCTGTGCTCCGGCCGGTCGCGGCCCGGCGCGCGAGCTCGCGTACGGTGCCA
>VGTK01000407.1 GCA_016874715.1 Deltaproteobacteria bacterium | reverse complement strand
GGCACCGCGCGCCGCCCCGGCACGCCACGCCCGGCGCCGCGCCACGTCGAGCGCCTGCAGCACGACCGCCGCTTCCTCCGGGCGGAGCCGCGCCTCGATGCGCACCATGCCGTCGTCGGTGTCCCGCACCCGGACGAAGCGCGCGTGCTCCTCGTCCGCGAGGCTCGGCGGCCCTCCCACTGCCGCGTCGGCGACGACGCGACGGTAGCCACGGCAGATGCGCTCGAGCTGCGACGCGGTCGCGTGCACCGCCATCTCGAGCAGCGTCGCCTCGGTGGCGGCGCTCGCGACGCGGGTGATCGCGCGCACCTTCGAGTAGCTGAGCGCACCGCGGCGAAGCGCATCGTCGACCAGCGGCAGCGTCGCGAGCGCGTGCGCCACGCGGACGCGCTCACGCGCGGCGCCGAGGTCGAGGCCGATCCGCCAGTTGAGCCAGTGGGCACAGGAGAGAGCGCCGTGCGTCGCCCAGCCGCTACCCTCGTCGAAGCGGCGGATGAGCGTCAGCAGCCGGTGATCGGCGGCGTCGATGAGAGACGCCACCTCGGCGATCTCGTCGGCGAGCCGGTCGACCTCGGCGGGCGCGAGGGGCGCGGCGAGACGCTCGAGCGCTGCGGGATGGATGCCGGATGTCGCGATCATGCGATGGCTGTACCACCGCCGTTTCGAGGGCGTCTGCGACGGCGCGTGCGCGGCGATCTCTGGGCGCGAGGGGCGAGGCGGCCCCGCGCGGCGCGCGTGCGCTGGCGGGCTTCGCAGGCGCGCGGCGGGGGCGTCTCGACGGTCCGTTCGCGATGGCCGGGTGGCCCTCGCGGAATCCGTCAAGGACTGCACGCACAAAAAAATCTGGCCGACCCCGAAAGGCCGCGCGGCCAGGTCGTCGATGCCTTGGTGCAGCGCGTGGCGGCCGCACGGCAACCGCACGGCAACCGCGCGGGCCTCGGCGATCGCAACGCGGAATCAGGACGACTTTTCGCGCCGGCTCGAGCACGCTCCGAACCGCTCCCAGGGCGGCCTTCGGTAGCCTCGAGCTTGCGAAATCACCCGTACAAAGGCCCGAAGCCCCTGTACCTTCAAATCGGATGCACCGTAGGCGCCAAGCGAAGGCAGCGACTAGAGATTCTTCCCATCCACCATCATCGGCTTCATCCGGGCGGTATCCGTGCCATCCAGGCACGCGAGGTTGACCACCGCACCCACCACCGCACCTTTGTCTTTCAGGTAGGTGAAGGTGCTGATGCCGCAAGTTTTGCAGAAGAAGTGATCGGAAATTTCCTTGCTGCCATAGCGCGTCATCTCATCCCGGCCCTTGAGCAATTGGAAATTTGTGATTGGTTCCATCTGGAAGATGGTTGCGCGGCGGGTGCAGTAGCTGCAATCGCACTGCATGGGCAGGTTCAATTCCGAATCCAGCTCAAACTGCACTGCGCCGCAGTGGCAATGGCCGTGATACTTTTTCATGCCTTCCCCCATCTTCGAATGGATGTGGTCGCCATCCCGTGGGCTGGCCGCCCGGCGCTCGATAGCCATCCGAGCATCCTGTCGCCATCCGAGCGTCCATCCGACCGTGTGCCGCGCGCCATCGCGACGTCTGTGCCGGCACGCCCGGGCCCGCCGGCAACGGATCGGGGAAGACGATCGAGGCTTGCCCATGGCAGGCCGACCGCGTAACCCGGCGCGATGCACGCCTTGACCCGCACTCTCGCCACGGTCGCAGCGCTGCTCGTGCTCGCGTCGTCCGTCCGCGCGGCCACGCCCGCACAGCGCTGCGAAGCCGGCGTTGCGAACGCGCTCGCGGGCTGTGCGTCGCGCGTCAGCGCGCTCACGCGCCGCTGCTACGCCAGCACCGGGGCCGCGTGCCTGCCGGGCGACGCGGGCGTCGCGCGCGCCGTCGCCGGGCTCGAGCGCACGATCGGCGAGCGCTGCGCGCCCG
>VGTK01000406.1 GCA_016874715.1 Deltaproteobacteria bacterium | reverse complement strand
GCTGGTTTGCGCCGCGTGCGGCGGCGGATCGGAGCAGCCGCCGCCGCGAACGCGCGCGACGTCGGCACCGGCGGTGACCGCGAGCACGTCGCCGAGCGCCGCCCTTCCCGTGACCACCGTGTCCGCCGGCGCGGAGCGGCCGATCTCCGTCCAGCTCCACGTGCACGGCTCGTTCAGCGAGGGCATCGGCAGCATCGACTCGCACAGCTGGGAGGCGACCGACGTCGGCGCCGACGTCATCTGGTGGAGCGACCACGACTTCCGCATCACCGGCCACGGCCACGTCTCGACCTTCGGCTTCGAGGACGAGACCGAGCCGATGCCGAGCGACGGCCGCGTGATGGCGCGGCGGAAGAAGAAGCACGCGCTGGTGAAGGCACTGGTGCCGGTCGGGAGCGGAGCGATCGCGCCGGGCGGCAGCGAGTTCGTCGCCGGCGACGCGCGCGAGGGCGAGAAGAGCTTCCGCGTCACCGCGACGAGCGACACGCCCGAGTTCGCCGGCCGGCGCTTCGCGATCATCGCGGACCGGAGCCTGCTCAAGCGTCCGCTGGCGACCGAGGTGACGCTGCTCCTCTCCGTGCTGCCCGAGCAGGTCTCATCCGACGCGCGGCCGGTGATCGAGATCACCCTGTCCGAGCACCCGCCGCGCGAGGGGCTGCCGTTCGAGCCCTACCGCCTGCAGTACGTGCTCGACGACGCGGTCAAGGAGCCCGTGCGGGTCGGCACGACCTTCGTGGTGCCGGTGCCGTTCAAGGCTGGCGAGTGGAACGACCTCGCGCTACCCGTCAGCCGCGACGCCGTGCGCGGCTTCCCGTTCATCGCCGGCGAGGACAACAGCCTCTTCCAGATCGTCGTCGGCGTCGAGGCGCGCGACGGCGCCACCGCGTCCGCGCGCTTCGACGACCTGCGCATCGAGCAGGTGCTGTCGGGTACCGCCGTGTTCGACCGGCAGAAGCGGCTCATCGACGAGGTCTCGCGCGACTACCCGACGCTGCGCGAGCTGCAGGGCGTCGAGCTGTCGTGGATCGGGCACCACCTGAACGAGTTCAGCCTCGACACCCGGCTCGTGGACTACGCGGAGCTCGAGCAGCGCCGCCCTGAAGGCGAGAGCGCCGCGGACTGGCGCCGGCGCGCGACGCGCCTGCTGGTCGACGACATCCACGCGCGCGGCGGGCTGGTGTCGTTCAACCATATGTACGGCACGATGATGGAGGGCGCGGAGCGCCGCGCGACGCGGGAAGAAGTGCTCGACGAGCTGCGCCACGAGCGCGTGTTCGGCGCCGACATCCTCGAGGTCGGCTACCGCGACCGCGGCGGCCATCCGCTCGACGACCACCTCTGGGTCTGGGACCGGCTGGCTCTGGACGGCCTGTTCCTCGTCGGCACCGGCGTCAGCGACTCGCACGGCGGACCGTCGCAGCGCTGGCGCACCGACCAGAACAACTTCCTGAGCTGGATCTGGGCGCGCTCGCCCGACAAGGCCGATCTGCTCGACGGCCTCCGCGCCGGCCGCGTGTTCTTCGGCGACATCGTGCTGTTCGACGGCGCGGTCGACCTGGTCACACCGAGCGGCGCGCGCATGGGGCAGATCGTCGTGCGCGAGACGCCGGGCGAGGACGTCGAGGTGCGCATCGACGGCCTGAAGAGCGGCGACTCCGTGCGCCTGATCGTGTCGGGCAGCGAGGTCGCCCGCTGGACCGCCGACGGCGCGAGCTTCCGGCAGACGCAGCGCGTGGCGCTCGACCCCGCGCACCCGACGGTCGTGCGCGCGGAGGCCTACACCTCCGACGGCGTCGCGAAGGTGCTCAGCAACCCGATCACGTTCCTGCCGCAGATGCCGCCCGCGGGGATTCCCGCGGCGCGGGCGGAGCGGCGTGTTCCGGACGAGTAGCTCTCGCCGCGGTCACCTGTACTTGCCGCGACGCAGAAGGGCT
>VGTK01000405.1 GCA_016874715.1 Deltaproteobacteria bacterium | reverse complement strand
GGGGGTCGAGCGCGGCGAGGCGCAGGTGCGCGGGAAGGCGGCGGAGCGCGCGCGGCGCGCTCATGCGGCTCGGCGACCGCGACGGCGCACGGCCGTCACGCGCTATCCGAGGTCGAGCCCGTTGGCTCCGATGCGGTACTCCACGATCTCGTCGCTCATGGCGCTCCCGCGATGCTTCACCACGCACAGCATGCGCGCGAGACGGCTGCCGGCGCGCTCGCTCCCCATCACGATGATCGTGTTCGCGGTCGCGCCGATGTCGCCCGTCGCCACCTTGCGCGCGAGCAGGTCTTCGAGGCGCGTCTCCTCGGTGGTGACGAGGAGCAGCGTCGTGATCGCCGCGTGGTCGTAGCGGTGGCTCTCGATGAAGTCCTTGTACTTCCACACGGGCAGGCAGATCTCCATCCCGAGCGTCTCGGCGTCACGATGGACGATCCGGCGGTAGAGCTCGTCGAACACGAAGAACTGGATGGAGTCGGCCGGCGAGTCCATCGGCTCCACGCCGTCGACGACGAGGCGCCGCGTACCCGCCGCGAAGTGGAAGTACAGGAACGGCTTCACCGTGTAGAGCGCGTGGTTGTAGGTGGCCTTCCAGCTCCAGTCGAACTCGAAGCCGCCGTCCGGCGTCGGCACCTGGAAGTCGCGCGTGCGGCCCACCCACGGCAGCGCGTTCGAGTAGAACGCGCGCATGTCCTCGTCCGAGGGAAACGGCTCGCTCATCGGCGTCACCGTGTGGCGCCACGGCTGCAGGTCCCACTCGAAGAGCCGCGCGGCGTACTCGTCGTGCTGCTGGGAGTCGCCGCGGCCGTTCATGTCGAGCACGACGCCGCGCGCGCCGTCGGCCACGCGGCCGTGGTCCGCGAACGTGAGCCCGAGGTGTGTCTTGCCGATGCCGGTCGCGCCGTACACGACCGTCAGCGTCCCGGGCAGCAGGCCGCCGCCCAGCATCGCGTCGAGCTTGGGAAGTCCCGTGGAGATTCGCGGGGCCACGGCCGCCGATTCTACTGTGAAACCGAGCTACGCGCGCCCTTTGCGGTGAAATTGCGCCTCGTAGAGCGTGCGCAGCTCGTCGAGCGTGGTGGCCTGCGCGGGCGCCTTGTCCTCGCGCACGCGCGCGATGCGCGCGAAGCGGAGCGCGAAGCCCGAGGGATACGTGGGGCTCTTCTGGATCTCGTTGTACTCGACCTCGACGACGACCTCGGGGCGCACGCGGACCGTGTAGCCGTCGTCGGCCACGGCGAGCGCACGCAGGCGCTCGGTCATCGCGATGAACTGCCGGTCGGTGAAGCCCTTGAACGTCTTGCCGACGTCGGCGAAGCCGTCGCCGTCGACGACCGCGAGGTGATAGTTCGACAGCCACCCCACGCGGCGGCCGGACCCGCGGTCGACCGCGGCGATCACGCAGTCGACGGTCTCCGCCGCCTTCACCTTGAACCAGCGCTTGCCGCGGCCGCCGGGCGCGTACGCCGCCCGGAGGTCCTTGGCCATCACGCCCTCGTGGCCGGCGGCGAGCGCGGCGGCGCGGAACGTCTCCGCGTCGGACACCGAGCGGACGATGGCGCGCTCCGCGAGGTCCCCGCCGCCGGTCACCCGCGCGAGCGTCTCGAACCGCTCGGCGTACGGCACGTCGATGAGCGCGCGGCCGTCGGCCATGAGGCAGTCGAAGAGGTGGATGGCGAGCGGCATGCGGCCGAGCGCCGCCTCCACGTCGTGCACCCGGCGGAAGCGCCGCATCAGCTCCTGGAACGGCAGCGGCCGGCCGGCCGCGTTGAGCGCGACCACCTCGCCGTCGAGGATGAACGGCGCGCGCCCGTACGAGCGGGCACGGGCGACGACGTCCGGCAGGCTCGCCGTGACGTCGGACAGTCGCCGCGACCAGATGGCGACCCGGGCGCCGTCGGAGTGAATCTGCACGCGGGCGCCGTCGTACTTGTACTCGAGCGCCGTGATGCCGTCGTGC
>VGTK01000404.1 GCA_016874715.1 Deltaproteobacteria bacterium | reverse complement strand
TGAAAAAGGGTCACCCCACAGGGTGACCCTTTTCCATCTCAGAATCCGAAGGGCTCCACGAGCACGTCGCGCACTCGCGCGCATTCGGTACGGAAATCGTACGGCACGTCGTCGGCGCAGTCCGGCCACTGGCCGGTGGTCGTCCAGTACTCCACCAGGCCGAGCCGGGCGCAGAGTCGGGGGAAGCGCGAGTCGTTGCGCAGTTCCGGCATGCCGGCCTGGAACAGCAGGCCAGTGCGATAGGCGTCGGGTCCCATCAGGTCGTCATCGGCGCCGCGCGGTCCGAGGCAGGCACCGAGCGCCGCTGCATACGCCGCATCGACGAGGCCCAGGTGCGCCGTGTAAACGAGTCGCGACACGTCCACGCAGCCGGTCGCGCGAACCCGCTCCTCGAACGCATTGCGCCAGCGCTCGAGGTTGGCGGGCGTCGGGTCGCGCTTGGTGCGGATGAAGTCGAGGCCGTCCTTGAATTCCCGCAGGGGTCGCGTGGCCTCGAGTTCGAGCAACGCGTCCACCCCCGTCCAGTCCCCCAGCAATGCGCGGGCGCGCAGCAGGTTGGCGAATGGGAAACTCATGTCGGGGATCCGCGACATCACGTCCTCGAACAGGGGAATGGCCTCGGCGACGCGACCGGCAGCCATCCGGGCCAGCGCGACCAGGTTCGCGCTCATCGGATTCAACGGGTCCGAACGGTAAGTGCGTTCGTCCTCGACCAGGCTTTCGCGCACGTGCCCGAGGTTGCGCAGGAACCAGCCGGTGTACTGGCCATCCTCGCCGCCGGCCTGCTGGACGAGCCGCAACGCCGCTTCGGTCTCGACGAAGCGCCCGAAGGGGGGCAGCACGAACAGGCGTGCGACCAGCGCGTCGAAACTCCGGGGATCGGTCGACGTGGCACGGGTCGCGACGTCGAGCACGCGGGCCGCGCTTGCGGCCCGCATCCCGTAGGGCTCGTAGTACCTCAGCCAGGACCGCAGGTACGCCAGCCGGCCCCAGGCATCGGCGAAGTCCGGCGCGCGCTTCGTCGCTTCTTCGAGCAGACCGATTCCAGTGCGCAGCTCGTCAGGGCCGAATGAACGCGGACTGGCGCGCAGGTAGAGGTCGTAGGCGTCCGGGTCGACCGTCCGGGTCGCGACACCGCGGAAGGCTCCATCGAGCGCCGCCGCGATATTCCCCGCAATGTCGTCCTGGACTGCAAAGACGTCCGCCAGGTCCCGGTCATAACGATCGGACCACACGGTCGTCGTCGAAGCGGCCTCCACCAGGTGTGCCGCGATGCGCACACGCCCTGCGGCGCGGCGCACTGATCCATCGAGCACATGCGAGCAGCCCAGGCTGCGCGCCGCCTCGCCCTTGCGTTCGGCGCGGAACTGGAAGCTGCTGGCCCGCCCGATGACCGCGGCGTCCGCCCCGCGCGACAGCCGCCGGATGATCTCCTCGCTGACGCCGTCGGAGAAATACTGCAATTCCGGGTCGCTTGAAAGATTGTCGAACGGCAGCACCGCGACGGCGCGCTGAGGGCGGCCGGCGGGAACCGCTGCCGGAACGGCGGCGGTGCGTTCGTCACTGGGCGCGGGTGCTGGTTGCTTGCGGCGGAGCACGGCGCGCCGACGCAGGACCGCGCCGATTGGCGCAACAACGAGGCCACCGATCGCGATGAGCGCCGCGATTCCGCTCAGCAGGGCCTCGTTCCCGCTGATCCAGCGCAGGATCTCCTCAAGGCTCGTCACGCTGCCGCATCCCCCTGGGTGGCCGGCAGACGATGCTGCATCGAGGGTGGCTGCGTGCGCATAGGCGGTCCGAGCTGGCGATTTGACATAACCACTTTGTATCGGACGCGGCGGTGTCCGGCGCCCCGCGACCGCGGAGGCTCCGAGCGCAGGGCGCTGAGCGCTCGCAAGGGGGGTCGCGGCCCCGGGCAGCTGGTCAGCCCGGCACCCGGGGCGGGCGTGGGGCGCACGTAGGCGG
>VGTK01000403.1 GCA_016874715.1 Deltaproteobacteria bacterium | reverse complement strand
AGGCGCCGTCGCGCGCGACCCCGGGGGCGGCCGCGTCACGCTCCGGCCGCTCCGTGCGCCCCGCTCTCTCCGCGCGCGGGCGCGATCTCCTGCTGTCGGTCCTTCTCGCCACTTCGGTCCTCGTCGCCTACGCCGGCGTCCGGCAGCACGACTTCGTCAACTTTGACGATCCGGAGTACGTCGTCCAGAACCGGAACGTCACTTCCGGCCTGACCGCGGCGAACGTCGCGTGGGCGCTCACCGCGGTGCACAGCGCCAACTGGCACCCGCTCACCTGGATCTCGCACATGCTCGACATCGAGGTCCACGGCCTCGATCCCGGCGGACACCACCTGACCAGCGTCGCGCTGCACGCGCTCGCGAGCGTGCTGCTGTTCCTCGCGCTGCGCACACTGACCGGGGCGCCGCTGCGCAGCGCGTTCGTCGCGGCGCTGTTCGCGGTCCATCCGCGCAGCGTCGAGTCGGTCGCGTGGGTCTCCGAGCGCAAGGACGTCCTGAGCGCAGTCTTCTGGGCCGGCGCGATGTGGGCGCACGCCGCATACGTCCGGCACCGGACGCTGCCGCGATACCTGGCGGTGGCGCTGCTGCTCGCTCTCGGACTGCTGGCGAAGCCCATGGTGGTGACGCTGCCGGCGGCCCTGCTGCTGCTCGACGTGTGGCCGCTGCGGCGGCTCCGCGTCGCCGACGTCGGCGCGGACGCCGGCGATGCCGGACGGGCCGAGGCGTCCGCGCCGCGGCAGCTCATCCTCGAGTACGTGCCGCTGTTCGCGCTGGCGCTCGCCGCCGCGGTGGTCACGTTCCTCGCACAGCGGAGCAGCGGTGCGGTGGCGACGCTCGCGTCCCTGCCGCTCGCCTACCGCCTGCAGAATGCCGCCGTCGTCTGGGTCGAGTACCTGCGGAGCCTCGTCTGGCCGGCAGGACTCGCAGCGTTCTACCCGTACCGCGTGCCGCTGCCGGCCGCCGAGGTTGCGGTGGCGGTGCTCCTGCTGGCCGCGCTCAGCGCGCTGGCGTGGCGGACGCGACGCACCCGGCCGTACCTGCTCGTCGGCTGGCTCTGGTACCTCGGCACGCTGGTTCCCGTGATCGGCATCGTGAAGGCCGGCGACCAGGCGATGGCGGACCGCTTCACGTACCTGCCGGCGATCGGCATCTACCTCGCGGCGACCTGGGCGCTGGCGGACGCGGCGCGGCGCCACGTGCACGCGCGCCGTGCACTCGCGGCCGCGGCGGTGCTCGTGCTGCTCGCCTGCACCCTCGCGACGCGCGCCCAGGTGGCCGTCTGGCGCGACAGCATCTCGCTGTTCGAGAACGCGCTCGCGGTGACGTCGCGCAACCACCTGGCACACCTGAACCTGGCGGCGGCGCTGGTCGAGCGCGGTGACGCGGCGGCCGCCGTCGGGCACGCGACGGCGGCCGCGACACTCCGCCCCGACGACGCGAAGGTCCTCGCGACGCTGGGCACCGCACTGGCGCGCACCGGCCGTCCCGACGAGGCGCGCGCCGCCTACGAGCGCGCGCTACGCCGCGACCCGGACAGCACGCTCGCCCTGCTCGGGCTCGGCGTGCTGCTCGCCGAGCGGCAGCAGTGGGCCGACGCCGCGCGGGCCTACCAGGACGTCCTGCGCCGCGACCCCGGGCACGCGAAGGCGCACGCCGGGCTCGGCTTCGTGCTCGCGAGCCAGGGCCGCCACGGCGACGCGGTTGCGGCGTACCGCGCCGCCGTGGCGGCCGACCCCGCCTTGCTGCAGGGGCACAACGGGCTCGCGCTCGCGCTCGAGGCGAGCGGTGATCCGGACGGAGCGCTCGGCGTTCTCGCGGGCGCGCTCGCGCTCGCGCCCGGCGAGCCGCGGCTGCGGCTCAACTACGCCGCCATGCTGCTCGCGCGCGGACGGCCGGCCGAGGCCGAGCAGCAGTATCGCGCGCTGCTGCGCGAGCAGCCCGGCGACGCGAGCGCGCGCATCGCGCTCGCCGACC
>VGTK01000402.1 GCA_016874715.1 Deltaproteobacteria bacterium | reverse complement strand
GCCAGACTCCGGCTGCATTCTACGATTCCACGGCCGCAGTCGCGGCATGATCACCGCGATCACGACCCGGAAATCAGCCGTCAATTATTGAAAGAAGACTCGCAGAACGCTGTGAGCGAACAACCAGCAGGCTCCACCTTGGCGAGGCCCGATACTGGTCTGAAAGATGGGGTCCACCTCACGGATCGCGATCGAGCGGCGTACCCGTCGATCGACTACTGGTTGTAGCGCGGGTCGAGATCGCTCCACTTCGCCCGATACTTGCCGTACCGTGCGGGCGCGTTAGCGGAGTCGAGCCACGCTCACGGCGTCCGATGAGTGGGCATATGTACAAATCGCGGCTTTGTGCTTCCTCGCCGCCGGCAACACCGTGGTCGACGCGCTGCTGAGCGTCGCGCCGCGCGCGCGCGGCGTCGACCTGTCGTTCGCCGACGGCAAGCGGCTGATGCTCATGACCGCGCACCGGCGGGAGAACTTCGGTGCGCCGATGGAGGAGGTGTTCGTCGCCGTGCGCGAGCTCGCCGATCGCTTTGCCGACCTCGCGGTGCTCTACCCGGTGCACCCCAACCCGAACGTGAAGGAGCCCGCCGAGCGCATCCTCGGCGGACACCCGCGCATCCGTCTCGTGGCGCCGCTCGACTACGAGCCGTTCGTCGCCGCGATGTCGGCGTCGTACCTGGTGCTGACCGACTCTGGCGGCGTGCAGGAGGAGGCGCCGGCGCTGGGCAAGCCGGTGCTGGTGCTGCGCAACGAGACCGAGCGCCCCGAGGCGGTCGACGCCGGCGTCGTGCGGCTCGTCGGCCCGGTCCGCGAGCGCATCGTCGGCGCGGTCGCGGAGCTGCTCACGGACGCGAACGCGTACCGCGCGATGGCGCGCGGCGTCTCGCCGTACGGCGACGGCCACGCGGCGGGACGCATCGTCGACGTCTTGCGCGGCGATCTGCGCTGACGTCCGATCGCGCCGGGCCGGCGGCACGGCCGGTGCGATCGGACGTCGATTGTACCGGACGCCGGTAACGCCTTCCGAAGGACGCCCTGCCGCCGTCGCCGGCGTGCGCGAATGCGCGCCGATCCGTCGCGAGGGTCTGGAAGGATTCCTGCAAGGAGCGCTCGTGCGGGTGCGATCCGGGCGCGCGCGCGTCGGCCGCGGCGGGAGAGCCGCGCCGCGACATCGCCCGCGGGAGGAACCGTGATGCAGGATGCAACGACCTTCGTCCGGCCGGCGGCGCACCACGCCCGTCCGGCGCTCGTGGCGGCGCTCGCGCTGCTCGCCTTCGCCCTGGCCGCCGCCATGCCGCGCGCCGCCTGCGCGCAGAGCGACGCCGGGGTGCAAGTCACCCCCGACACGAACCGGGTGCTGGTGAGCAAGGACGTCGGCGACGAGCGCTGGGCGATCGCGCGCAACGACGACGGCACCGTCACCGGCAACGTCTTCCGCAGCGACGGTGGAGATCCGTCCTTCGTCTGGTGCGAGCAGACCGGTGGCGACGACGACTTCTTCGACGACTTCCTCGATTTCCTCGACGACCTGATCGGCAACGACGACGATGACGACGGCAACGACGACCAGCTTCAGTACAGCTGCTTCGGCGCCGACCGCTGCGACGACGCGCCGTGCACCGCCGACGAGTGGTCGTCCATCGCGGACGTCTCGCTGCCCGAGTCGTTCTTCCGACCGTAGATCGGGCCGGACCGTGGGGCGGGGAGGCCGGCCGCGACGCGGCGCGTGACGCCGGAGTGGACCGGCGGCCGCCTGCCGCCTACAGTCCGGTCCCATGATCGATCGAGACGCAGTCGCCAGGTTCCAGTTCGCCGGCCAGGATCTCCCCTGGCTCCTCGACCTCTGGGCGTGCACCCAGCCCGACCGTCCGCTCCTGATCTGGGAGCCGAAGGGCGGCAAGGAGCGCGTCTGGACGTACCGCGAGTTCAACGACGAGGTCGCGGTCATCGCGGCGGGCCTGCACGCGCGCGGCGTGAAGAAGGGCGACAAGGTCCTGATCCACTCCGAGAACTGCCCGGAGATGGTGCTCGCCTGG
>VGTK01000401.1 GCA_016874715.1 Deltaproteobacteria bacterium | reverse complement strand
GGCGTCGGCGGTGAACTGCGCGGGGTACTGGTCGAGGTTGCGGTGCAGCTGCTCGAGCAGCGGCCGCAGGCGCTGCACGTCCGGCGGGTCCTCGCCCGCCACGACCGCCCGCTCGCGCGCCATCGCCGCGAGCCGCGCCTTGCCCTCGCGGATCTGCTCCAGCCGGCAAGCGCTTCTACGTATCGCTGCTTGTGGAGTCCCAAGCGCAGTACGCGCTCACCGTCTCGGACCGCCCGGGGCGGCTCGCGATCACGATCCGGGTGCGGGAGGACGGCACGCAGACGCTGTACACCGCGTTGCGTCTCCAGCCGCTCGCGCTGAGCGACCGTGCGCTCGCGTCGCTGCTGGTGCGGCAGCCGCTGCTGTCGGTGACGACGATCGCGCTCATCGGCTGGCACGCGCTGCGGCTGCGGCTGCGTGGGGTGCCCTGAGAGCGCCATCGGCCTGGCGAACGCTGCCTCGCGGCGCGCGAGTCGCAGCCGCGGCCGGCGCCGGACACGCTCAGCTCGCCGCGCGAATGACGGCGTCCAGGTCGCCGTCCCAGCCGCTGCGCTCCAGGCAGTACGCCCAGAGCGCGCGCCGCGCCTCGGCGCTATCGCTGCGGCGCGTCGATGGCAGGCGGTGCACGCCGCGCCGCCGGCGGTCGAGCCAGAAGCCGCCACTGGTTCCGAGCGCGGCGCCGTCGGCCGCAGCGAGCCAGACCAGCCCGTCCGCGCCCTCCGCGGGCGAGCGCAGCAACGGGCGCAGCAGCCGGGCGAAGCGCGGCAGCCCCTCGCGCAGGCCAGGCGTGTCGACCCAGCCGGGATGAAGCGCGTGACAGGCAACGGCAGCGGGCGCGAGGCGCTCCGCCCAGAGCTCGTTCAGCACTACCTGCGCGCGCTTCGCAAGCGCGTACTGGCGCGGGCCGTCGTAGCGCTCCGGAGCGAGCTCGGGCGGCACGCGCAGCGGCGCGAGGTACATCCCACCGGACGACATGGTGAGCACCCGCGCGGGCGCCGAGCGCGCGAGCAGCCCCGCGAGCAGCGCGGTGAGCAGAAACGGGCCGACAACCTGGCTCGCGACGGTCGCTTCGAGGCCCCCCGGCGCCACGCGGCGCGCGGAGTGGACAGCGCCCGCGTTGTGGATCAGCACGTCGAGCCGCGCGTGCGTGCGCAGCAGCTGCTCCGCTGCCGAGCGCACCGCATCGGGGTCGCCCATGTCCGTGTGCAGGGCGGAGACGCGGTCGTTGCCGCTGGCCGCGGTGATCGCCTCGGCCGTTGCGCGGGTGCGCTCAGGGTCGCGCGCGAGCAGCACGAGCGTGGCGCGCGCGCGGGCGAGCTGCTCGGCGGCGGCGCGGCCGATGCCGGAAGTGCCGCCGGTGAGCAGGATCACGCGACCGTCGAGGCTCAGCGTCTCCGGCGGCGGCCAGCGCTCGGCACGGTTGCGCAGCGAGAAGCCAACGCGAGAGAAGCTGAGCAGGAAGCTGGCCTCGAGCGCTGCGTCGAGCGTGCGTGCCCAGTGAGTCACCAATCACCCGCTTCCAGCCGGCGACGCAGCCCGGCGGCCGCCCGGTTGCCGATACGGCGCAGGACGAGGCGCAGCAGCGGGTCGGCGGCGCGCAGCGGGCCACACATCTCGAGCCGAGCTTCGTAGGCGACGATGGCGCCCATCTCGGCTGGCTCTACGACGATGGTGTCGAGCGACAGGAACCAGCGCGTTCGCGCGCGCACTACGGTGCGCCGGCCGGGTTCGTGCTCGATCGTCTCGTAACGCAGCGTGATGTCCCTGCCCACTCCGCCGACCGTGACATCGTAGGCTGCGCTGAGGCCGGGGCCGGCGCCAGCCGCAAGCACCGCTCGCTTCGCGCCGGGATCCCACTGTGGGAGGTTGCGAAGGTCGGCGACGAAGTCGAACGTCGCGTCCGCGGAACGCGGCGAGGGGACGCGGGCCACGTAGCGCGCCATACGGCTTATCCCTCTCGGCGCCGGCACCTCCGGCGCCGCTTCTCGACACGGTAGCAAGAGCGGGCTGCTAACTCGCGGCGCCGGTGGGTGCGGCACGCACCGCGGCCCGGCGTCGCACGAGCAGCGACGCCCCAATGCCTGTGGC
>VGTK01000400.1 GCA_016874715.1 Deltaproteobacteria bacterium | reverse complement strand
GGCAGCGGCTACCTCGCGCAGAGCGAGCCGTGCGCGTGGTTCGCCGACGTGCCGGACGGTTGCCGCGTCGATGTCGCGTGGCCAGACGGCGCGCGCAGCGAACACGCGGTGACGCAGCGGCGCGGGCGCATGCTCGTCGCGAAGTGAGCCCCGCGGTCGCCGCGTCGACGCGACCGCGGCCGCCCTGCAACGTCACGGTGACGAGATGCCTGCCGTGCTGGACGCGCTCCGGACGGGTGCGTGGATTCGCGGCCGAGCGAGGTCGCGTTCGCACGCAAGGTGGTGGCTGCGCCAAAGCGCCGGCTTGGCCTTGGACGCGACGACGCAGGCCGGGTGGGGTGGCGCACGTCGTCGCCGACACGTAGGATACGGCGCACTTCGCCCGGTCCGAGAGTCTCACCATGCTGCAATCCATCGTCGTCCGGTTCGTCCCGTGGTCGTTGTTCGTGCTCGCTGCGTGCGGTGGCGGCGGTGGTGGCGGCGGCGGCAATCCCCTCGCCGTTGAGAGCGCGGCGATCCCGCGCTTCAACACGGCGCGCGGCCAGGACCTGTACCTCGCGCCGACGAGCGGGGCTGCGGCGCCGCGCCTCGTCGCCGAACACGGCAGCGACCTGATCTTAAAAGCGCTGCCCGACCTCGTCGCCGGCCGCATCGTGTACGAGACACGCAGCGACTACGGCGAGGATCTCTGGTCGGTGCCGCTGGTGGCCGAGGACGCGACGCAGAAGCGTCGCCTCACCGACATCACCGGCCTGCAGGTGCGGGCTTGGGCGCCGGTCGCCGATCGCTGGGTCGTCTTCCTCGCGGACATCGACCACCGTGCGCCAAGCCTGTGGCGCGTCGACGTCGCCACCGAGTTCAACACGGCGCCGCAGCAGATCTCGACGCCCGGCGCCATCGACGTGTACTGGCAGTCCGACTGGGTCACGGCGGACGGTTGGGCGTGCTTCGAAGAAGACGTCACCGGCGTCAACGTCACGCGCGCCGTCGCGCCGACGACGACGCTGACGCGACAGACGCTGTCGCGCGTCGGCGCGCCGGACACGTACTTCCTGACTTCGGTCGTCAACTACTCCCACTACTCCTCCGAGGCGCGGCCGCTGTTCGTCGGCGCGCGCATGCTGATGGTCGAGATCCTGGCTGTCGGCGGCGGCGAGCGTTGGAACCTGCTGTGCGCCGACGGTCCGCAGGCGACGCCGCGCGTGCTCGCCTTCGATCTGCGCTACGACGAGATCGGCGGCTTCGGCGCCAGCGGCGTCAGCGGCGGCAGCTTCTGCTACGTGAAGTCCAACATCGGCACGGTCGCGCCGCAGAACGCGGCTTACAACCTGTACGCCGTGCGCCTCGACGGCAGTGACGGCGGCACGGTGCGCCAGCTGTCGCAGTTCGCTGCCGGCAACAGCATCATCGAGTACCACTTCTATCCGGCGACGGATCGCTGCTACTGGCTCAACGCGCGCTCGACCGGGGCGGGCTTCGAGTACGACGTCTACGCCGCGGCGCCCGAGGCGGCGAACCTGTCGACGCCCGTGCTGATCGGCCCAGGGGGCGGCACGTCGAGCTCGGGGGTCTACTACCTCACGCCGCTCGCCGGCGGGCGCGTGGCCTTCGTGCGCCCGTTCGCGTCGACGAGCGCCGCGCGCACGATCCGGGTCGCGCGCGCGGACGTCGCGGGTTCGGAGGTGGGGCTGGGCCCGCTCAATCTCTATGCCGTCCTCGGCGCGGACGGGGTCGAGGTCGACGAGGGCGCATGGACGATCCCGTCGGCGCCGCAGGCGATCGCGATCTCGAGCGAACTCGTCGGCAGCGAGGACGTCAAGAGCCTCTACCGCGTGGCGCCGACGAGCAGCAGCTGGAGCTGCGTGCCGTGCAGCGTCGATCCGGTCTACGCGATCGACGACTACGATTACTGGGTCCGCGCCGGCAACCGCATCCTCTACGGCACGGACGCCGGCGTCAGCTCGTTCGATCCCATCGCGCCGGCGACGCAGAACTTCGTGCTCGACGGCGACGTGCCGTTCTACTCGGTGTTCCCGGCCGGCAATGCTGGCGCTGGCTATCTCTACTTCGACACCGCCGTCGGCGTGTACAGCGCGTGGTGCGCCGGCGACTACCCGGACAACGTCGCGACCATCCATGCCTGGGACGTCGACGAGGGCTTCGGCATCATCGCCGGCGGCGGCTACCTCGGCGTC
>VGTK01000399.1 GCA_016874715.1 Deltaproteobacteria bacterium | reverse complement strand
CGGCTTCTGGCGCGTGCGGTAGCTCTCGCCGTCGATGACCAGGTCGTAGGTGTTGTTGACGAAGCGGTCGATGGCGGACTGCGCGCGCAGCGGATCGGCGAAAGTCGCGAGCCACTCGTCGGGGCCTCGATTGGAGGTGACGATGATCGATCCCGAGCGGTGCCGCTCGTTCAGGATCTCGTAGGTGTCGCGGCTCTCGGTCGGGTCGAGCGAGTCGAGGCCGAAGTCGTCGACGATCAGCAGGTCGACGGCGATGAGGCGGCGCAGCTCCTGCTCGTAGGTGTGGTCGAGGCGCGCGTGGCGGAGCGCCTTGAGCATCTTGTCGGCGGCGACGCACAGCACGCTCGCGCCCTTGCGGCAGGCGATCCAGCCGAGCGCGTGCGCCAGGAAGGTCTTGCCGACGCCGACGGGGCCGACGATCGCGACGTGCGCGTGCGCGTCGACGAAGCGCAGCGACGCGAGCTCGTTCCACGGCGCTCGGTCGTAGGTGACCTTGGCAGTTGCGTCCCACTGTTCGAGCGTCATGGCGGGATCGAGGTGCGCCTGGGCGGCGCGGATCGAGACGGCGGCGGTGTCGCGCCGTGCGACCTCGTCGGACAGCACGACCAGGAGGAAGTCCTGATGGGTCATCGCCTGCTGGCGGGCGAGCGTAAGGCGCTCGGGCAGCGTGTCGAGCAGGCGACCGAGCTTCAAGCGGCGCAGCGTCGCCTTGAGATCGGCGGTGATCACCTCGCTGGTCATCGCTCGCCTCCACCATCGGCCGGTACGAGCGGCAGCGGGCGCTGCAGGGCGTAGTCCGTGGCCGGACGCAGGAAGCGTGCGATCGCGATCACGCGGCCGGGTGGTGGCTTCGGTGGCTCGCTCGTCGCGAGTGCGAGCATGCGGCGGAGCCGGGTGACGTCAAGCAGGTCGACTTCGAGCGCAATGCGACAGGTGTCCTCGACGCGCTCGGCACCGTACAGCTTGACCAGTCCGAGCAGCGCGTAGACACGACGCATGCGCGTCCAGGGCAGCGGGACGTCGAGCAGCGCCCGGGCGTAGCGGCCGATCGCCTCGCCGTGGCGCTGTGCCTCGCGCTCCAGGAAGGCGACGTCGCGCAGTGCGTACGCGCTCCTCTCGGCCGGGAAGTCCGCCGGATCGGTCGAGCGGCCGCCCGGAGGCTTCCTCGGGTGCGTCTTCACGATCTGCGCGCCGTCGAAGAAGCGGACGGTGCTGCGATCGGCGCGCGCACGCAGTGTGCGGCCGACGAAGTGGACCGGCAGCGAGTAGAGCGCCTTCTGGACCTGCGCGTGCTGGTCGCGCGCGACCTTCGGATCGCTCCACAGCGGCACGTCGTACGGTCCGGTCGGTGCGGGCAGCAGCACCGCGCGCTCCTCGGCGTCGAAGTACTCGCGCGGCAGCCGCTGCGTGCGCGCATGCCGACGCATCCCGGCCTCGTCGTGGCACCAGACCACGGCACGGACACGTGCCTCGTCGAGTGTGCGCAGCGTCTCGCCGCCGAAGCAGTCGTCGCGCACGAAAGGCACGGTCCTCTCGACGCGCGCCTTGTCGGTCGGCCGCCGCGCCCGCGTCGCGTCGATCACGAAGCCGCGCACCTGGGCATACTCCAGGAAGCCGACCGCGATCTGCGGCTTGAGCGGGTCCGCACGGTTCACGATCGTCTTGGTGTTGTCCGGGACCACGACCTTGAAGACGCCGCCGTAGAAGCGCCACGCCGCCTCACACGCCTCGATCGCCGTCGCGGTCGTCTCGGCGAAGCACGGGTAGACGAAGCGGTAGCGCGATACCCCCGGCGTGAAGATCCATGCTCGGAAGCGCCGACGCCGACCGCGCGCGTCGGGCTCGAGCAGCGTCATCCAGCCCGTGTCGAGGTAGATCTCCTCGCCCGGCTCGCCGTCGGCGACCGGCATCGTCGTCCGCGTGCGTCCGAAGCCCAGCTCGGACGCCGCGAAGCGGTACAGCGTCGCCGGCGCGATCCTGACGCCCTTGCGGATCAGCAGCCGCCGGACCTTCGACAGCCGCACGCGCGAGCGCAGCTTCTCGGCGATGAAGTCGCGCTGCGCGACGCACAGCGCCCACGCGTCGCCGTGCTCGCGCTCGGGGACCGTGCCCAGCCTCGTCACGACCTCGGTGACGCGCTCGGCGGTCAGCGCCGCCACTCCTTGGTCGGGCGCGAGGCCGCACGACGCGGCCGCCTTCGCGTAGCGGCGCACGGTCTTGGGGTCGAGCCCCACGCGC
>VGTK01000398.1 GCA_016874715.1 Deltaproteobacteria bacterium | reverse complement strand
CCGCGCAGCGGCAGACGCACGGTCTCGACACCCGGCGCATCCGCGACACGATCGGCGCGAGCATCCGCGAGTGCGTACCCGGCGGCCGCGCGCAGCGACGGGAACATCACGACCGAGCCGCGCGGTGCGAGTGGCACGACGCGCGCGCTCGCGGGCTCGACCCACCAGCCGTCGGGCGAGCGCGTGAAGCGCACGCGGAAGCCGGTGCCGGGACGGCCGGCGTTCGGTCCGAACCAGCGGCGCAGCAGGTCGGGAAGCTGGTTCGTCGCGGTGCCAAGCGGGCGGGCGACGTTGCAGAACTCCTTCATGAAGCGGAAGCGCCACGCGGCGCCGTCGGGCAGGCGCACGTCGGTCTCGCCGTTCGGAAGGTCGGGGCGCTGCGCGCGCGACGGCAGCTTGATGATGGGGTCGCGCTTGTTCGAGATCACGACGCACTCGAACGCGTCACCGGTCGCCTCGGCGCGGAGGCGCGACAGGTAGTCGACGAGGCGCCACTCGACGAGCTCGCGCGTCATCGCGGCGAGCGTCGCGTCGTCCCCGGGCGACGACGGCAGGTGCGGGACGAGGCGGTCGTCCTCGATGGAGAACCAGCGCGACGAGGTCCACGCAGCGATCGGATTCTCGCGCCAGTACGCACGCCAGCGCGCCGGGTCGGGACGCCGCGGGTCGGCGAAGCGCTTGACGCCGTCGAGGTCGCGCATCAGCTCCGGGAAGCGCAGCAGGTACGCGTGGCTGCGGCGCGCGAGCTCGCCCGCCGCCATGCCGGTCGCGAGCGCGTCGCGATCGAGCAGCACCTCGAGGACGACCATCTGAAGCACTTGCTCATCGCGGTCGTCGCGACCTCGCGGCGCCAGTCGCGCGCCGCGGCGAGGACGCGCTGCTCCGCGTCGTTTGAGGTCGCCCTCGCGCGCGACGAACTCGAACCAGCCGCCGTGCGTCTGGCGCAGCGTTCGCGGGCGGTAACCGAGGCGTGCGAGCTCCGCGGCGGTCGGCCGCTCGTCGCGAGACGCGCGCAGCTCGCGATACACGCGCTCGACCTCGCTCGCACCCGCGGGCAGGAAGCGGCGCAGCATGTCGATCGCCTCGAGCTCGACGTCGATCGAGCAGCCCGGCGGCAGGTCCGGCTGCACGCCGCGCTCGAGGAAGTCGCGCACGCTCGCGTCGCGCGCGCCGAGCGAGATCAGCGTGCGGACGCGGTCGAGGAACACGCGGTGGTTGCCGACGAAATCGATGACGATCAGCTCGTCCTTGCCGTCGGCGCGGCGCAGGCCGCGGCCGAGCTGCTGCAAGAAGACGACCGGCGACTCCGTCGGCCGCAGCATGACGACGCGATCGACGGCGGGCACGTCGACGCCCTCGTTGAAGAGGTCCACGCTGCACACGGCGTCGAGCTCGCCCGCGGCGAGCTTCTCGAGCGCCTCGTCGCGGTCGTCGGAGCCGGGTGCCGCGTACACGGCGACGGCGCGCACGCCGCGCTCGACGAGCCAGTCGCGCACGAAGCACGCGTGCGCGATCGAGCAGCAGAAGACGAGCGAGCGGCTAGCGGTGTGCTCGGTCCAGGCGCGCCACAGCCGCTCCATGCGTGTCTGCGTCTGCACGGCTTCCGCGAGAGCGGCCGGATCGAAGCGGCGGTTCCGCCAGGGGATGTCCGCGTAGTCGACGACGTCGGCGAGGCCGAAGTACGCGAACGGCGAGAGGCGCCCGTGCGCGATGCCGACGCCCAGGTCGGCGCGGTAGACGAGGTTGTCGTCGAGGAGCCCGAGCACGTCGGCCTCGTCGAGGCGGTCGGGTGTGGCCGTGAGGCCGAGGACGAAGCCGGGATCGAGGCGGTCGAGGATGCGGCGATACGAGGTCGCGGTCGCATGGTGCACCTCGTCGACGATCACGTAGTCCGGCGCGTTGCCGGCGTCGCGGAGGTACGCGTCGAGCCGCGCGGGCTGCGAGAGCTTCGCGACCGACGCGAAGATGACGTGGCCGTCCGTGTCGGCGCGGTCGGCGGCGAACCAGCCGAAGCGCGCGTCGGGGAAGATGCGCCGGAAGGTCGCGGCGGCCTGCTCGAGCAGCTCCGAGCGGTGCGCGAGGAAGAGCACGCGCGGCATGCGTCCGAGCGACGCGCGCAGAACGTCGACGTCGAAGGCCGCGAGCAGCGTCTTGCCGAGGCCCGTCGCCATGACGGTGAGTCCGCGCTTGCGGCCGTCCGTGCGTGTCTCTGCAAGAGCGTCAAGCGCCGACTGCTGGATCTCGTGCGGCTCCGGCTTCGGTGGCGGCGGC
>VGTK01000397.1 GCA_016874715.1 Deltaproteobacteria bacterium | reverse complement strand
GCGGCGCGCCGCCCACGGCACCCGCGACCGCGTCCGCGGCGGCGGAGCCGAAGACGCCCTCGTGGCGCACGCCGTCCGGCATCTCGACGGACACGCGCGCGGTGCGCGTCGTGCCGCCCTCGTTCACCACGCGCTCCTCCACCGCGACGAACGACGTGAACGGCGTCAGGAGCCGGTGCGCCAGCGCGACGCGCACCATCTGCTCCTCGAGCGGCTTCGGGAACGTGCCCGACTGCAGCGCCGCGAGGTCCTCCGTGGTCAGCGCCTCCACCTTGGCGCGTGCCCAGATCGACGCGATGGCGTCGTTCTCCTGCCCGCGCTCGGGCAGCGTCACCGGCAGCACCTGGCGGTACGGCCGTCCCTGCCGGAAGCCCGTGAGCACGACCTGCCCCGTGCCCGCGCGGCGGTAGCGCGCGTGGATCACCAGCGGGCGCTCCGCCCAGACGTCGGCGTGCTCGTGCGGCAGCACGTCCACGACGTCGAGCCCCTGCCACTCGACGCGCACGTCGGTCAGCACCGGCGACGCGATGCGCTCGTGGAAGCGTCGCGCGGCGTCGTCGCCCGACGACGACAGCAGCACGTACTCCGCCTCGCCACCGCCGAGGCGCGCCATGCCGTCGATCAGGAAGCGGTTCAGCGAGTTGCCGGTACCGAACGGGAACCAGCGCGAGCGCGCGCGCAGCCGCTGCACGAGGGCGAGGACCTCCAGGTCGTTGCCGACGTAGCCGTCGGTCATGAAGGTCACGATGCGCAGGCGGTTCACGTCGGCCGGCATCGCGCACACGCGCTCGATCGCCTCGGCCATCATCGTGCCGCCGTTCGCCTCGAGCGCGTCGATGTACTGCCGCGCGCGCCGTCGCATCTCCGGGCTCGCCGGCTGCGGCGTCGCGAACAGCACGTTGCTCGTGCTGCCGAAGTCGACCACCTGGAACGTGTCGTTCGGGTTCATGTGGTCGAGCGCCCAGCGCATCGCCTCCTTCGCCTTGTCGAGCGGTGCCCCCGATTGCGAGCCCGACCGGTCGATGACGAAGACCATCTCCTTCGGCGCCGCCTCGGCCGCGCCGACCCGCGCCGGCGGCAGCAGGACGAGGCTCACGTAGCCGTCGCCGGCGTCCGGGCGGTGCGTCAGGTAGCCGCTCTGCAGCGCGTCGCTCGAAACGGTCCAGCGCAGGACGAAGTCGCGGTTCGGGATCTCGCGCCGGTCGCGCAGCGCGACGCGCGCGCGCTCGGGTGCGAGACGCGTCACGTCGATCGCGTGCAGCGGCGACGCGACGTCGCGGATCGGCACCGCCGCGTCGACGTCCACCGTGATCGACAGGTCGTGCCCGGCGCGCGTGCCCGGCGCCGTCACCGGCGGCGTGACGGCATCGGCGTCGCGCGTGCCCGGCGGCGAGAAGCGCGGCCCGACGACGGTCGGCACGACGAGCGCGAACGTTCCCGCCTCGAAGTCGAGCGGCTCGACGTAGGCGATGCGGATCTCGACCATCGCGCCAGGCATCAGGTTCGCGACCCGCTGCGTGAAGACGTTCGGCCGCTCCTCGTCGAGCAGGCCCGCCGTCTTCCCCGCGGCCTTGGCCTGCTCGTACTCGCGGCGTGCGTCCTCGCGGCGCCGGATCTGGCCCTCGATCGTGCGCTCGCCGACGCGCATGGTCATCGCGTCCACCGCACCGCGCTCGGAGAGCGGGAACTTGTAGACCGCCTCGACGGGCTCGGGGAACGGGCTGCGGAACGTCTGTGTGACCACGACGCGCGCGACGAAGCCGGACACCGTCGCCTGGACGTCGGTGTGCTCGAGCGGGCAGGCCCCGAGCAAGCGGCCGTCGGGCGCGACCGCGTCGAGCGCACCCGAGCCCTCGGCGCGCGCGCTCGACGGGCCGGCCAGGCCCAGGGCGGCGAGCAGGATGAGCGATGACAGCCATCTCGTGCGGTTCATGAGAACCTCCTTCCGGAAGAGAGGTCCCCGCGGACCGGGAAATCGGATCAGGGGCAGCGCGCTTTGCGCTCGTTTTCCGGGAGCAGCCGTTCGACGACGCGTCGAAGCCTGCTAGAAGACGGGCCCGCCCGACGCGCGGGTCGCTGCCATGGCGTGACTCCGAACCGGAACGACCCCGCCACCGGGGGAAGCGTGCTGACGCTCTCCCGCCTCGAGCTCGTCATGATCGAGCTCACCAACCTCTGCAACCTGCGCTGCATCATGTGCGGCATCCGGGAGGAGCTGCCGAGCCGCGTCATGGTGCTCGACCGGTTCGCCGGCGTCGTCGGCACGAAGCCGGTGCGCAACGCGCGCGCGATCGCGCTGACCGGCGGCGAGCCGTTCAT
>VGTK01000396.1 GCA_016874715.1 Deltaproteobacteria bacterium | reverse complement strand
CCGACGTTCTCTTGCGCGACCACCTCGAGCCGCGGATCGGACAGCTGCGCCAGCCGCGCGAGGCTGTCGTCGGTCGAGCCGTCGTCGATCACCAGCACCTCGAGGTCGCGCTCGGTCTGCGCGAGCGCGCTCTGCACGGCCTCCACCACCCACGCGGCGTGGTTGAAACTCGGCACGACGATGGTCGCGCGCACGGCGCGCGGAGTGTCAGCCACCGGCACGCGCCCGCTCGTTCAGCGACAGCCAGCCCATGACCGGGGCCGGCAGGCGCCGGGCGTGTGCACCGAGCCACCGTCCGCCGAACGCGCCGAGGTGGTACGCGAGCGCCGGCACGCCCCAGCGTGCCGCGACGCGGGCCCGCGTGCGGCGCCGCAAGCGCGCCCAGAAGTCCACGTCGCGGCGCGTCTCCCGCCAGGCCGCACGCACCGCCTCGACGAGCGTCAGATCGTCCTCCTGCCCGAGGTCGTCGTGCATCGCGCGCGCGTGGTCGAAGTGACGCTGCAGGTTCGTCCACGCTCCGTGGGCGTGCGAGTGCAGGACCAGCGACGCCGGCACGAGCGCCGTTCGGAATCCTGCTTGCAGCACGCCGCGCGCCCACGCCTGATCCTCGCCGAGCTCGACCTCGGGAAACGGCCAGCGCAGCAGCACGTCGCGTCGGAACGCGGCGCTGTTGTTCGAGAACCACGAGAAGCGCTCCGGATGCGCGGCCCAGTCCGGATTGCCGCGCGCCGCCGCGACGCGCGGGGCCGCGTCCGGAGCGAGCCCCTGGAAGAGCGGGAACTCGGTGAGCGCCCGCCACTCCATCGGGTGACAGCCGGGACGCGGCGCATGGCGGCTCCAGACCCCTGCGAGCAGCGGATCGTCCAGCAGCGCACCGACCATCGCCGAGAGCCAGCCCGCGCCCGCGGGCGTCGCGTCCTGCGTCAGGAAGACGATCACGTCGCCGGTCGCCTCGCGCACGGCGAGATTGCGCGTGCGTCCGTGTCCGAACTCCGCCGGGGCGATGCGTCGCGTGCGCACGCCGTGCCGTGCCAGGATCTCCAGCGTGCCGTCGGTCGAGCCCGAGTCGATGGCGAGGATCTCGGGGGGCGCAAACGGCCCGCTCTGGGCGCGCACCGCGCGCAGCGAGCCCTCGAGCCACTCGGCACCGTTCCTGGTGACGTAGGCGACGGTGATCGTCGGCGTCGCGCGCGCCGCGGCGGCGCGCGCTCGCGCCGTCGCGAAGACATCCTCGAGGCAGCGGACACCGTCGGCCACGTCGGGAAACGACGCAGGCGCCGCCGCGAGGCGCGCGAGCAGGCCGGGGTCCGCAACCAGACGCTCGAGAGCGGCGCGCAGCTGCGCGCCGTCGTCCGGCGCGACGAGCAGCGCGTCCTGCTCGTGCACCAGCCCCTCCGCGGGACCGCCGGTCGCGGGTGCGACGACGGCGAGCCCGGCGCTGCGCGCCTCGCGCACCACGCGCGAGTACGACTCGTCGCAGCGCGACGGCAGGACGAGCACGTCGGCGGCGTCGAGAATCGCCGGCAGCTCGCTCGCGGCGAACGCGCCGGCCCATCGGACCGGAAGCCCGGCGCTACGCTGCTGCTGGTCGCGAACGTACTCCTCGCGGCCGGCGACGCCGGCGCCGCGGATGGTCAATTCCCAGCCCGCCGGGTCCAGCGCGCGGACCGCTTCGACCAGCAGGTCGAGCCCCTTGTGCGGCAGCCACGTGCCCACGAAGAGCAAGCGCACGCGAGCGCCCGCCGGGCGCTCGGCTCGGCGCCGCCGGGCCTCCGGCGCCGCCGCGAGCGGACGGATCCCGGGCTCGACGACCGCGACGCGCCCGTCGAGGAACGGCATCTCCGCGACGTGGCGGAGCGCGAGAGCCCGCGACGGCGCGACGACGGTGTGCGGGACGTCGAGCGCGCGCGCCATGAAGTCGAATCGCGCGCGCGCTTCACCGGGCGCAGCGAGATCCGCGAGGCATGCCTCGCAGCGGGCACCCATGTCCGGTCCGGGGCAGCGACGGCCGTCCCGGTCGAGGAGGAAGATGCGGTTGCACAGGTGGAACGCGTCATGCAACGCGAGCACGACCGCGCAGCCGGCATCTCGCGCCACGCGCAGCAGGTTCGGCGACAGCAGGATCGTGTGCTGCGCGAGCACGACGTCGGCGCGGTGCGCGACGAGAAACTCGCGGAAGGCTGCGTCGAAGCGGTGCGTGTCTTCGTACTCGAGGAAGGTTGCGCGCGGCCCGAAGTTGCTCACGACGCGCCGCACGGGAATCCCGTCCACCTCTTCGTCCGCGGTCTCCCCGTCCTGCCGCTGCGGATCGAGCGCCCGCGCGAAGACGGCGACCGCGTGTCCCCGGGCCGCCAGGGCCTCCGCCT
>VGTK01000395.1 GCA_016874715.1 Deltaproteobacteria bacterium | reverse complement strand
GACCACGTCCGGAGAGAGTGTCGTGCTCAACGCCGACCCGAAGCTCGGCCTGCTGCAGAACAACGGCGGCACGACCGAGACGCAGGCGCTCCTCGCCGGCAGCCCGGCGCTCGGCGTGGTGACGACGGCGGCCCAGTGCAAGGCGCCAGACCAGCGCGGGGTGCCGCGTACCGTGCCGTGCGATCTCGGCGCTTACGAGTTGCAGTGAGCGGGCCATGCGGTCATCGACGGTAGCCCCGGGATGCCCAATGCGCTGTGGTGACGAGCGTGAAGTCGCTGCTCTCAGTTGTGCGATGATGCGCCTGCTCGTTGTTCTGCTGTCGTTCCTGCCCGCGGCCGCGTCGGCCGCCACGGTGTGTGTGAACCCGACCGGGGCGGGCGGCTGCTTCCCGACGATCCAGCAAGGGGTGGACGCCGCCGTGTCCGGCGACGTGGTCGACGTGGCGGCGGGCGTTTACGTCGAGCGCGTGGTCGTCGCCAAGCAAAAGCGCATCCGGTTGCAGGGAGCCGGTCCGGCCGCGACGATCATCGACGGCCGCGGGCGCGGCACGGTGCTCAAGATCAAGAGTCCGAACCAGAGGATCACCGTGACCGGGATCGGCATCCGCAACGGCCGGCGCGGGCTGGCGTTCGGCGAGCTCGTCAAGATCGACATCGCCGATTGCGCGATCACCGGCAACGCGAAGGGCGGCGGCATCAACGGTGACGGTGCCGGATCGATCACGACGGTGACGAGGTGCACCATCGCCGGCAACTCGAGCAAAGGGTCGGGCGGCGGGATCCGCATCGTCTCTTCCGGGTCGAGCTCGCTGCCGCGGGCACGGCTCGAGATGGTCTCGAGCGCGGTTCGTGGCAACTCGGCTGCCGGTGTCGGCGGTGGGATCTACGTCGATGGCAAGGCCATGCTGATCGACAGCTCGGTCGACGACAACTCTGCGCGCGACAGCGGCGGTGGAGTTTCTGTGTCGGGGAATCTGACCGTCGTCGGCAGCACGATCAGTCGAAACAGGACCCTCGGCGGCGACGCGGCCGTCACCGGGGGGGGCGGAATCGACGCAGGGAAGCACGTCGTCACCATCCGCAACAGCACGATCAGCGGCAACTCGACGATCAGCGGCGTCGATCCTCCGAGTACCAGGGGCCTCGGTGGCGGACTGCTCGCCCAGGGGCGCGTGGAACTCGAGCACGTCACGGTGGCGAACAACACATCAGACAACCGCGGCGGAGGGATCTTCGCGGGTCCCGTCAGCCTGAAGGCCTCGCTGATCGGCGACAACGCCGCACCGAGCGGGCGCGACTGCGATACCCTCGACCCGTCCGGTAGCGTCACTGCGTTGGGTGCGAATCTGATGGAGGACGCCACCTCGTGCGACGTGCGTGGCGGTGTCCTGATCGGAGGCGACCCGATGCTCGGTCTCCTGCAGGACAACGGCGGCACAACCGAGACTCAGGCGCTGCTCGCGGGCAGCCCGGCGATCGGCGTGGTGACGACCGCGGCTCTGTGCCAGGCGCCAGACCAGCGCGGAATCACCCGCGCCGTACCGTGCGATCTCGGCTCCTACGAGGCGCCCTGAGCGGGCCGGGCGGGCAATCCGGCTCCAGCATCTGCTGCGAATGGGGCGGGCTGGAACCAGTCCACCACGACGAGGGGAAACGCGGCGGCCACCTCGACGTACGTCGACGACGTCGTTGCGGCCGCGGCCCGGGGTGCCGACCGGGCCGCTGAGCCGCTCGCCGCCAACGACCTCGCGTGCCGAGCAAGGCGCCGCCGCGAAACGCTTGACGTTGCGCCATGCCGCGGATACGCCCCGGGCGTCCGGGACGACGCCGAAGGAGGTGCCTCGTGATGCAGGATCCGCTCGCCGACCAGAGGCTGGTGCTCGCCACGCTGCGGCGCTCGATGCTCGACCCGGCGCTGTCGGGCGGCTGTCCGTTGCTCGGCGAGCTGTTCGCGGTGCTCGCGTCCGACCCGGTGGCTGCGGACCTGATGCTCGCGACGCCGGCCTGGAAGATTCCTGGTCTCCTGCTGTCGGCGGCGCTCGTGCACCAGGCGAGCCGCGACCCGCAGCACCCGCTCGCGCGGCACCTGCCGGGCCGCGACGTACCGCTCGACGACGGCTTTCCGGCTGCGGTGCACGAGGCGCTCGTGCGCGACCGCGAGACGCTGGCCGCCCTGATGGCGCGCCACACGTATCAGTGCAACCCGCCGCGGCGGCTCGCGGTGTCGGCGATCGCGCTCGCCGAGGCGACGGCGGATTGGCCGCGGCGTGCCGCGCTGCACGTCGACGTCGGCACGGCGTCCGGGCTCGGTCTGCTGCTCGCCGACGTCGCCGCACGCGCGGGCGGCGTCCGCGTCGGCGGTGCGGCCGCG
>VGTK01000394.1 GCA_016874715.1 Deltaproteobacteria bacterium | reverse complement strand
GTGCGGATCGCCCCGCCCGGTGCGGGGGCCGCGTCGACGACGAGCAGGCGGCCGGGGCCGGCGGGCGGCTGCGGGGTTGGCGCCGCCGACGATGCTCCGGCCAGCGCGGCCGCCGACGCCCGCGGGGTCGTCGCCGCTGCGGCGAACTGCAGCGCGGCGGTCAGTCCGCGCCCGCCAGCGCCGAGGACGAGCACTTCGAGGTCGCTGTCGGACATGGAGTGCGGCCCAGAAATGGCAGGAGGCGGGCACTGCCCGCCTCCATGGCCTACGCGATCAGGATCGCGCGCTGGGTGGTGTCCGGCTCAGAACACCAGCTGGAACGCGAGGGTGACGATCTGGTCCGTCTCGTCCCCCGTTTCGCTCTCCGTGAGCTCAAGCTGCGTCTTGCAGTTGTGGCCTTGGTAGAGGGCGTCGAGAACGATCGAAACGTCGTCGGTCTCATCTCCCCCCTCATCGACCGAACTGACGCGCACGCCGAGCGCCCAGCGCATGCTCGAGTCACCCGACTTGCCGAAGGTGTAGGTGCCCTGCAGGTAGTGGCCCGTCATCACCTCGGTTCCGGCATCGTCTTCCGCGCTGTAGTACTCAGCCATGACCTGGAAGCCTTGGGCACCCCAGGCGGTGTTCACGTTGGTCAACGTTAGATCCGCACCCGCGTCCGTGTCCTTGGCGTAGCCGCCGCCGATCGTGCCCTTCAGGTCGCGATCGCCGTCGCGGAGGTCGCCCTGGCTCCACCACTCGCGGGCGCCACCGAAGAAGTCGCCCATCAGGTCGAGGTTGGCCGACGCAACGTAGCCGAGACGATCGTCGTCGTTCGCCGCCTCCTCCTCGGTGCCGAGGCCATTGACCGCGCCGAGCGACCAGCGCAGTTTGTTGTCGTATTGGGTGCCCATCAGCCACGCGCCGCGGGTGCGGTCCACGTTGAAGGCGTTCGAGGCCAGCGACCGCTCGGTGAACATCGTGCCACGGATCGTGCCGGTGTTCTCGAGGCCCCACTGCGTCTTGCCCTGGCCCATGCGCAGGCCAACGCCATCAAGGAAGCTCCAGTGGACGTAGGCGTCGCGCAGGATGCTGCCCGTCGTTTGTCCCGCAACCGCAGACACGGTCAGACCCGTGATGGGGTCGACGTCGCCAACGGCGATACCGCTGACTTCACTACTGTCCATGTAGTCGACCTGCAGGACGTAGTTGATGTTCTTGTTGAACGCGTGGCCGCGCAGCAGCGTGCGGGTGCGCGGAACGTCGAACGAAACCGTGTCGTCGCCACCTTCCGGCGACACAGCGCTCAAGCGCGTCTGGACGAAGTTCAGCATGTTGATGCCGAACTGGTCGCCGCCGCTGTAGGTGATGCCGCTGCCCGCCTTGGCGCTCCAACTGCCGGCAGGCTCACCCTGCGCAACGAGGAGGGACGAAGAGACGGCGACAGCCAGGAGACCGTATGTGATCGACTTGCTCATGCTTGTTTTTGGAACTCCTCCCTAACGGGATGCCTGGGGTGGGAGGTTCCTCTGTGCGGCGCAGCTTCGAGAAGCCGTTGGTTGATGCCGCACTCAGAACCGCCCGAGTGCCCCCTAAAGGTAGGAACCGACCACCGAAACCGTCAAAAGACTTTTCACTCCAACGTCCGGTATGACCGGATTGCGCGCCGCTGGGGAAAGCGCGCCGCGACCAACCCGCACGCCGGGTCCGGACTGGCGAGATCGTGTGGAAAACTACTAAAGCCCTCGAAACTCGCGGTTTCGCGCGGCGCCGACCGCAGCCGAAATCACCCCTCGCATGGGCTCTTCGGCCCACCGTGCGAAACCGCAAAAAAAGTCGCTCGTCGGCTGAACTTTCTTCTCGTCGCGCCCCCCGAGTGGTACTCGCAACAGCCTGCTTTTGGGCCGCCACACCCGCCGCACCGGCTCACCAAGCCGCCGGCGCCAAACCCGCGAGCCGACGCGATGCCGCCCCAGATCCTGCACACGACCTGCAACCGCGACTGCCCCGACGCCTGCGGCATCAGCGCCACCGTCGAGGCCGGCAAGGTGACGCAACTCGTTGGTAGAAAGGACCATCCGGTCACCAACGGCTTCCTGTGCTTCCGCACGAGCCGCTTCCCCGAGCTCGCCGCGTCGCCGGCCCGGCTGACCCAGCCGCTGGTGCGCAAGAACGGCGCGTTGCAGCCGGCGACCTGGGACGAAGCGCTCGCACTGGTCGCCGGCAAGCTGCTGCAAATCCGCCAGGAATCAGGACCTGCGGCGATCTTCCACTACCGATCCGGCGGCTCGCTCGGGATCCTCAAGCACCTGACCGACCTGTTCTTCGACCAGTTCGGCCCGTGCACCGGCAAGGTCGGCGACATCTGCTCGGGCGCTGGCGAGGCCGCCCAGCAGACGGACCTCG
>VGTK01000393.1 GCA_016874715.1 Deltaproteobacteria bacterium | reverse complement strand
GGCGTCGCTCGGCGACGCGTGCGCGGGCGTGCAGGCAGTCGACGCGCGTGACCCGGCGGCGGTGTCGGCGCTCTATGCGGCGATCGGCGCGGCGGGGCTGCGTCCGGCGGGTGTGGTCAACCTCGCCGGCGCCATCCTCCTGAAGCCGATCCACCTGGTGTCGGACCAGGACCTCGCCGAGCAGATGGCGAGCAACTTCCTGACGGCATTCCACGTGCTGCGCGGCGCGGTGAAGGCATTCGGCGCCGGCGGTGGCACGGTGGTGCTGATCTCGACCGCGGCCGCACGCATCGGCCTCGGCAGCCACGAGGCGGTTGCGGCTGCGAAAGGCGCCGTCGAGGCGATGGCGCGCTCCGCGGCGGCGACCTACGCCAGCCGCGGCGTGCGGGTGAACGTCGTCGCGCCCGGGCTCGTCGAGACGCCGCTCAGCGCGCGCATCGTGGCCAGCGAGGCCGGCCGCAAGGCGTCGCTCGCGCTGCACCCGATGGGCAGGCTCGGCTCGCCCGACGACGTCGCGGCGGCGATCGCGTACCTGCTGTCGTCCGACGCGGCGTGGGTGACGGGCCAGGTCCTCGGCGTCGACGGCGGGCTCGCGACGCTCAAGACTCGCGCGTGAGCACCGTGACCACGGTCTGGATCCTGGGCGACCAGCTGACAGCCGGGCACGCGGCGCTGCGCGGCCACGAGCGCCGCGACACGCGCGTCCTGCTGGTCGAGTCACAGGCGCGCGCGCGGCGGCTGCCGTACCACAAGCAGAAGCTGGTGCTGGTGTGGTCGGCGATGCGCCACTTCGCGGACGAGCTGCGCGCCGCGGGCTGGCAGGTCGACTTCCGCGCCGAGGCGCCGACGTACCGCGCGGCGCTCGAAGCGCACGTGCGCCGCTTCCGGCCGCGGCGGCTGCGGCTCATGGATCCGGCGGAAGCCGGCGCGGGCGCGCGCCTCGCGGCCACCGCGCGCGCTGCGGGCATCGCCGACGTGGAGGTCGTCGCGAACGACATGTTCCTCAGCGACGCGGCGTCGTTCGCGCGCTGGGCGTCCGGGCGGAAGACGCTCCTCCTCGAGAGCTTCTACCGCGACATGCGCCGGCGCACGGGGCTCCTGATGGACGGCCGCACGCCGGCCGGCGGGCGCTGGAACTTCGACGCCGACAACCGCGAGGTGCCGCCGCCGGGGCACGTGTTTCCCGAGATCCTTCGCTTCCCGCCCGACGCGGAGACCCGCCGCGTGATGCGGCTCGTCGCACGCGACTTCCCCGATCACTTCGGCACGCTCGACGGGTTCGCCTGGCCGGTGACGCGTGCCGACGCCGAGCGCTTCCGTGACGACTTCCTCGAGCACCGCCTCGACCTGTTCGGCCCGTACGAGGACGCGATGGTGCGCGGCGAGCGCGCGCTCTATCACTCGCTGCTGTCGCCGCTGCTGAACCTCGGGCTGCTCGCCCCGCTCGATCTCTGCCGCCGGGCCGAAAAGCGCTGGCGACAGGGGCGGGCGCGGCTCTCCTCGGTCGAGGGCTTCGTGCGTCAGGTCGTCGGCTGGCGCGAGTTCGTGCTGCGCGTCTACCGGCACGACATGCCGGACTACGCGCGGAGCAACGCGCTCGCCGCCGACCTGCCGCTGCCACGGTTCTACTGGGACGCGGAAACCGACATGGCCTGCGTCCGCGAGGCCGTGCAGACGCTCCTCGCGGACGGCATCAATCACCACATCCAGCGCCTGATGATCACCGGCAACTTCGCGTTGATCGCGGGCGTCCACCCGCAGGCCGTCAACGACTGGTACTGGCTCGCCTACGCCGACGCGTACGAGTGGGTGGTGACGCCCAACGTGCTCGGGCTGTCGCTCTGGGCCGACGGCGGCCGCATCGCGACCAAGCCCTACGCTGCGTCGGCGAACTACGTGAACAAGATGAGCGACCACTGCCGCGACTGCGCCTACGATCATCGGACCGCGGTGGGCGAGCGTGCGTGCCCGTTCAACGCGCTCTACTGGGACTTCCTCGCCCGGAACCGCGAGCGCCTCGCCGGGAACCTGCGCATGCGGCTGCCGCTCGCCGCACTCGCCCGGCGTCCGCGGAAGGACGTCGACGCCATTCGCGCGCGGGCGGCCGACCTGCGCGAGTGCCTGCGGCGCGGCGAGCGCGTCTGACGGTAGCGGCGCGGAGTCGCGTCTGACGCCTGCGGCGCGGAGTCGCGTCTGACGCCTGCGGCGCGGAGTCGCGTCTGACGCCTGCGGCGCGGAGTCGCGTCTGACGCCTGCGGCGCGGCGAGCGCGTCTGACGGTAGCGGCGCGGAGTCGCGTCTGACGCCTGCGGCGCGGAGTCGCGTCTGACGCCTGCGGCGCGGAGTCGCGTCTGACGCCTGCGGCGCGGAGTCGCGTCTGACGCCTGCGGCGCGGAGTCGCGTCTGACGCCTGCGGCGCGGAGGCGC
>VGTK01000392.1 GCA_016874715.1 Deltaproteobacteria bacterium | reverse complement strand
GCGCCGCGGCGCGATCGCCGCTCCGCACCGCGCCCTCGATCGTCGGCGGCAGGCCGGTCGCCGTCCAGTCGCCGGCGAGGAACAGATCGTCGAGCGGCGTCTCGGCCCCCGGACGGAGCCTCTCGGCCTCGGGCGTGCACGAGATCGTCGCGTGCTTCTCCTTGACGACCACGCGGCGCAGCACGCGCGCGGCGCGCGCGGCTGGGAACACCGCGCGCAGGTCGGACTCGACGACGGACGCGATGCGCTCGACGTCCCAGCCCTCCTCCGCATGCGCCGCGCTGATCACCGCGCTCACCTGGCTGCCGCCCCCTTCGACCGTCGTGCCGCACAGGCGCGTGCGGTCGAACGCGAACTGCGTGGTCGTGCCGATCAGGCCGGCGAAGTCCGTACCGAGGACGGGACGGTCGTACCAGAGGTGCACCGACACGATCGGCGACGCACCGATCGCCGGGAGGTGGCGCCACGGCGCACGCTCCACGACCGCGCGCGGCAGCAGCGCGTGCGTTGCGTCGGGCGGCGCGGTCACGATGCAGGCGTCGACGGCGATCCGTCGTCCGTCGCGCAGCAGGACGGCGGTCGCGCGGCCCTCGCCGGTCTCGATCGCGCTCGCCTGCGCGCCGGTCTCGACGCGACCGCCACGGCCCGCGATGCGCTCCTCCGCGAGCACGGTGTAGAGGTCGCTGAGCCCGACGCGCGCGAACACGAACCGGGCGTCGGCGCGCGTGCCGAAGAACGCGCGCGCGAGCACCTCGACGAACGGCGCCGCCGCGGCGCGCGCGGGCAGCTCGTTGCAGGTCGAGACCGCGACCGGGTGCCAGAACGCGCGGCACGCGTTCGGCGACTGTCCGAGCTTCGCGAGCAGATCCGCGACCGTCGCGCGCGCGAGGAACGGATCACGCCGCCGGCGCATGTCGAGGACGCGGAGTCCTGCGAAGAGCGCGAGCGCGCGCTCGCGACGCGCCAGGCGGCGATAGCGCAGCAGCGCACCCGCGACGTGCAGCGGCGCCGGCGCCGGCACCGCCGCGACGGCCGCCGCACCACGATACGCGCCGCGCATCTCGACGTGCAGGTCGCGCTGCCGGACCACGCGATCCGCCGCCCCGATCCGGTCGAGGAACGCGAGCGTGTGCGCGTAGCAGCCCATCATCGCGTGCTGGCCGTTGTCCACCACGGCGCCGGTCGCCGCGTCGCGGAACGAGTACGCGCGTCCGCCGAGACGGCGCTTCGCCTCGAGCACGACGACCTCGTGCCCACGATCGGCCAGTGCGACGCCGGCCGCGAGGCCCGCGAAGCCGCCGCCGAGCACGGCGACCCGCCGACGCACATCGCCGCCGTTCAAGGCGATCCGCCGACGGACGTCGCCGCCACGCGCGCTCACGGCGCCATCCCCGCGAGCTGCGCGCGCGCCCAGCCGAATGCGGCGAGGCCCACCTTCTCGTAGGCCGGCAGCGCGACGCGGCGTCCGAAGACGTCGAAGCGGCGCGCCTCGATGCGGTGCAGCAGGCGCTCGTAGATCGCGCACATCGCCTCCGCGACGGCGAGCGAGCGGCGGTCCTCCGGCGGCAGCGTGCCGTGCGCGCGCAGGTAGAACGCACGCGCGCGGCCGCACTCGAAGGCGAGCAGCGCCGCGATCTTCGGCGAGTAGCGGCCGGCGAGCAGCTCGTCCTCCTCGACGCCGAACTGCCGCAGGTCCTCGAGCGGCAGGTAGATGCGGCCGCGCTGCGCGTCCTCTTCCACGTCGCGCAGGATGTTGGTGAGCTGGAAGGCGAGCCCGAGGTCGACCGCGTGGCCGCGCGCCGCGGGGTTCGAGTGGCCGAAGATCTCGATGCACAGCAGCCCGACCGCGGACGCGACCAGGTAGAAGTACTCCTCGAGCTGCTCGAAGGTGAGGTAGCGGCGCGCGGTGAGATCCATCTCGACGCCGCGCAGGATGTCCTCGAAGTGCCGGCGCTCGAGCCCGAAGCGCGCCACCGCGTCCACCAGCGCGACGCCGACCTTGCGCGTCGGCGTACCGGCGTAGACGTTCGCCAGTTCGCCGCGCCACAGGTCGAGCAGCGCCTGCGGGTCGCGCGAGCGCGCGTCGTCCGCGACGTCGTCCACGAAGCGGCAGAACGCGTACACCGCGAAAAGCGCGTCGCGCTGCACGGGACCGAGCAGCTTGAAGGCGCTGAAGAAGTTGCTCGAGCTCTGCTGCGTCACGTCGCGGCAGAAGTCGTACGCCTGCTGCAGGCGTGGCCCCGCGATCGAACAGGCCGCCGACGATGGCGGCCCTGGTCGGCTCCCGCCATCACGATGGTGCAGCGCGCTCGCCGGCCGCCATCACGATGGTGCAGCGCGCTCGCCGGCCGCCATCACGATGGTGCAGCGCGCTCGCCGGCCGCCATCACGATGGTGCAGCGCGCTCGCCGGCCGTTGCGCCCGTGCGGCATGCGCACGG
>VGTK01000391.1 GCA_016874715.1 Deltaproteobacteria bacterium | reverse complement strand
GCGCGGGGAACGCGGCCCCGCCGCGCGCGACGCGCTCCTCGTCCGACAGCCCGGGATCGGCCCCCGTCAAGTACGATGCGGCGGCCGCGACCTCGCGCACGCGCTCGGCGAGCGCGCCACCGGCCGCCGGCACTCCTGCCGCGGCGTCTGATCTGATAGGGTCGGAAGCCATGATCGTCGCGCATCCCCGTCCCGGGGCCGATCACGACCATTCGCCGAGGAACCGGACGTTGTCCAGCGACGCCGTCACCCGCGACGGTGCCGGCGCATGAGGCCCGGCGAGGACGTCCGCCAGGCGATCGACCGGATCGGCACCGCGCTGGCGCAGGCGCTCGGGGCGCGCGCGGCCTGCATCGCGGTCTACGGCAGCGCCGCGAGCGACGAGTTCGCGCCGTCGCACTCCGACGTGAACCTGCTGCTGGTCCTGCACGAGGTGGAGTTTGCGGACCTGCGCCTGATCGGCGCGACGCTCGAGCGCGAGGCCACGCCCGCGTTGCGCATCGCGACCCCGCTGGTCGTCACGCCGCGCTTCCTCGCCGACGCGCGCGACTCGTTCCCGATCGAGCTCGACGACGTGCGCCGCCGGCACCGCCTGCTGCACGGCGAGGACCTGCTGGCCGGCATCCGCGTCCGCACCGACCGCCTGCGCGAGCAGGTCGAGCGCGAGGCGCGCGGCAAGCTGCTGCGGCTGCGCGCCCTGGTCGTGCACCGCCCGCCCGACGCGACCGTGCACGTCGCGCTGTCGTCGCTGGTCGCCGTGCTGGGCGTGGTCGAGCGTGCGCTGCTGCGCGACGCGTCGGCCGAGGGCGCGCGCGGTGCGACGCTGGCCGCCGAGGTCGAACGGCACACCGGCGCCCGACTGCGCGCCCTGCCCGGGCTCGCCGCGATGCGCGAGGGCCGCACCGCGTTCCCGACCGCCGCCGACCTCGACGACCTGCTCGCCGCGGTGCTGCACGAGGTCGAGATGGTGGTGCGCTACGTCGATGCACGCGTCGACTGAGCGATTGGCCCGCGCGCGCACGCGTACCGCGCGCCTGCCGGCCGCCGTCCTGGTCGCGCTCGCGGCGCTGGTCACGGACGCCGCCGCGGCGACGATCGCCGTGCCGAAGCCGCAGGGCTTCGTGAGCGACTTCGCCGGTGTGCTCGACGCCGGAACGAAGGCCCGCCTCGACGGCGTGATCCGCGAGCTGAAGCAGAAGACCGGCGCCGAGATCGCGGTGGTCACCGTGCGCTCGACGAAGCCCGAGAGCGCCTTCGACTACGCGATGGCGATCGCCGAGCAGTGGAAGCCGGGCGACACGAAGAAGGACACCGGCGTCGTCTTCCTGATCGCGACCGACGACCGCGAGCTGCAGATCCTGACCGGGTACGGCGTCGAGGGACCGCTGCCGGACGGCCGGGTCGGCGAGATCCGCGACCGGCTGGTCGTGCCCGCCTTCCGCGCCGGCGACTACGCGCGCGGCATCGCGGAGGCGACGACGACGATGGCGGCGCTGATCGCCGCCGACGCGGGAGTCGAGCTGACCGGCGTCCCGCGGCCGCAGGTGCGCCAGCGCGCGCCGTCGGGCGGCGGCGGCCTCGGGCTGCTGGTGCTGGTCATTCTCGTCATTCTGGTCTTGAACATGATGGGCGGCGGCCGCGGCGGCGGACCCGGCATGCGGCGGCGTCGTGGCGGCTTCGGTGGGCCGATCATCCTCGGCGGCGGTGGCGGCTTCGGCCGCGGCGGTGGCTTCGGGGGTGGCGGGTTCGGCGGCAGCGGTGGCTTCGGAGGCTTCGGCGGCGGCGGCTTCGGCGGCGGCGGAGCCGGAGGAAAATGGTGATGAAGAGAGCGATCCGACTGACCCTGGTGGCCGTTGCCCTGCTCGGCAGCGGCTGCGGCTACAACACCCTCGTGCAGCAGAAGGAGGCGATCGACGCGCAGTGGGCGCAGGTCGAGAACCAGCTGCAGCGGCGCAACGACCTGATCCCGAACCTGGTCGAGGTCACCAAGGGCTACGCGAAGCACGAGCAGGACATCTTCACCGCGGTCGCCAACGCGCGCTCGAAGCTGATCGGCGCGGGCTCGCGCGAGCAGCAGATCGAGGCGTCGAACGAGCTGTCGGGCGCGCTGTCGCGGCTGCTCGCGCTGAGCGAGGCCTACCCGGACCTGAAGGCGAACCAGCAGTTCGCGCGCCTGTCCGACGAGCTCGCCGGGACCGAGAACCGCATCGCCACCGAGCGGCGCCGCTACAACGAGGAGGTGCGGACGTACAACACCTCCATCAAGCAGATCCCGACCGTCGTGTTCGCCGGCTGCGTGGGCTTCAAGCCGGCCGAGTACTTCGACGCGCCGGAGTCCGCGCAGGCGGTGCCGAAGGTCCAGTTCTGATGCCGCTGCCCCGCGTGCTGGTGGCCGGCGCCGGCGGCGTCGGCGGCTGGTACGCCGGGCAGCTCGCCGCCGCCGGGTCCGACGTA
>VGTK01000390.1 GCA_016874715.1 Deltaproteobacteria bacterium | reverse complement strand
AGTGCGGCCCCGGCACCGGGATGGTCACAGGCTCGATGCCCAGCGGGGCCAATTGCCGCCGGGCCAGCCACGCCACCCGGCGTGTGGGAAATGGTTCGGTGGGAAAAAGTAACCGGCGCACTTGATTCGTCGCAGCCCACGAGCGCACCACCGTCAGTTCCTGCGAAAGCAGGCGGATTTCCTCGCCGATGAACTCGCGCGCCGACGCGGGCACGTCGGCTTCGTCCAACCAGCGCCGACGCTGTTCGACGAACGGCGTCGTGATGCCGGCGCGGTCGGTGGGCCGGGTTTCGCATCGGGTCACGATGATCTGCGGGGCTGCTCCGGTGCGCCAGAGTTCCACGGCTTGCTGGAAGACTTCCGGCCTCGCCCCCGCTGACACGACGACCGCATCCGCTCGCGGAGCAGCTTCGGGAGCAGGGCCAACGATCCACGCGCGCGCAAAAACCCGCAGCAGTGGCCGGTGGGCGGCAGCCAGTGCCGCGAGCAGGGCGAGGAGAACAGCCAGTATCCATGCGAGGCGGCGGCGGACGGGGCGGGCGGGTTCAGCGGAAGGCATTTAAGACGCCCTTAAGCAGCTCGTTCTGAAACGTCACGAAGCCCTGCTCGTCCCGCCACCATTCCTGCCAGCGATAGCCGGGCGGGTCCACGACGGTGACGAGCACGCGGGTCGCGGAGCCGGCGAAGTGCGCGCGGGCCAGCGCCTTAAGCCGGCGCGTGTGAAAGGGATCGGTGGGCACGATCACCACGCGGGCTTGTGCGCCATCCGCCCACGCGCGAAGGGCGGCGATCTCGTCCCGGGTGCTGGTGACATCCCGGCCGATTTCCGCGCGCGCAGCGGCGGAGACCGTGTGATGGTCGAGCACCTTGCCAATCAACACGGTTTCGCGGCTGACGGTGGCATCGGGCTCGTCGGGACCGGGCTTGATGTGCGGGAACAGCACCTTGGCCGCGTGGCCTTCGCGGTGGAGGCGCACGGCCTCGAAGGAGCGGAATTGCGCGCCGCCACCCAGGATGAAGACGGCGTCCGCGCGCTCGACCGGTTCGTTCACCACCCAGGCGTGGATCATGCCAGCCAGCCACCGCTCACGCGTCTGCCACGCGACGGCGGCCAGCACGACGCCGACTATCGAGACGGCGACCAGCCAGCGCATCCAGCGGCGGAAGCGCGGAGTGGGCGAGGCGTTGACAGCAGAGGTGGTCACGCGTTCGGAGCGAGCGGTTGACCGGGCTGGGACAGATACCACCGCACCGTCTCGCGGATGCCGGTCTCGAAGGTGTGCGCGGGCCGCCAACCGAGTTCGCGGTCAATTTTCGCCGCGTCAATCGCGTAGCGCCGGTCGTGGCCGGGGCGGTCTTTCACGAAGGTGATGAGCTGGCGCGAGCCGCCGCCGAGTTGCGGGGCGAGTTCATCAACGAGGTCGCAGATGAGTTCCACGATGCGGAGGTTGGCCCGTTCGTTGTGGCCGCCGATGCAGTAGGTCTCGCCAGTGCGCCCGCGCAAGAGGGCCTGCCAGAGGGCTTGCGCGTGGTCGGTCACGTAGAGCCAGTCGCGCACGTTCATGCCGTCGCCATAAACAGGGATGGGCTGGCGGGCGGCAGCCTTGTGGATGACGACCGGAATGAGCTTCTCGGGGAACTGGCGCGGGCCGTAGTTGTTCGAGCAGTTGGTGATGACGGTGTCCAAGCCGTAGGTGTGGTGATACGCGCGGACGAGGTGGTCGCTGGCGGCTTTGCTGGCGGAGTAGGGCGAGTTCGGCGCGTAGGGCGTGGCCTCGGTGAAGTGGCCGGTCGCGCCGAGGCTACCGAATACTTCGTCGGTGCTGACGTGGACGAACCGGGTCTGGGGTCTGGCGTCTGGGGTCTGGGTCCAGACTGCGCGGCAGGCTTCGAGCAGGTTGAAAGTGCCAACGATGTTAGTCTGGATGAAATCGCCGGGGCCTTCGATGGAGCGGTCCACGTGCGACTCGGCGGCGAGGTGCAAAACGTGAGTGATGGCGTGTTCCCGCACGACCCGCAGCACGGCGGCTTTGTCCCGAAGGTCCACCTGCTCGAAGCGGTATTTCGCGCTGCGCGCGGCGGTGGCGACGTTTTCGAGGCGGCCGGCGTAGGTGAGGCAGTCGAGGTTGACGACGCGCTTGACCTCGGGCTGTGCCACCACGTGGTCGAGCACGTGAGAGCCGATGAAGCCGCAGCCGCCAGTGACCAAGAGATGCATGAGCGCCAAGAACAGACCCGTTGCCGTGCCGGGGGAGTCAGCGGACGACCATCCAGTCGTTCAGCACCAGCACGTCCATCTTGGTGCGGAGGAAACAGTCGAGCGCTTCCTCGGGCTGGCAGACGACGGGTTCGTTTTCGTTGAACGAGGTGTTCAGGACCATCGGCACGCCGGTGATGCCGCGGTAGGTGTCAATCAAGCGGTGGTAGCGCGGGTTGGTGTCCTTGTGAACGGTCTGCAATCG
>VGTK01000389.1 GCA_016874715.1 Deltaproteobacteria bacterium | reverse complement strand
TCGACGCGGGCTGGCGCGCGCGCTGGCAGGAGGCCGGGGAGCGCGCGCGCAGCGCGATCGAGGCGGCGCTCGCACCGTCCGCGTCCGCGGCGCTCTTCGAGGCGCACGCCGTACGGGCTCTCGCGGACGTCGTGCCGGCGGACGCTCTTCTGTGCGCCGGCAACAGCCTCGCGGTTCGCGCCGTCGACGCGTTCTGGCCGGGCGCGATGGAGCCGCCGCGCGTGCTCGCGAATCGCGGTGCGAACGGCATCGACGGCTTCGTGTCGACGGTGCTCGGTGCTGCGGCCGCCGATCCCGCGCGCCGGGTGGTCGGCGTCTGCGGCGATCTGACCTTCTGCCACGACCTGAGCGGGCTGCTCGCCGCGCGCCGCCACGGCGTGCGCGCGGTGCTGGTCGTCCTGAACAACGACGGCGGCGGCATCTTCGACCACCTGCCGATCGCCGCGTACCGCGAGGGCTACGAGGAGTATTTCGCGACGCCGCACGGGCTCGACTTCGCTCCGGCGGTCGCGATCTTCGGCTGCGCGTTCGAGCGCGTGACCGACGTCGCAGAGCTCGCCGACGCCGTCGCGCGCGGCCTCGCGTCGGAGCGCACGACGGTGGTCGAGGTTCGCTTCGCGCGCGCGGCGTCGCTCGCCGCGTGGCACGCGACGCGCGACGTGGCCGTTCGGGCCGCGTCAGAGGAGCTCCGATGAGCGCCGAGGTCGCGGCGCAGGTGTCCGGCCAGGGGCCGCCGCTGGTGCTGCTGCACGGCTTCACCGGCAGCGCGACCGCGTGGGGCGACGTCGCCCGCGGGCTCGCGCGGCACCGGCGCGTGATCGCGTTCGACCTGCCGGGCCACGGCGCGGCTTCGATCCCGCGCGATCCCGGGCACGCACGGCTGCCCGAGGTGGCTGGGGCGCTGGTCCGGGCGCTCGCCGCGCTGGGCGTCGACGAGGCGGACTGGGTCGGCTACTCGATGGGCGCGCGTACCGCCCTGCAGGTCGCGGCCGACCATCCCGACGCGGTGCGCGCCCTCGTCCTCGAGAGCGGGTCGCCCGGCATCGCGGACTCCGTCGAGCGCGCCGCGCGCGCCGCGGCCGACGCGCGGCTCGCCGAGTCGATCGAGCGCGACGGCCTCGAGCGCTTCGTCGACGCCTGGCTCGCACAGCCGCTGTTCGCGTCGCAGGCGAGCCTGCCCGACGACGTGCGGGCGCGCGAGCGCGCGCGGCGGCTCGACGGGCGGGCCGCGGGCTACGCCGCGTCGCTGCGGGCAATGGGCACCGGAACCCAGGAGCCGCTCTGGGAGCGGCTCGGCGGCGTGCGCAGCCGCACGCTGCTGCTCGCCGGCGCGCTCGACGTCAAGTACTGCGCGATCGCGCACGCGATGGCGGCGGCGCTGCCGGACGCGCGGGTGGCGATCGTCCGCGGCGCCGGGCACGCCGTGCACCTCGAGCATCCCGATTCCTGGCTCGACGCGGTCGAGCCGTTCCTCGACGGCACGCGCGCGTCCGCGCACGCGGCGGCGGCCGTCCTGTCCGCCTGAAGCAACCGAAACGGAGCAATCTCATGGAGTGGAAGTCCAGGCGCACCTACGGCGACATCCTCTACGACGTCGCCGACGGCATCGCGCGCATCACCATCAACCGCCCCGAGGTGCGCAACGCCTTCCGGCCGAAGACGCTGTTCGAGCTGTCCGACGCGTTCAACGCGGCCCGGGAGGACCCGGAGATCGGCGTCATCATTCTCACCGGCGCCGGCGACCAGGCGTTCTGCTCCGGCGGCGACCAGCGCATCCGGGGCGAGGCCGGCTACGTCGGCGACGACGGCGTGCCGCGGCTCAACGTCCTCGACCTGCAGCGGCAGATCCGCACGCTGCCCAAGCCGGTGATCGCGATGGTCGCGGGATACGCGATCGGCGGCGGACACGTGCTGCACGTCGTCTGCGACCTGACCATCGCGGCCGAGAACGCGGTCTTCGGCCAGACCGGGCCGAAGGTCGGCAGCTTCGACGGCGGCTTCGGCGCGAGCCACCTGGCGCGCATCATCGGCCACAAGAAGGCGCGCGAGATCTGGTACCTCTGCCGGCAGTACGACGCGCGGCAGGCGCTCGACATGGGGCTCGTGAACGCCGTCGTGCCGCTCGAGAAGCTCGAGGAGGAAACGGCCGCGTGGTGCCGGCAAATCCTCGAGCACAGCCCGCTCGCGATCCGCTGCCTCAAGTCGGCGTTCAACGCCGACACCGACGGGCTCGCGGGAATCCAGGAGCTCGCCGGCAACGCGACGCTGCTCTACTACATGTCCGAGGAGGCGCAGGAGGGAAAGAAGGCGTTCCTCGAGAAGCGCGCGCCCGACTTCGCGCGCTTCCCACGCCTGCCGTGACGCCGGTGGGCGACGCGGCGGTGATGCCGTCGTTCGCCGCGCGCTGGGTGGCCGCGGCGCGTCCGCGGACGCTGCCGGCGGCGGTGGCGCCGGTGCTGGTCGG
>VGTK01000388.1 GCA_016874715.1 Deltaproteobacteria bacterium | reverse complement strand
CGCCGCAGGCCGTGGCGACGGCGCGGCCGCGACGGCGTCCGCGCGCCGCAAGTAGGCCGACCTTCGGACGTGGCGGGTGCGCGGCGCGCTCCGCTGCCCGCCCGCCATGTCCGCGTCCGCGCTCGACTCAAGCGTCGTCGCGCGACCGCCGACTCTCCGGAAGACACGGGGGGCTTCCGGTGGGTCGTACGACACCTGCCGTGGTCCGCAGCACGAGGAGACCACGAATGGTCACGATCGACGATATTCTGCGCCATGCCATCGACCGTGAGGCGTCGGACATCCATCTGAAGGTAGGCGCGCCGCCCTTCCTGCGTCGTTTCGGGCACCTCGGCCCGGAGGACGCGTTCCCGGCGCTCGCCGAGGACGACATCCGCGACGTCATCCGGCAGATCACCGACGAGAAGCAGCGCGAGCGCCTCGACAACGACCGCCAGCTCGACCTCGGCTACGGCAACGACGCGGTCGGGCGCTTTCGCGTCAGCGTCTACCACCAGCGGGGCGAGCTGCGTGTCGCGATGCGCTCGATCCCGAAGAACATCCGCTCGCTCGACCAGCTGCAGCTGCCGAAGATCGTCGAGACGCTGGCGAAGGAATCGCGCGGCCTGATCCTCGTCACCGGCACCACGGGCTCCGGCAAGTCGACCACCCTCGCCTCGATGATCGACCTGCTGAACCAGACCGAGGCGCTGCACATGATCACGGTCGAGGACCCGATCGAGTACCTGCACGACGACAAGCTCTCGATCATCAGCCAGCGCGAGGTCGGCGTCGACGTGACGAGCTTCGGGGCAGGCCTGAAGGGCGCGCTGCGCCAGGATCCCGACGTCATCCTGGTCGGCGAGATGCGCGACCTCGAGACCATCGAGACCGCGATCATGTCGGCCGAGACCGGTCACCTGGTCATGAGCACGCTGCACACGCTCGACGCCCCCGAAACCGTGACCCGCGTGATCCAGGCCTTCCCCGACCACCAGCGCGAGCAGATCCGGATCGTCCTCTCGTCGGTGCTCAAGGGCATCATCAGCCAGCGCCTCGTGCCGAAGGCGGACGGCAACGGCCTCGTGCCCGCGGTCGAGATCATGGTCAGCACGGGGCTCGTGCGCGACATCATCAAGGACCCGCAGCGGAGCCCGCGCGAGATCACCGACGCGCTCGCCAAGGGCCACGTGTCGTACGGCACGCAGACCTTCGACCAGTCGCTGATGGCGCTCTTCCGGAAGAACCTCATCACCTACGACGAGGCGCTCCGGCAGGCGACCAACCCGGACGACTTCGCGCTGCAGGTCAGCGGCATCAGCTCGACCTCGAACGCGCGCTGGGACGACTTCGACAGCGCCGCCGAGCCGCGGTCCGGGATCGGAGAGAATGCCGCCGCTTCCGCGGAGGCCGCGGGGGGTGGCAACGCGTTCGGGCAGCCCCGTCCGCCCGCGGAGCGCCCGGCGGCGAAGCCGGCCGCCGTGATGCCGCGCCTCGTCAAGCGCTTCTGAGCGAGCCTCGGCCGCGGCCGGCGGAGCCGGTGCGACGTCAGACCGCCACTTCGTCCCAGAGCCGCAGGATGCCGGACTGGCTCGCGGTCGCCATGAGCGTGCCGTCCTCGGCGAAGACGTGCATACGCCCGTGCACGAAGCCCGCGTTCACGCCGTGGATGCGGATGTCGCAGCACATCCACTCCGTCTCGCAGAGCCTGCGGATGCGGATCGTGTTGTCGAGGCTGTTGGCCCCTGCGAGGCGTCCGAGCGCGTGGCCGGTCGCCGACGGCACGTAGTCGGCGATGATCGCGAGCAGGCCGGACGTGACCGGACGCCCGCCCTTCGGCCGGCCCCACAGCACCGCGTGGCCGTCCTTGCTGAGCTCACCCTTGCGCGCATCGCCGTAGCGGCCCTTCGCGACGCGCATGTCGAACTGGTGGTGCAGGTCGACCGTGTCGCCGTCGAAGTATGGCATCGCCTCGCACTCGGCGGGCGGTGGTACCTTCGGCATCTCCGCCCACTGCGCGGACACGTCCTGCAGACGTGCGCCGAGTGCGGCGTTCACCGTCAGGATCTCGCGGTCGCCGACGTGCCCGACGACGCGCGCCTGGGTCACGTGCTTGCCCTTCATCGGCACGATCACGTCGACGTCGACGAACTCGCCGGGCTTCGCGTAGGACAGGTACTGCGCCGTCGCCCAGATCGCGGGCCGTCCGGTGGTGCGCTCCATCGCCTCGATCGACGCGGCGAGGCCGGCGCCGCCGAAGAGGAACTTGGCCCCGGGCGGACCGACGCAGATGCGAGTCTCGACCGGCAGCACCCAGCGGTGCGGGTTGTGGGTTTCGCGGAGGTCGAAGAGCTCGGCGGCGGGGACCGGAGTGGCGAACGTCATGGCGGTGCTCAGCGTACGGGGACGACGCCGTGAATCCAGAAGCGCTCTCGCGCGGGCGGCCTGGTGCTGCCGCCGGGCCGTGCCGACGCCTTCGGTGCGCGTGCCGGGCCGTGCCGACGCCTTCGGTGCGCGTGCCGGGCCGTGCCGA
>VGTK01000387.1 GCA_016874715.1 Deltaproteobacteria bacterium | reverse complement strand
GACGCCTACGTGCGCACGCTGGCGCGCGCCGGACGCGCCTGACGTCCGCGGCACGCGCGCCCGCGATCCCGCGCACTCGGCTCGCGGCGCGCCGTCCGGCCCGCTAGGGAGGGACGCCATGGAGCTGGAGCTGACCGACGAGCAGAGACTCGAGCGCGACACGTTCCGTCGCTGGTTCACCACCGAGCTGGAGCCGCGCGTGCCAGAGATGGAGCGCGGCGAGCTCTTGCCCTACGGGCGGATGCGCGACATGCACGTCGGGCTCGGCCTCGAGGCGCTGTCGTCGTCGTTCGCGCGCACGACGTTCATGGTCGAGATGTCGCGCGTGAGCCCGTCGTTCGCGCTGAGCTACGGCGCCAGCACCGGGCTCTTCGGCGCCAACGTCCTCGGCAAGGGCACGCCCGAGCAGGTGCGCGACTGGGCGGTGCCCGTGCTGCGCTGCGAGAAGGTCGGCTCGTGGGGACTCACCGAGCCCGGCGCCGGCAGCGACGCGCTGCGCGGCATGAAGACGACGGCGCGCCGCGACGGCGACCACTGGGTGCTGTGCGGCAGCAAGACCTTCATCACCAACGCGCCGTACGCCGACGTCTTCCTGGTCTACGCGAAGGCGCAGGGCGGCGACGTCGACGGCTCGGTGCAGGCCTTTCTCGTCGACCGCGCCGATCCCGGCGTGTCGACCGGGCCGCCGATGAAGAAGATGGGCATGCGCGGCTCGCCGACCGGCGAGATCTTCCTCGACGACGTGCGGCTGCCCGCGGACCGGCTGCTCGGCGGCGGCGTCCGGCAGCGCGACCACGTGAAGTCGAGCCTCGCCGTCGAGCGCGGCGGGCTGTCGGTGCTGTCGCTCGGCATCGCCGAGCGCTGCTTCGAGATCGCGCGCGACTACGCGAAGACGCGCCACCAGTTCGGCGAGCCGATCGCGAGCTTCCAGCTGGTGCAGCAGCGTCTCGCGCGCATGTACGTCGCGGTCTCGAACTGCCGGCGCATCGTCTACGCGGACCACATCGCGGGGCGCAAGGTTCGCGAGTCGGTCGCGGACGTCTGCGCGGGCAAGCTCTACTGCGCCGAGATGGGCACGTTCGTCGCGTTCGAGGCGATCCACATCCTCGCCGGCAACGGCTACATGGAGGAGTACGTCGTCGAGCGACTCGCCCGCGACGCGAAGCTCATCGAGCTCGGCGGCGGCACCACGGAGATCCAGATCCTGACGATCGCGCGCGCCATTCTGGGCTGACGTTCACGTCGGCTTCGCCGACCACGAGCGATGGAACCCGCACGGCGTTTCATCTGACGACGACGATGAAGAACCCTTTTACAGAATTTGGCCTCATCCCGGCCCTCATGGAGTCCGTCGCGGACATGGGCTACTCGCGCCCGACTCCGATCCAGGCCGAGGCGATCCCCGTCGGTCTGGCCGGTCGTGACCTGATCGGCTGCGCGTCGACGGGCACCGGCAAGACGGCGGCCTTCCTGCTGCCGATCCTGCATCGGCTGCACGACGCCGAGCGCGGCAAGTGCGGCGCGCTCGTTCTGTCGCCGACGCGCGAGCTCGCGATGCAGATCGACGAGCAGGCGCTCGCGCTCGGCTACCACGTCGGCCTCACGGCGGTCTCGGTCGTGGGCGGCGTCGACAGCCGGCCGCAGGAGCGTGCGCTGCGTGCCGGCGCCGAGATCGTGGTCGCGACGCCGGGCCGGCTCCTCGACCACATGCGCTTCGGCTACGTCGACTTCTCCGGCCTGCAGGTCCTGGTGCTCGACGAGGCCGACCGCATGCTCGACATGGGCTTCCTGCCCGACATCCGCCGCATCCTCGACGCGCTGCCCACGGAGCGTCAGACGCTGATGTTCTCGGCGACCATGGCACCGGAGATCCGCAGGCTCGCCGACGACATCCTGCGCGATCCGGTGGTGATCATGGTCGGCGCGCAGAAGCCGGCGGTCGGCATCACGCAGACGGTCTACCCGGTGGCGCAGGAGCGCAAGGGGGCCCTGCTCACGACGCTGCTCAAGCGCGGCGACGTGCGCATGGCGCTGGTCTTCGTGCGTCGCAAGGCCGACGCCGACCGTCTCGCGCGCTCCGTCGCGCGCGCCGGCGTCCCGGCGACCAGCATCCACTCCGACCGCCGGCAGGAGGACCGCACCGCGGCGCTCGAGGCGTTTCGCCGTGGCCAGTACCCGGTGCTGATCGCGACCGACGTCGCGGCGCGCGGCATCGACGTCGACGGCATCACGCACGTGATCAACTTCGACGTGCCGTTCTCCTCCGACGACTACATCCATCGCGGCGGCCGCACCGCGCGCGCCGGCGCGGTGGGCGAGGTCTGCACGTTCGTCTCCTCGGCCGAGGAGGAGGCGCTGCGCGTGATCGAGAAGGCGATCGGTGCCGTGCTGCCGCGCGTGATCCTGCCGGGCTTCGATCACGGCAAGCACGAGCACGTGCCGGCGCCCGTCGAGGACGGCGCGCGTGCGCGCGGTCGCGGCGCGCGCCGGGGCAGGCGCAGCGGGCGATCGGAGCCGGCTGCGGGCCGGGCCGC
>VGTK01000386.1 GCA_016874715.1 Deltaproteobacteria bacterium | reverse complement strand
GGTGAGCCTCGCATGGTGAGCGGCGGTTGCGAGCCGTGCCGGCGCTCCTTCTCGGCATCGCGCTGCTCGCCCTGGGCGAGGTCGCCGTTCGCGCCGGGGGCGCGGCCGGATTTTCATCGACAGGAGCCTTGGCTGCTGCGTACTTTTCGGGCGCCGGGCGGTGCAAGCCCCGGCAGGCGCGATGTCCGATGCCCCCGCGTCACGTCGAATCGGCCGTTGCGAGCTCCTATCCGCCTCGTACTCGGCGGAACGTGATGCAAGTCAACGAACGGGGGGCTACTGGAGTGAATCACGTTCGAAGATGGCTGGCTGCAGCCGCGCTGGTTCTCCTACCCTCGACCGGTCTCGGAGCTACGCTGTGCGTGAACCCCGGAGGGACCGGCGGGTGTTTCGCTTCCATCGTCGGTGCATTGGCCGCGGCCCGTCGTTCGGATCTCGTGTCCGGCTCACCCGGGCATGGCGTGCAGCTCGTGGACAAGCATCGGGTCGTGATCGAAAGGAGCTCGATCACCGGGAGCGCGCACGCCGGCGTCTCCGTATGCTGCGGCGGATCGGTGAGCATCGTCGACAGCACCATCAGCGGGAACCAGGCGGGGGGAGTGCTCGCCGCCGGCAACAACTCTAGAGCGAAGGTGACCGTCGTCGGGTCGACGATCAGCGGCAACAGCACCGCCGGCTCCGGCGGGGGCATCCGGACCGCGAATGGTGGCGCCAACCTCAAGGTCATCCGCTCGACGATCAGCGGCAACACGGCGAGCGGCGACGGGGGTGGGATCTACCTGAACGCCAACGAGTTCCGCCGCTCCACGCTGCGTCTCGAGAGCTCGACGGTCGCCGGCAACTCGGCCGCGATTTCCGGTGGAACCGGGGGAATCGTCAGCGAGTTCGGCGGCGGCACGGGCAACTTCGTCCGCATCGACAACTCGATCGTGGCCGACAACCTCTCGGACGCCGCTCCCGATTGCCGTCTCGAGGCCGGCGGTCTCTCGACCGTTGGGACGACGAGCCTGATCGAGACCCCGTGTCCGGAGCCGCCCACACTCTCTGGCGGGGCCGCGCTGCTTTCCGGCGATCCGGTCCTCGCGCCGCTTGCTGACAACGGCGGTCCAACGGAGACTCACGCGTTGCTCGCCGGCAGCCCGGCGCTGGCGGCACAGACCAAGGGTGCGCTCTGTAAGGTGCCGGACCAGCGAGGCGTGACCCGTATCGCACCCTGTGATCTCGGGGCGTACGAGCTGCCCTGAGCTCACCGCCGTCGGGCCGGTCACCGGATCTGGGCGTGTCGAGGCCGTGGCCGATGCCTCGCGGGTGACGTCCTGGCCAGATGTCCGTTGACAGCGGCTTTGTACGCTGCGTACTGTGCGGGCGCGTTAGCAGAGTCGAGCCACGCTCGCGACGTCCGATAAGAGGGCATCTGTACAAATCGCGGCTTTGTGCTTCCTCGCCGCGTGATACACCGGCGGCGCCATCGGCACGCTCAGCATCGCGCACGGCGGCGGCAGCGACTGCACCATCAACGCACCAGACGCGAACGCGGGCTGCGGCCCGTGGATCTACGACACGACCAAGAAGCTCCGCGGCGGCGAGTGAACCAGCAGCACCCCTGACGCCGCGCGTTCCCGGCCCCGGCGGCAGCTGTTGTTGAAGTTCGCGTTCGACGCGTTCTGCGTGTCGTTCGGGTACGCAGACGACAGCCAGTAGTTCGACGAAACGGCGCTCTCTCCGCTTGCTCCCGCGGGGCATCCGCCGCCTGTGTGGGCCTCCGCGGACCGGGGTGCCTGGCTCCGCCACGGCGAGGCAAGGGTACGATGGGCCCGCAGGGCGCCTCCGAGGATCCGACGATGGCGATGGCGAGCGACGTGAGCTTCGAGCTGCGCAGTGGCGAGACCTGGCGCGACCCGTTCGCGATGTACGCGGCGCTACGCGAGCACGATCCGGTGCATTACGTGGCGTCCGGCGACTTCTACGTGCTGACCCGGTTCGCCGACGTCTGGGCCGCTGCCGGCGATCCGGAGACCTTCTCCTCGGCGCAGGGCTTGACCGTGGCCTACGACGAGCTCGATGCGACCGGTCTCGCGGTGGCGATGCCGATGGTCTTCCTCGACCCGCCGGCGCACACCGAGTTTCGGCGCCTGGTGACTCGCGGGCTCACGCCGCGGCAAGTCTCGACCATCGAGCCGGCAGTGCGCGAGTTCGTCGCCGAGCGCGTCGAGTCGGCGCGCAGGATGGGCGAGGTCGACATCGTCGAGCACCTGTTCAAGCCGCTGCCGAGCTTCGTCGTGGCGCACTACCTCGGGGTACCCGCCGAGGACCGCGCTCTCTTCGACCGCTGGACGGAGGCGATCGTCCAGGCGGCGGCGAGCGGCAAGCCCACGGCGGCCGGGAACCCGTTTGCCGAGCTGCTGGGCTACTTCGCCAACCTCATCGAGCTCCGCCGCTCCGACCCGGGCGACGACATCGTCTCCGATCTCGCGCGTCTCGGCGAGGACACGGTGACCATCGCGCGCATCCTGGGCTTCGCGTTCACGATGGTCACCGG
>VGTK01000385.1 GCA_016874715.1 Deltaproteobacteria bacterium | reverse complement strand
CATGAGGACGGCGGTCTTCGGCAGGAAGCTGCCGCCCAGGAGACCCTTGAAGAGATCCACGCCCTTGCCGACGATCTCGTCGGACGGGGGGAAGTTGCGGAACACCTGGGTAAAGCCTTGCTCGGTGATCTGCCGCGCCGAGCCGATGTTGACGACCAGCGGGACCTTCGCCGCCTCGGCAGCCTGCGCAGCGGAGATCGTGGCGCCGGAGTCCCACGCACCGACCAGCGCGGAGCAGCCGTCGCGGATGAGTTTTTCGGCGGCGACCCGCCCGTTCTCGGGCTTGGACTCGGTGTCGGCGAACACCACGTCCAGGCGCCTGCCCTGCTCAGCCATCATCTTGACCGCGAGCTCGGTTCCTTTGCGCGTCGCTGTGCCCGGGAACGACAGCACCCCAGTCAGGGGCAGGATCACGCCGACCTTGAGCGGTCCCGCCTGCGCCCTGAGCACCGAGGGAAATCCGAGCAGCGAGAGCACGCCCGAGGCGGTGCCGGAGGCGAGCAGGCGGCGGCGGTTGGCGTTGGTCCGGTGGTCGTTCGTCATTTCCCCTCTCCTTGGATGAGTTTCCATACCGTCGATGATGTGAGCGGACCACGCCGGATGACGACGTTGCGCGCCCGCAGTGCGTCCTCCACTGCGTTTGCCACCGCCGCCGGGGGCCCGATTGCGCCGCCTTCGCCAAGCCCCTTCACGCCGAGCGGGTTGCGCGGCGATGGCGATTCGATGTGGTCGAGCGCGAGCGCGGGCGCGTCCTCGGCGACCGGCATCGCGTAGTCCAGGAAGCTACCGGTCAGCGGCTGGCCGCCCGCGTCGTGCACCATCTGCTCGAGGAGCGCGCCGCCGATGCCCTGCATGACACCGCCGGCGATCTGAGCATCGGCGAGCAGCGGGTTCACGACCCGCCCGCAGTCGTGCACGACCACGAAGCGCTCGACGGCCACGGTGCCGGTCTCCGGGTCGATCGCGACGACCGCGGCGTTCGCCGCGCTCGCGTAGGTCACGGTCGGCGGACGGAAGTACGCCGTCTCGGCGAGCAAGCCGTCGCCGCGGGCGCCGCGCCGGAGCACGGCTGCGGCCGCCTCGCGTGCCACCTGCGCAAAGGTGAGCGCGCGGTCCGGCACGCCCTTCAGACGCACCTTGCCGTCGGCGAGCTCGAGGTCCTCCGGCGCGGTCTCCGTCGCCTCGCCCGCGAGCGCCAGGATGCGGTCCTTCACCTGGACGGCGGCCTGGTGGATCGCGTTGCCCGCAGTCACGGTGCTGCGGCTCGCGATCGTGCCAATGCCGAAGGGCACGGTCGAGGTGTCCCCGCCGACCACGTCGATCGCGTCGAGCGGCACGTCGAGGACGTCGGCGGCGATCTGCGCGTACACGGTGCGATGGCCCTGCCCCGAGCTGCAGGCGCCGCTCGCCACCTGCACGCGGCCTGAGCCGAGCACGCGCACCGTCGCGCCCTCGAATGGCCCCATGCCGGTGCCTTCCACGTACATCGAGAAGCCGATGCCGCGGAGCTTGCTGTCGGGAAACCCGGCACGCTGCGCCGCGCGGAAGCGCTCAAGGTCCACGAGCCCGCGCGCGCGCTCGAGGAGCTCGGGAAAATTCCCCGAGTCGTACACCTGGGGAAAGCCGTCGCGGTACAGAAGCCCGGTGTCGTAGGGCATCGCCTCCTTGGCGACGAGGTTGCGCGCGCGCACCTTCGCAGGTTCAAGCCCGAGCTTCACCGCGAGCCGGTCGACAATGCGCTCCATCGCGAACACCGCCTCCGGGCGGCCGGCGCCGCGGTAAGGCGTGGTGTACATCGTGTGCGTCAGCACGCCCTTCACCAGGATCGAAGCGTTCGGGACGTCGTAGGGCCCCAGCAGGTGCGACAGCGAGTTGTACGGGACGACGAGACCGAGGAAGTTGTAGGCGCCGCAGTTCATGATCGCATCGTCCCGGAGCGCGAGGATCCGGCCGTCGGAACTTGCGGCGACGGCGATGCGGTGGACCTGGTCGCGGGCATGCGGCGCGGCGGTGAGGTTCTCGCTGCGGCTCTCGATCCATCGCACCGGGCGCGCGACCTCAAGGGCCGCGAACGAGACCAGCATGTCCTCGACCGACTGCACGCCTTTCTGGCCGAAGCCGCCGCCCACGTCGCAGGCGATGACCCGGATGCGCTCGACAGGCATCTTCAGCGACACCGCGATCAGGCTCTGCAGCACGTGCGCGGTCTGCGTGGCCGCCCATACAGTTAGCGCGCCGGTGACCGGATCCGCGTGCGCCTGAATACCGCGGGGCTCGAGCGGCGCGGCGACGTAGCGGTGCGAGACGAACTCCTCCTCGACCACGACCGGCGCCTTGGCGAAGGCCGCAGCCGGATCGCCCTTGGTTGTGCCCACCGAGAGCACCAGGTTCGAGCCGAATTCGGGCTCGACCAGCGGCGCGTCGTTGGCAAGCGCGGCAACCGGGTCAACGACGGCCGGCAGAGGCTCGTAGTCGACTGCGAGCAGCTCGGCGGCGTCCTTCGCCTGGTCAAGTGTTTCCGCGACGACCATCGCGACGGGTTGCCCGACGTACGTGACGCGCTGCTCCGGCAAGAGCGGCGTGGGATGCACC
>VGTK01000384.1 GCA_016874715.1 Deltaproteobacteria bacterium | reverse complement strand
CCCGCCGCGGTGCGCGCGACGCGTTCCGACCCGCCGCGGTGCGCGCGACGCGTTCCGACCCGCCGCGGTGCGCGCGACGCGTTCCGACCCGCCGCGCTCGTTGCGTCTCAGCGGCCCAGCGCGACCAGTACCGCGGTGGCGAGCAGCCCGATCGCGCCTCCGGCGTGCAGGGTCAGGGAGACGCCGCGCGGCACCGTCTGCGGATCGGTACCGGGGCGCGGGTCCGCGAGGACCACGGCGAAGTCGACGATCGCGATGAGCGCGCAAGCGGCCACGCTCGCGGCGAGCAGTGCCGGGGAGCCGAGCGCCATCAGCAGCGCGAGCACGATCCCGAGCGCCAGATCGCGGGCACCCATCGCTCTCAGGTACGCCAGCGCGCGCGCGTCGGCGACGACGATGCCGTACTGCCCGGCCGAGAACGCCGGTGCGACGATCGCTCCGATACCGATCCCGAGCAGACCGAGCGCGGCCACGCCGCACAAGACCATGCCGATCATCCCGGCGCTCTACCGCACGTCACGCCACGACGCGAGCCGGACCCGACGGGCGGGCGAATCCGCGGAGCGCGCTTGAAAACGTGCTGTTCGCCGGCCGCACCGGTACGTGATGTGGGCGCTCGCCGACACCTTGCGCGCGTTGTGGCGCCATCCGCACGCGACCCGCGACGAGATCGAAGCGTTCCGGATGCGGCGCCTCGGCGCGCTGCTCGTGCACGCCGCCGCCCGCGTCCCGCAGTATCGTGATCGCTTCGCCGCGGCGGGGATCTCCGATACGCGCGTCCGCGAGACCCGAGACCTCGCGCGCTTTCCGATCACGAGCAAGGCCGACCTGCGCGCCGCGCCGCCAGCGACGCTGCTCGCCGCCGGCACCCGTCCCGAGCGGCTGGTTCGCCGCATCACCAGCGGCTCGACCGGCGAGCCGTTCGTCATCGGCCGCGCGCCGTTCGAGGACCACCTCCTGCAGCTCTTTCGCGTCCGGGCGTGGCGGCAGCTCGGGATGCGCGCCCGCGACCGGCGCGTGAGCGTCGCCGAGCCGCCGCTCGACGGCCGCCGCGGGGGATGGCCGGGCCCGCTGCGGTCCTGGGTCGGTCTCTTCGGCAACCAGTACCTCGACGGGCTGCGCGCCGGGTCGGAGCTGCTGGACCGGCTCGAGCGCCTCTGCCCGGAGGTGATCTCCGGGTACCCGTCGACGCTCGAGCAGGCGGCGCAGTCGCTCGACGCCTCGCCGCGCCGGCGCATCCGGCCGCGCCTCCTGGTGTCGGGTGGCGAGGTGCTGCGCCCCGATGCTCGGCGCACGATCGAGCAGGCGTTTCGTGCCCCGCTCTTCGACCTGTACGGCGCGCACGAGTTCAACCTGCTCGCCTGGCAGTGTCCGGCGGGCGCGGGCACCTTTCACGTGTCCGACGACGCGCTCGTTCTCGAGGTGCTCGGCGAGGACGGCAGGCCGGTCGCGGAGGGTGAGTCGGGAGAGGTCGTGGCGACCAACCTGCATGCCTTCGCAATGCCGTTCATCCGCTACCGGACCGGCGACCGCGCGGTGCGCGGGCCGGCAACGTGCCCATGCGGGCAGCCATTCACCACGCTGCTCGCGATCGACGGTCGGACCATGGACCACGTCGTCCTGCCCGACGGCCGCCGCCTCCACCCCTTCCTGCTGACCGGGCCGCTTCTCGAGGGCGAGGCCGGCTGGATCGCGCAGCACCAGCTCGAGCAGCGCGCGAGCGACACGCTGGTGCTGCGCCTGAAGCCGCGAGGCGCCGCCAGCGTCGAGGGGGTCGCGCGCCTGCAGGCGCGCGGCGCCCGGCTCGCCGGTCCGGACATGCGCTTGACGATCGAGATCGTCGACGGCTTCCCGGTGCCGCGCGGGCGCAAGTTCCGTCCGTAGATCCCGCTGCCGCCGCCGGAGGGGGGCACGACGCGCATCACGACCGAATCCGTGCGCAACCCCCGGGCGAGCGGACCCGCCGAGCACGCGACCGTGCCCGGACTGCTTCTGGTCCACGACCCGAGCCGCGTCGGGGCGCTGGGCGCCCTCGACGGAATCACCGACGCGAGCCTCGAGGAAGCGATCCTGTTCCGCTCGCGCCCGGACGCGGCGGTGTACGCGGCACAGCACGCGGCGTTCGTCGCGACGCTGCGCGCCCACGCCGGGCGCGTGGCATACTTGACCGATCTCCTCGACGACGACGCCTTCCTGGCGACGGCGCGCAGCAGTCCGAATCTCGTCTTCACGCGCGACTCGCTGATCACGCTGCCGTGGCTGCCCGACGTCTACGTCGGGGGACGCATGGCGCGGCCCGTGCGGCAGGGCGAGCCGGCGTGCTGCGCGCCGCGGTGGAGACACTCGGCCTGCGCGAGCTGCTCGCCCTGCCGGACGACCTGGTGCTCGAAGGCGGCGACGTCGTGCCGTTCGCGCAGCACGGGCGCCGGGTGCGGCTCGTGGGCTACGGCAACCGGACGCAGCTCGCGACCGTGCACTTTCTCGCCGAGGCTCTCGTGCCCGCCCACGCCGACGAGGTGGTGGGGATCCGACTCGCACCGTGGCGCATCAATCTCGACGGCGGTCTGCTGCCGGTCGCGGACGATGTCATCGTCTGCCACCGC
>VGTK01000383.1 GCA_016874715.1 Deltaproteobacteria bacterium | reverse complement strand
GGTCGCGCGAGCCGCGCCGCGAGCGCGAGGTGCTCCGGGTAGGGCGGCCCGGCCGCGGCCGGAGGCGGCGAAGCGAGGCGCTGCTTCAGCGCGGTGACGCGCCTGAGCGGCGCTTCGAGGCGTGCGTCGGGCAGCGACTCGAGACGCTCGAGCAACTCGGTCACCAGCTCGAAGCGCCGGCACGCGAGCAGCACGTCGACGCCGGCGCCGAGCGCCAGGTCGACCATCTCGCGGGGCTGCCAGCGATCGGCGACCGCTTTCATCTCGAGGTCGTCGGAGAACAGCACGCCGTCGAAGCGCAGGCGTTCGCGCAGCAACGCGATCACGTCGGGCGAGAACGTGGCCGGACGCTCCGGGTCGATCGCCTCGAACACGACGTGCGCGCTCATGATGCTCGCGACCCCCGCCGCGATCGCCGCGGCGAACGGCGGGACCTCGACCGCGAGCAGGCGGTCGAGGTCGTGCGCGACCTTCGGTAGCGCCAGGTGGCTGTCGAGCGTGGTGTCGCCGTGTCCCGGGAAGTGCTTTGCGCAGCACGCGACGCCTGCCGACTGCATGGCGCCGATGAACGCGGCCGCGTGCGCCGCGACGAGCGCCGGTTCGTTGCCGAAGCTCCGGTCGCCGATGACGGGGTTCGCCGGGTTGCTGTCGACGTCGACCACGGGCGCGAAGTCGAGGTCGATGCCGCTGTCGCGCAGCTCGACCGCGAGGGCGCGCGCGACCGCCGCCGTGGCGGCGAGCGCCGCGGGCGTGGCGCCAGTGGACACGGCGGCGTGCTCGGCGTCGAGCTCGCCGAGCCGGCGCATCGGCGGCCACTCCGTCCACGGCGTGCGCAGTCGTTGCACGCGGCCGCCTTCCTGGTCGATCGCGATGACGAGCGGCGCGTCCGCGGGCTCGTGCTCCCGCAGCGCGAGCACCAGGCGACGTACTTGACGCGGGCTCTCCACGTTGCGCGCGAAGAGGACGACGCCGCCGACCCGGCCCGCAGCGACGAGATCGAGCAGCCGGCGAGGGGCGGACGTGCCCTCGAAGCCCGCGAACAGCGCTTGTCCGGGTTGCTCGCGTGCGGACGTGCAAGCCATCGCCCACGCGGTAGCAAGCGATGCCGCGCCGGGCACGCATGCGCGCGACGCGCGGGGCGGTCGAGGTGGGGAGCTGCGCAGCCAGGCTTCGCCGGACGAGTCCGGGCCGCGTGCGGATCGCAGCGGTTCTGACGGCGTGCCCGCTGCCGCGCGCCGCGGATGCGGTGGAGCCCGGCGAGCCCGCGACGGCGAGTCCGATCGCGGTGTCGCGGAGCGGGCGGCAGGCCCGGGTCGTCGATCCAGCGGACGGCACGGTGTCGGCCATCCGCACCGGCGACGACTCCGTCGTGGCGACCGTCGCGGTCGGCCGATCCTACGGGCCGGCAGTGGAACGCCTACGGGAACGCCGACGGCTGCGGGAGACGGTGGCTCGACGCCGGAGGCTCCGTACCCGGGTCATCTCGGAACGAGCATCAGGCGATACTCGGTGCCGCGGCCATCCTTGCACTCGCCGTGCCCGCCTGCGCCGAACGCGTCGAGCACCGTCGTGCAATCGATCAGGGTGTTCGGGCAGCGGAACATCGTCACGCCGCGCTGCGAGTTCTGTATTTCGCGCCCAGTCGACGCGACAGCCGAGCCGCCGGTGTAGGCGGCGCCGTACCCGCCGCTGTAGGCGTATCCGGAAACCGAGCCGCTTCCCGCGGCGGTGCGCGTGGTGCCCTGGTTTTCGCGGACGCTCTCGCCGGTGCACTCGACGCCGGACGGAAACACCACACTGCAGTTGCCACGAGCGTCGCATCCACCCATGGCCACTTCGTTCGACTTCAGGTTGTAGAGCTTCGCATCGGCGGCCATCGAGACCACCGAGCCGTCGGCATTGCGGTCGAGCTCGACGTCCACGGAGCTCGGATCGTAATACATCATCGGTCTCGCCGCGGCCAGAATTCCCAGGGTGAAGACCGCTCCGACGATTCGGCCCGGTGCGACGCGCGCCTGCAAAGTGCCCACCGCCTCCGGGTACCCTGGCTTCTCCACCCTGTAGGAGCGAGACACGACGTTCCGCGTCGAGTAGGTCGTCGGTGTGTCGCCCACATACATGTCGTCGACGTAAACCTTGGCCCCGATCGGTCTGCTCGCGAAAGAGACGTGCTCCGAGCAACCACCCAGAACGAGTGCGGCGCTGACGATCGCGATGATCTGCCAGGCTGCGGACGAATAGTGACGAGCGTGCGACATGCGTTCTTTGCTGTGACAGATGCCGGTGGGTCCTTCAAGACGCGAGGATGGCGCTTCTGCGGAACGCCTCGACGCGTCGCTTCGACCGACGGCGCCTCCTCGACCGCGACGATGCCCCGGAGACTGCGCCGCCCTGACGAGTGGCGACGCCCGTGCGCGACGCCCGTGCGCGCTTGACGCACCGGTGTCGCGCGCTGCAGGATCTGTCCCTTGATCCTGCATACCGGCGGCACGAGAGAGGGGTCGCCCGGCGCCCCTCGTGCGACGCGGCTCTCGGGCACGGGCCCCGCCGAGGCTGCGGCGTGGCGCTGACCGCCGCGCTGGGCGCGCTGGTGATCGCCGCGGCGTCGGCGGTCGTGG
>VGTK01000382.1 GCA_016874715.1 Deltaproteobacteria bacterium | reverse complement strand
GGCGCCGCCGGCCGCCGCGCCCGCCCCGCCGCCGGCCGCGGCAGCACCGGCAGCTGCGGTGGAGGGCGCCGCCGTGACGATCGATCACCCGGAATTCCCGGTGACCTACGGCGCAGGTGCGAGCGAGGACCTGCTGCACGCGTACTTCAAGAGCCTGAAGTCGCGGTTCCCCGACTGCAAGACCAGCAAGTCCGGCGAGCCGACCGACCACATGGACGAGCCGCTCGGCTGGGAGTGCAAGGTCGGGCTGTGCGGACTCTGTGCGGTCGAGATCGCGGAGGGGGCGGAGAACTTCGTGCCGCCCGATCCGGGCTCGCCCGAGATGAACACCATCGAGAACAAGGCGTTTCTCGATCCCGATCCGCTCAAGTACCGGCTCACCTGCGTCGCCAAGGTGAAGGGGCCGGTCAAGCTCAAGATCCCCGGCTAGCGCGTCTGGAGGAGAGGACGGAACCCATGCGGCGATCCATTGTCACTGAGCCTTCGTCGATCGGCGCGGGACTCCGCTTCGTGGCACTCGCGATGCTGCTCGCGGGGGCGATCTCGTGCGGCGGCGGCGGCGGGTCGGTGAAGAGCACGGAGCAGCCGGCCGACACGGCCCCGGTGCTCGAGCCCGACGAGATCAACGCGATCATGCAGCTCGCGTCGCGCGCCACCGACCAGCAGATCGCGGTCGCGGTGACCGACCGCCAGGCGCGGATCCTCGGCGTGGCGACGAACTTCGCGATCGACCCCGATCGCTGCAAGTCGGTCGCCTGCAACCCGGAGCCGTTCCAGTGCGGCCCCGCGGTGTGCTCCGAGGTGTCGAGCGACTGCGCGAGCGTCGACCTCTCGGTGCAGCTCGCGCGCACCGCCGGGCTCTTCGCCGCCGACAAGATCTTCCTCACCTCGCGCGCGGTGCGCTTCATCAGCGATCCGAACTTTCCACCCGGCGTGCGCAACACCGGCGCGGGCGGCCTGTTCAGCATCGAGGCGACCAACCGCGGCTGCCGGCTCGACGCGAACAATCCCGCGTCGGCCGACTTCAACCCGGGCAAGTTCTACCCGCCGCAGCTGAACCTCGCGTCGCTGCTGCGCGAGCTCGACGGCGAGGAGCCGCTGCGCTGCCAGAACACCGACGCGCCCGACACGCGCTGCGGCTGCAACACGGGCATCGCGACGCTGCCGGGCGGCGTGCCGGTCTACAAGAACGGACGTCTCGTCGGCGGCATCGGCGTCGCGGTGCGTGGCGTCAGCTACGAGACGCTGCCCACCGACCCGGTCGCGAACGCGGACAACCCCGATGGTCTCCGGCGGGCCGCGACCAACCCGCTGCTCGACACCGGCGAGTTTGCCGCCCGCGCGTTCGCAGGCGACGCCATCGCGATCGACAACGTCCGGCCGAAGGGTCTGCGGAACGTCTGCGACACCGACGTGGCGCCGGCGTGCTGCTTTGCCGCGACGCCGTGCTTCATCAGCGTGGCACCGGTTCCGCCGCCGGCGCCGTTCAATGCCGTGGTCTTCCTCGAGGGACTCGCGCTGCCGTTCGTCGAGTTCAACCCGGCGACGCCGCCGAACCCGGGCAGCTACGGCGACCTCACGACCTTCCTCGTCGACCCGCGTCGCGGCAACCAGGCGCCGGACGGCTGGATCGTCGGCCCGAAGAACGCGACCGACAATCCGCCCGGTGCGGCGCCGCTCACCGCGGCGGAGGTGCAGAGCATCGTCGAGAACGCGGTCGCCCAGGCGGAGAAGTCGCGCTCGGCCGTGCGCCTGCCGAGCGGCACCGCCGTCAGCGTCGTGCACGCGATCACCGACACCAACGGTGAGCTGATCGGGCTCTTCCGGCAGCCCGACGCGCTGCCCGACGCGATCGACGTCTGCCCCGCGAAGGCGCGCACCTCGGTGTACGCGTCGAGCTTGAACGTCGACCCGCTCGACACGCTCGACAATCCGGCGACGGGCGTCGTTCTCGGCGAGGCGTTCCCGCCCGGCACGGCCATCAGCGGCCGCGCGATCGGCTTCGGGGGGCAGATCTTCTTCCCGTCGGGCATCAACGGCACGATGCCGGGTCCGTTCCGCGTGTCGTTCAACAACGACCAGGCGCGGGTCTGCACGCTGCTTCGCCAGCCGACCAACGGCCGGCAGAACGGCGCGATCTTCTTCCCCGGCGGCGTGCCCCTGTACCGCAACGGCGTGCTCGTCGGTGGCCTCGGCGTGAGCGGCGACGGTAGCGAGCAGAACGATCTCGTCGCCAGCGCCGGCACCGCCGGCTTCGAGGCGCCCGACGCGATCCGTGCCGACCAGCTCGTGCTGCGCAAGAACGAGGGCGACGGCGTGCGTCTGCCCTATCTGAAGTTCAACCGCCGGCCGCGGGATCCCTGAGGCGGGCTGCAAGCGGACGCGGGAGCTGCGGAGGCAAGAGAGCGGACGATGGCTGGCGACGACCCCCAGGACGACGGCGAGCGCACGCGCATCGGCGGGCCGCCACCGGGTGTGCCCAGGCCATCGGCGGCCGCTCCGGCGCCCGCAGCCGCTCCGGAAGACCCGGGCGAGCGCACGACCATCGCGCCGGCCCGTCCGCCGGGGCTTCCTGCGACGGCCCCGGTCGGCGGCCAGCCGTTCGCACCCGGGGACGAGGGCGAGCGGACCACGA
>VGTK01000381.1 GCA_016874715.1 Deltaproteobacteria bacterium | reverse complement strand
GCGTCGCGGCGCAGCCGGTAGCCAGCGGCCAGGGCCACGTCACGCACGCCGCCGGGCCACAGGGCGCGCCGCCAGATCGAGCGGTGTCGCGCGAGCTTGCGCCGCGCCCAGTACAGCCCGTTCTCGAGGCTGTCCGTGTCCATGCGGGAAGACACGCCGCCACGCTGCGCGAGCGGTGCCGGTACGATCACCGGTACCGCGATCAGGGCGCGCCGGCAGAACCACAGGGTACGCTCGAACACCCCCTCGTCGTCGTCGGGCAGTCCGAGGGGCAGGTGCGCCATGGTCGCGACGCCGAGTCCGCGCACGCGGCGCAGCGCGCCGATGGCGCGGTCGAGCGAGGACCGGTCTGCATGCAGACCGGTCGCGAGCCCGTCGACCAGCGGGCCTTCGCGGTCGAACTCGATCGCCACGCACCCCGCGCGCGCGGCGTCATCGACCACGGCCTTGTTCTGGATGCTCGCGATCGACAGGCGCAAGCGAAACGGACGCCGCTGCCCGGCGAGCGCGCGGAACAGGGCACTCGCCTGTGCCGGCGCGAGCGCATGTGCGCCGGTCAGCGCGAAGCGCGCTCCCGACGCAGGCCGGCAACCTCGGCCGCGACCAGCGCCGGGCTGCGCGGACCGCGCTCGTCGTGGACGACGATGCCGTGCTGCTCGTGGGCGTCGAGGAGGTCGAGTCGCACGGCGCGGCTCTAGTGCGCCCGCCGCGCCATTTCAATGCTCCCGTTCTCCCGAAGGCCGGGGCGACGCGCGCGGCTCCTCAGCGGCTGGCGAGCACTTCCTCGACGACCAGCGCCTTCATCCCGCGGCGCTCGAGCGACGAGGCGAGCATCAGGGCCTCGTCGCGCTGGGCGTAGGGGCCGACGCGGACGCGATAGACCGTCTGCCCGCCATTGCCGCCGCTGGCGACGTACACGTTTTCGCTCGGCTGACGCAGCGACCCGCCGCGCAGCTCGGTGAGGGTGCCGAAGCGCTCACGATGGGCGTCCGCCCGTGCCTGGTCGCCGAAGGCTGCCACCTGTACCGCGAATGCGACGACGCCGGGGGGCTGCCCGTTGCGCGACAGCGGCTCCAGCGTCACGACGCCGGTGCCGCCTTGAACCACGTCGAGCTGCGTGGCCGCCGCGTAGGACAGATCGAGGATGCGGTCGCCGACGAACGGACCGCGATCGTTGATGCGAACGATCACCGAGCGACCGTTGGTTTCGTTGGTGACTCGGGCGATCGTGCCGAGCGGCCAGGTGCGGTGCGCGGCCGTCATCGCGTACTGGTCGTAGGTCTCGCCGCTCGAGGTGGCCCGTCCGTGAAAGCCGGGGCCGTACCACGAGGCGACGCCGCGCTCCGTGGTCGGGGTTCGCAGGGAATGCGCGGCGCAGCCCGCCGCGAGGGTGAGCAGTACTGCGATCGCGCAGCCGCTGGCCGTGCGTGTCGCGGGTCGCATGCGGACCCGAAGTGTCCCGTCGTCCATCCCCACCTCCACACGTCCGCCTCGCGCCCGGGCGTCCGACACGCCCGCCGACGACGAGAACGGCGGGAGAATACCCCCACCGAGCGCGGGCGACAATCCCGGAGCGCGATTTTCACGCGGCGCTGAACCCCGCCCCGGGGCCGTGCGTATCACCGCACCGAACGGCCGGGAGCCGACCGCCGGGAGCGGACGGCGAGGGGGGGAATCATGGGAGAGACGCGACGTTGCCCGTACTGCGCGGAGGAGATCGCCGTGGAGGCGATCCGCTGCCGCCGCTGCCGGAGCCGCCTGTCGGTGATCGACGCGCGCGGCTGGCACCGTGACCAGCCGGGGCGCAGGATCGCCGGCGTCGCGGTCGCCGTCGCGCGCTCGCTCGCGCTGCCGGTGGGCGCCGTCCGCGCGGCGTTCGTGCTGGCGACCTTCTTCCACATGCTGGGGCCCGTCGTGTACCTGGCGCTGGGGCTGACGATCCCGTTCCGTGCCGAGGGCGACGCGCTGCTCGACGGCGTCATCGCGGAAGCGCGTGCGCTCGCTGCGCGGTTGTGGGACGGTCCGGGCGGTGCACCGAACGCGCCCTGGAACGGACCGCAATGACGCGCCGTTGCCCACCGACGAAGAGCTGATGCGGGCCGTTGCGAGAGGAGACGCGGGCGCGCTCGGCGCGCTGAGCGCGCGCTGGCAGCGTCGGCTGCAAGCGTTCCTGTTCCGCGCGGCGGGCGGCCGCGACACCGACGACCTGTACCAGGAAACGTGGCTCCGGGTGGTGCGGGCGGCGCCCGGGTTCGACCCGCGGCAGCGCTTCTCGACGTGGCTCTTCCAGATCGCCCTGAACCTGTCGCGCGACCTGCTCCGTCGTCGGCTGCCCGAGCCCGCGACCGCGGAGGCCCTCGCGCGGGCGGCGGTCGATGGGTCGTCCGGCGCGGCGACGCCCGGCGACGCGGCGCTCGACGTGCAGCGGCTCCTCGCGGCCCCGCCGGCGGCGCAGCGCGCGGTGGTGGTGCTGCGCGTCCTCGAGGACGTCCCCGAGGAGGAGGTCGCGAGGATCGTCGGCTGCCCGTCGGGGACCGTCAAGAGCCGGCTGCACCACGGCCTCGCCCGGCTCGCGGCGCTCGCCAGGGAGGGCGGAGCGTCGTGAGTGCGACCGCCGACTGCGCCGCGCTGCGCACCGTTCTCGCGCG
>VGTK01000380.1 GCA_016874715.1 Deltaproteobacteria bacterium | reverse complement strand
GGCGGCCAGGCCGAAATCGTGCTCGCCGAGCAGCACGCCCTCCGGAGCGGAGACGTCGAGCAGGAGCAGGTTCGGTCCGACCGTCGTGCCGTCGCGCCTGGCCGACGCGAGCGCCATCACCCAGCGCGTACCGTCGCCTGCCACGACGACGTCGTCGACCGCCACGCCCTGCGGCAGCGCCTTCGCGGCCCGCGCGCGGCGCTCGGCGTCGTCGCGCGGCGGAATCGGCGTCGGACCGGGCACGACGGGGGTGACCTGCCCGGCCTGGCTCGACGCCTCGGTGGACGACACCGTGAGCTGACGCTGGATCGCCGCGAACTGCTCCGGGGTGATCTGCTGCTTGCGCGCCGAGCACGACGCGAGCGCGGCGCACGCGAGGAGCAGCGCCGCGCTTCGAGCCGCTCGTCGCAGCGCGGGCGCGCGCGAAACCAGGCCGCACCAGTCCGCACGAAGCTGCTTCACCACGAGGCGCGGCGCGGCGTCACGGCGGATTGGGGATCGTCGCGAGATCCTCGTACGCGAGCGACCGCATGAACGACGTCCATTGCTGGCGCGCGGGCTCGAAGTTGAAGAACGGGAAGTGGCCCTGCGCGTCGTAGAGGGCGAGCCCGCCCGTGGCGGCGTTCCTCCCCTCGACGAGGTTGCCGGTGACCGGCGGCACCAGGGTCGGCAAACCGGCGAGGTCGAACGCCTCCTGGTACTGGTAGCCCGGCAGCTCGGGGAACGAGATCGGCGGAAACGTCGGTGCGAGCAGCGGGTAGCCGGCCGCGACCACCATCGCCGCGGTCATCGGCGTCGTGACGTAGCCGTCGGCGGTGCCGTGCGTGAACAGGATCGACAGCGGCGGTCCCTTTCGCCGCTTCGCGAACAGCGGCGCGTACGCCACCGGGTCGGACACCTCGCTGCCCATCTGCAGCAGGTGCAGCGCCGGGTGGAACAGGTCGACCGGGCCGCCGAGCAGGAGCTCGACCAGGTCGCGCAGCTTGAGCCCGGCAAAGAACGCCTGCTCGCGGCTGAGAATGTTCGCCAGGAGGTGGCCGCCGCCCGCCGAGATCACGCCGCCCTGCACGCTCCGCGCGACGGCTAGGAAGAGCGGGCCGGTGGTGGCACCTTGCGAGTGGCCCACGTACGCCACGCGCTTGCGGTCGAAGCGAAGCGGCTTCGTCGTGACCCGGAAGCCGGCCCCGGCGACGGCCGACGCGAGCAGACCCTCGTCCACCGTCAGACGGCGCACCAGCTGGTGCACCACGAGCGAGTCGGCCGCCGCCTGCAGCGGGTTGTCGCGCAGCGCATCCGGATTCAGCGGATTGTAGAAGTTCGTACCGTCGGCGGTCGCTCCCGGACGGAGCCCGTGCAACGGCTGGTCGATGCCCAGCGACGCGATCCCCTGCGCGGCGAGGCGTCCGGCGGTGCCGTCGCCGATGAAGCTGTTCCGGCTGCCGCCCGTGCCGTGCATGTACGGCGCGATCGGCCAGCCCCGCATCGGCATCGACAGCGTGCCGTCGTCGCGCTCCTTGGGCACGGTGAGAACGAAGCTCAAGGTGTCGAAGCGCTGTACGACCGGACGGCCCTTCGCGTCGAACTGGAAGATGCCGGATCCGGCGGCGGAGAACGGCGGCGTCCCGCTCTGGAACTGGGGTGCAGCGAGGTTTCCGGTGAACGTCCAGTAGGCGCCCGTCGAGCGCGCGACGTCGAGCGCCAGGTTCGTCGCCACGGGCCGGACCGTCGCGCGGACGAAGCGCGCGACCGCCTCCATCACTGCGGTCGGATCGCCGGTGCGGAACAGCGTCGCCCCGACGACGTGCTCGCGCGACAGGCCCTCCTCACGCTCGAGCTGCTGCCAGAGCTTCGCGTAGAGGGGCAGCGCGTCTGCCTCGAAGGACGTCGTCGCGGCGCCGGCGCGCATCTGCTCGAGGAAGGGCGCTGCGCTCACCGGCGCTGCGTCGGCACCGTGCAGGTCGTCGGTGACGACCGCGGCATACAGGGTGTCGGGCTCGAGCGGATGGCCCGGGACCGGCATCACCACCAGCACGTGATCGTCACGCCAGGCGTCGCCCGCCTCGCGGAACTCGATCCAGAGTGGCGTACGCTTGCCGCGCCCCTTGGAACGCGGGTCGACGTCGATCAGGAACACGCTGGCACCGGGCGCCACGCTCGCCGCGGGGTCGGCAGGCAACGTCGCCGGCTCGATCGCGCCGTCGAACTTGAAGAAGACGCCGGAGTCGACGCCGAAGCCGCGTGTGCGCTCGAGCGCAACGCGATAGCCGTCGATCAGCGCGTTGCCAGGCGGAAACGGGAACCGCGCGAGCGACACGGTGCCGTCTGCGTCGCGCCGCAGCTCCATCGGAAACGGCGTGTCGTAGAACGAAGCACCTGCAGGCTCGAACACCTGCTGGACCGCGGGTGCGGGAGCGGCGACGACGAGCGGCAGGACGACGAGCAGGGCGCGGCGGTACGACATCGGGGACCTCCGTACGGGCCCGCCGACTCCGGCGGGTCCGGGCCGCTCCGTGCTAACAGGTCCGAGCGGGGTCGCGCGACCAGGATGTCACCGCGGTCGGCTGCCGAGCCGCCGGGATCTTGCCGCGGTCGGCCGCGTCCGCCGCGATGTCGCCGCGTCAGCTGCCGCGTCCGCCGCGATGTCGCCGCGTCAGCTGCC
>VGTK01000379.1 GCA_016874715.1 Deltaproteobacteria bacterium | reverse complement strand
CGCGGCTCCGCCGCGTGGGGCGAGGGGGCGCGTGCCCCCTCGGGCGACAACCCCCCGCGCGGCTCCGCCGCGTGGGGCGAGGGGGCGCGTGCCCCCTCGGTAAAACATGCTCCGAAACATCTACCACCTCGCGCTGAAGGAGTTCCTGCACCTCGTGCGGGACCGGCGCACGCTCGCCTTCCTGATCCTCATGCCGTCGGTGCTGACGGTGATCTTCGGCTACGCGATCGGCAGCCCGCGCGTGACCGGCATCCCGACGCGCATCGTCGACCTCGACGGAGGACGCATCACCGAGGAGTACGAGGAGGCGCTGAACGGCTCGGTTACCTTCCGACCGGAGGTGGTCCGGGAGGCGACCGACGACGACGTCGCGGCGGCCGAGGAGGCGCTGCGCCGCGACGACATCAGCGCCTTCGTCGTGATCCCGAAGGGCCTGAGCGACACCGTCGAGGACGGTGGGTCCGGCACCGTTCGCGCCGTGGTCGACGCGTCGGACACGTTCACCGCGCCGTCGGTGCTGCGCGAGCTCGGCAGCACGACCGTGCAGCAGAACGCGTTCCTCGCGGCCGAGCGCGCGCGCCGCGAAGGCCGCGCCGACAGCGTCGAAGACGGCCTCCGCAAGGTGGCGCCGATCGAGCTCGCGACCGAGATGCGCTTCAACCCCGAGCTCAAGAGCCAGAACTTCGTCATGCCGGGCGTGATCGGGCTCATCCTGCAGATCCTGACCGTCATCGTCATGGCGACGTCGATCGCGCGCGAGCGCGAGCGCGGCACGATGGAGCAGCTGGCGGTGACGCCGCTCACACCGCCCGAGATCTTCATCGGTAAGCTGCTGCCCTACTTCTTCCTGGCGCTGCTCGACACGGTCAACGTCATGCTGCTCGCTTGGTTGCTGTTCGGCGTCGCCCTGCAGGGCCACTTCGTCGTCGTCGCCGCGCTGGTGGTGACGTTCATCCTGGGCTCACTCGGCATCGGCCAGCTCATCTCCGTCGTGTCGCGCAACCAGAGCCAGGCGGTACAGCTCGCGGTGTTCTACATCCTGCCGGCGTTCGTGCTGTCGGGGGCGTTCACGCCGATCGAGACCCAGCCCGAGGCGGTGCGGCCGATCGCGTACGCCTTCCCGCTCACCTACTTCTGCCACGGCTTCCGGGCGGCGCTGCTCCGCCAGGCGACGCTGCACGACGTGCGCTGGGACCTGGCCGCGATGCTCGCCTTCGTGCTGCTGACCTTCGGCCTGTCGGTCCTGCTGCTGCGCGCACGCCCCGACGCGCGCTGAAGCGCGCCCCCTTTCTCGGGGCCCGTCACCCCTGCTAGGCGGACGCCATGCAGATCGACGCGCGCCCCGACTTCCTCCGCGTACGACCGCACGGCGAGCCCGGCGAGAGCCTCGACTTCCACTGGTTCTGGCTGCGCCACAACTGCGACTGCTGCCGCCACCCGCAGACGCGCGAGCGGACCTTGTGCTCGTCGAGCGTACCGCTCGACCGCCGCCCGCTGCGCGTCGCCGCTTCGGCGGCCGGAGACGCGGTCGAGATCGACTGGGACGAGCCGGGCGGACACGCGAGCCGCTATCCACTCGCCTGGCTCGAGCGGCACGCATACGCCCGCGGACACGCCCCGGTGCCACCGCCGCCGGGCGACGCGGGCGTCCTGGAACGGCGCCTCGCGACACCCACCCCCGCCGGCGTCGCGCGCCTGCGCGAGCTGTGCATGGCGCCGCTCGCCGAGCACGGCGCCGTGGTCGTGCGCGGCGCCGGCGACGACACCGAGCGCCTGATCGACGCGCTGGCGGGCGAAGGTCTCGAGGTCTTCGGCTCGCACTTCGGACGCATCGAGGACCTGCGCACCGACAACACCACGAACCGGAACAACGACCAGCTCGGCTACACCGACGCGCCCGTCGACCTGCACACCGACCAGCCGTTCCTCGCGCACCCGCCGCGCTACCAGATGCTGCACTGCATGCGCCCGGCCGGCGACGGTGGTGACAACCGGCTCGCCGACGCCCGCGCCGCCGCCGCGTACCTCCGCGCGACCGACGCCGAGGCCTACGAGCTGCTCACCACCGTCCCGGTGCGCTTCCACCGCGTGCAGCGCGCGTTCGAGAGCGTGCACGAGGCGCCGGTCCTCGAGCTGCGCGGCGGAACGTTCCTTCGCGTCCGCTCGAGCTACTTCACCATGGACCCGCACCGGCTGCCGTTCGCGCGCATGGAGGCGTATTACCGGGCGTACAACCGCCTCACGCGGCTCGTGAGCGACCCGCGGTACAGCTTCCTCGTCCGCCTCGGCGCCGGCGACTTCGTGCTCTACGACAACTTCCGCATGCTGCACGCGCGCACCGGGTTCACCGGCGCACGCTGGATGCGCGGCGTGTACTTCGACGACCCCGAGACCCGCGCGGCACGCGAAGCGACGGGCGCGCACGGCGCCTGACGCCCGCGCCAGCTGCGCCGGCCACGAAGGCGCTGGCCGGCAGGGCGTGCCATCCGAAGCGGCGTCAGCGCGCCGCCTGCTCGAGGACTTGTCTCGCGGACGGTGATTCGAGCACGGTCGCGCGTAGCTCGGGGTCTCCGTCGAGCGACGCTGCGAGCGCCTGCAGGATCGCGGCGCTGGCCGCCCAGTGCTCGCGTGCCTGCGCGCGGCGCCGCCGCGCGGTGGCGATCTCCGCCGCGGTCGCGTGCGCGCGCCAGGCAGTGAGCGGCGCCGGATCGCGGCCGATCCC
>VGTK01000378.1 GCA_016874715.1 Deltaproteobacteria bacterium | reverse complement strand
CCCGCGGCCGCAGCGCCTCGCCCGGCTCGTCACCGCCCTGCGTGAGCGCCTCGTGGATCGCCTGACGCGTGGCCAGGAGCCGCAGGTACATCCACGACAGCCGTCCGAGGCTCACGCCCGCGCTGTCGACGGCGGCGCCGCCGCCCGGGTCGCGAGCCGTGCCGCCGGCCACGGAAGCTCCGGCGTCGAGCGAAGCGGCGTGCTCGAGGTCCTCGAGGATCGCCCGGCAGCGCTGGTCGAGCGCCTGATGGCGGGCGCGGTCCGCGGGCGAAAGCTGCTGCGCGAGTCGCTGCACCGTCGCGTTCCACGAGCTCTCGTCGCCCGAGCCGGCCTCAGCGCGCACCGTGCGGCGGAAGCGCTCGTTGCCCGAGAGTAGGCCGAGGTAGGCGAGCTCGAGCCCCGCGCCGAGCACCAGGAAGCCGCGGTCGATGGTGCCGAGCAGCGCCACGCCTGCGAGGAAGAGCCAGTTCGGCGGGATCGGCATGCCGAGCGGCCGTGCGTTGAACGCGGCGCGCACGTAGCTCCAGAAGCCGGGCTTCATCTCCCGCCGCGAGCGCTGCCCGGTTCGTCGTCGTCGTCGCCACCGGTGCGCGCGGCGCGCGCCATCAGCCCGACGCCGGACGCGAGCAGCGTCAGGATCACCAGCGTCTGGAAGAGGCTCGTCGGCTGGAAGTGGATGCGCATGTTCGCGATCACGCCGGCGACGACGATCAACAGCCCGCCCCAGGTGAGGATCGTGCCCGCGACGGAGCGTCCGTCGAAGAACAGCAGCCCGATGCCGATCACGAGAGGGATGAGCGTGATGCCGAACGAGCTGTCGTACGCGCCGAACCAGCCCCAGTAGCCGCCGGTGACCGTGACCCGGTCGAGCAGCAGGTAGCCGCCGACGATCGCCAGGCCGAGGCCGAAGAGGAACGTCCCGAGACCGCCCGGGGTTCCGCCCACATCGCGCAGGTCATGCATCGCGAAATCCGGCTTGTCACGCGGCGGCAGGCGGTGCAACGCCTGCGTGCCGCTGCCCATCGCGGCGCGCCGCAACGTTCGGGCACAGCCGGATCGCAGCATCGCGTTGCACCGTCCGGCGCCAGGCCCGGCGCGGTCGAGCGCCCGCGCGAGGCGCATCGCTTGCTTCGTGGCATCGCATGCCCGTGCTATCCCGGAGCCCATGGCCGCTCCGAAGCGCCGCGCCACGTACGAGGACCTGATGCAGGTCCCCGACACCAAGGTCGCCGAGATCCTCGACGGCGAGCTGATCGTCTCGCCGCGGCCGGCGTCGCCGCACGCGTGGGCCGGTACGGCGATCGGCGCGTTCCTTCACTCGACTTTCCACGGCGACGGGGATCCCCTCGCTCCCGCGCGGCCAGGTGGCTGGTGGATCGTGTTCGAGCCCGAGCTTCATTTCGCCGAGGACGTCGTGGTGCCGGACATCGCCGGCTGGCGCCGCGAGCGCATGCCGTCCTTCCCCCTGGTGCCCTATTTCACGCTCGCACCGGACTGGGTGTGCGAGGTGATCTCGCCGTCCACCGGACGCATCGACCGCACGCGCAAGATGCGCATCTACGGGCGGGAAGGCGTCACGCACCTGTGGCTGGTCGACCCGCTGGTGCGGACGATCGAAGCCTACGGCCGCAACGCCGGCGGACTGTGGGTCGTCGACGGCGTGTGGGGCGGCGACGAGCGCGTCCGCGTCGCGCCTTTCGCCGAGGTCGAGCTGCCGCTCGCGCGCTTCTGGCCGCCCGAGCCTGCCGCAGCCATCTGACGTCCGACCGGCTTCGCCGACCACGGTGCACGGGGCGGGCAGAGCGTTCCACCTGACCGTACGGGCCGGGGCGCTCGGGCGGGCCCCGCTCACGACAGCCGCGTCGACTCGCGCTCCGCGCGCAGGCGCTGCAGCTCGTCCTCGCCGAGCGGCTGCGGAATCTTGACGCGCAGGCTGTCGGCCCACTCCTGCGCGAAGTCGCGCTGGTAGCGCCAGTTCAAGGCCGCGGTGATCAGCATCGTGATGATGCCGCCGAGGGTCGCGAGCGCCACGTCCTTCTGCGCGTCCCACGGATCGCCCTGCGTGCCGAGATAGGCGACGCCGAGGTCGCCGCCGAAGAACTCGGCGGCACCCCACTCGATCAGCTCGTAGATCATCGACGTCGCCATCGTGACGTCGAGCGGCAGGTAGTAGCCCCAGAAGCCGCGCACGAGCGCGACGCGCAGGAACACTTCGCGCGCGGGGTACGTGAGCAGCAGCCCGTAGCAGAAGTGAGCCAGGCGGTCGTAGTGGTTGCGCCCTTCGCCGAGCACGCCGGAGCGTCCGGTGAGGGCGGTGAGCCACTCGTCCTACGGAACCAGCGAGTAGGTGTAGTGCGCGCCCACGGTGTGCATGGAGAGGAACAGGAAGATCAGCGTGTAGGACACGCGCGACAGCGGCAGCTTGCGCCGCGTCGCGATCAGCACCGCGACGGCGCCGAACAGCAGGCTGTTCTCGAGCAGCCAGTCGGCGCGGTGGTGCGGGTCAATCGCCAACGCCACCTGCAGCAGCACGAGCAGGCCGAGCAGCACGGCGGGGTAACGCTCGTGCGACAGCCAGGAGCGGTCGTCTCGGGTCGCGGTGCTCACGCGCGTGGTCACTAGCCCGATCCGCCCGCCGCCGCGAGCGGCCCGCGCGTTGCGCCGCGCGGCGGGGTTCCGGGCCGGGACGGCGTCGGCTACGCTCGCGGACGATGGAGCTCGAGCTCGCAGAC
>VGTK01000377.1 GCA_016874715.1 Deltaproteobacteria bacterium | reverse complement strand
GCCAGCCCGCGTCGGCGGCCGCGGCGGCGCGCGCGGCGCCGGGCTCGAGCGGCGTCGCCGGCGGGAAGGCGACCGTTCCCGCGAGGTAGATCGCCTCGAACGTCTCGTAGGACATCCACATGTAGTCGCTCTCGCCCCAGTCCGGACCGAAGCTGTTCTGGATGCGGATCGCGCTCGTGCCGTCGTCGTAGCCGACGATCGCGACGCCGTGCTGCGCGCAGCCGGTGCCGGTGGTGCTGCTCGCGCCGCAGGCGATGCCGTTGAAGATCTTGCACTTCGTTTCGCTGCCGCACGACGTCGGCGCCGAGAACACGCCGCTCGTCTACTTGCCGAACTCGATCGGCACGACGATCGTCATCTGCACGACGTTGCCGGCGGCGATCCACGTCTTCACGTCGTCGAGGACCTGCGCGTGCGGCTGCTTCGCGACGCCGTTCCGGCTGCCGATCGCGAGGTCGGTGCACAGCTGCGGGTCGTTCGCGCAGTCCTGTGCGACGTCGACCGCGTCGAGGCACTCTTCGCTGCCGGGCGGGTACGAGCACACCGGGTAGTACGGGATCAACGCGAGGCTCGGCGCGTCGTTCGCGACGAGGAAGTTCAGCGTGTCGGCGGGCGACGTTCCCTCGCCGCAGCTCTTCTTCTCCTCGGCGAGGACCGTCATGTAGACGTAGGCCGTGCTGACGGTGTTGGCGAGGTTCTAAATGTCCTGCCGGTTCGACAGGTTCGCCACGTACGAGCCCTTCGCGTAGCCCGCGGACCACGCCTCGCACGATCCGGGGTAGCCCTGCATCGACGCCGTGCCCTGGGCCTGCACGGGCGGCAGCGTCGATTCGGGGATCACGTACGAGGACGGCGTCGCGGCGATGCTCGCAGTCGCGCCGGCGCCGCTCGCGTAGGCCGGCGCGGGCAGCGCCTTCGGATAGGTCGCGAGCTCGGCGTCGCTCGGCGGCGTGCCGCCGAGCTCGTCGAACGGTTCGGGCGGTCCGCTGCCGTCGCCGTCGCTGCACGCGGCCGCGAGCAGCGTCGCCAGCACGAGCCCCGCCAGCGCCTTCGATCCCCGGTACGTCGAGTGGATCCGCTGCACGTTCCACACCTCCGTCATCGCCGTGAAGCGACGATCCCGCGCGTGCGTCGCGCCGGTCGTCGCACGCGACGCTATCGGCGCTTCGCGGCCGAGGCGAAACCCGCAATCGCGGCGCGCCGCCGGAAGGGCGACGTCGCAGCGGGCGATGAGGCGTACGACAGGGCGAACGTCCGGTGCGAAATGAACGATTGACCGCCGTGGTGCGCGTCTCTACCCTGCAGCTGCTCGCGGTCGTCCCGCAGCCCCGCGTCCCGCCCCGTTCGTCTCCCGTCCTGCCCGTTCCAACCCCCGAGGTTCGACCAGCACCATGTCCGGCTCCCGTCGTGCGGCGACGACCATCGCCGCGTGTCTCGCGCTGCTCACGGCGAACGTCGCGCGCGCGGCGTCACCGATGACGCCCGACGCCGTCGGAGCGCACGGCGACGACGTGCGAGTCGGCCTGATCGTCAAGCTCGATGCCGAGCCCGTGGCGACCTACCGCGGCGGCGTCTCTGGCCTCGCGGCGACGAGCCGCCTCGCGACCGGTGGCGCGCGGCTCGCCGCGTCGTCGGGCGCGGTGACCGCCTACCGGAGGTACCTCGCGAAGCGCATCGGTGACTTCGAGCGCGACCTCGCGGCGGCGGTGCCCGGGGCCCGCGTCGCGCAGCGCTTCGACGTCGTGGTCGGCGGCGCGGCACTGGTCGTGCCCGACGGTGCCGAGGACGCGGTCCGCGCGCTGCCCGGCGTGCGTGCGGTCTACCGCGACGAGCGCCGCAGCCTCGCGGCGGCCGACGGCGTGGGTCTGATCGGGGCGCGCGCGCTCTGGGGTCGACAGGGCGGTGCGAGCGACGCGGGCGAGGTCGTCGTGATCGGGGTCATCGACACCGGCGTGTGGCCCGAGCATCCGTCGTTCGCGGATCCGTCCCCGGACGGCAAGGCGTATCCGCCCCTGCCGGGTAGCCGCGCCTGCGCGTTCTCCGGCGGCGCGAATCCCGGTGCGCCGTTCGCGTGCAACGGCAAGCTGATCGGCGCGTACCGCTTCATGGACGCCTACGACGCGTGCGCCGACTGCCCGCACCCGGCCGAGGACTTCAGCAGCGCCCGCGACGCGATCGGGCACGGCACGCACACCGCGAGCACCGCGGCCGGCAACGCCGGCGTCGCGGCGTCGGTTGGCGACGTCCGGCTGGGCGCGGTGGCCGGCGTCGCGCCGCGCGCGCGCATCATCTCCTACAAGGTCTGCGGACCAGCCGAGGGCGGCGGCTGCTTCGCCAGCGACTCGGTGGCGGCGATCCAGCAGGCGATCCTCGACGGCGTGGGCGTGATCAACTACTCGATCGGCGGCGGTCGCCACCCGTACGCCGACCCCGTGGAGCTCGCGTTCCGCGACGCGTACGCGGCGGGCATCTTCGTCGCCGCGTCCGCCGGCAACGACGGTCCGACGCCCGACAGCGTCGAGCACCTCGGTCCGTGGGTCACGACGGTCGCCGCGACGACGACGCGGCGGACGCTGCGCGGCACCGTCGTCGTCGAGGCCGCCGACGGCGCGCGGCTGGAGCTCGCCGGAGCGTCCATCAGGTCGGGCAGCGACGGTGCGCTGCCGGTGGTGGTCGCGGCCGACTTCGGCGACCCGCTCTGCCTCGACGACCGCGCGGACGCGGCCTTCGCCGGCGCGATCGTGGTCTGCAGGCGCGGCGGCGGTG
>VGTK01000376.1 GCA_016874715.1 Deltaproteobacteria bacterium | reverse complement strand
GAGCGCGCGCGCCAGGGACACCCGGACGACGCGCGCTTCACGCCGGCCGGGCTCGCGGCGCTGCGCGACGAGCTCGCCGCGACCCGCTGACCTGCCGCTCGCTCAGCGCGTCGCGAGCCCGAGCCGGCGCTCGATCAGCCCCGCGTTGACCTCGCGCATCGCGTCCGCGAGCGGCACGCGCAGGTCGTCGTGGATGTCGACCACGCCGATCCACTGGTTCTCGCCGTCGCGGCGCCCCTCGAACGGCTGATCCACCCACTGGAACCAGTGGTAGCCGATCACGTACGGCAGCGAGAGCAGTCGATCGGTGTACCCGCGGTACGCGACCGCCTGCGCCTCGTGGCTCTCCACCTGCGGGAAGAGCGGCGGCAAAGCGCCGCTCGCGCCATCCGTCCGCTTCACGCGGTAGAACCACTCGCCGATCAGCAGCGGCTTGCCCGACAGCTCGTGCAGCGTCGCGAGGTCGGTGAACGCGTCGGTGCCGAACAGGTAGCCGAACTCCGGTCCGCCGGAGAGGTTGAACAGCGCGGGGCGCTCGACTGTGCCGTAGTCGTAGTCGTTGAGCGACACGACGTCGACGTACGGCACGATCGCGCGCGCGACGTCGGGGTGCGTGTAGATCGAGAAGAAGCGCACGCCGAGATTGAGCACGCCCGGTGCCGCCGCGCGCACGGCGTCCGCCACGACGCGCGCGTAGCGCTCGGCGACGACGGCCTCGAAGGCCATGCGGTTCGCGCGCCGTGCCGCGGACTCCTGCTTCAGGCAGGTGTCGTCGCCCAGCGGCTCGACGAGCGCGCAGTCGGTGAGGCGGTCGAGCTGCTGCACGCCGTCGAAGGACGCGAGTTCGGTGCCGTAGTCCGCGTTGAACGCCGCGACGTCGCCCGCGTAGCGCGCGGCGAGGAAGTCCTGCAGCGCGCGCTTGCTCGGCGCGCCGGCGGGCAGCGACAGGTACGCGTCGAGATGCGTGCCGGTCGAGAGCGTCGTCGCACCCCACGGCAGCTCGTTGTCGACGAACGCGCCGTAGCACCACGGGTCGCCGGCGCAGCGCGCGAGCGGCTCCGAGTTGCGCGCGTACGCGAGCGCCGCGTCCGGCCACGACGGGTCGAAGAAGTCGCGCAGGGGGCGGTTGAGGCCCAGCGGCCGGCCCGGGACCTGCGGCGCGGTGTCGTAGAAGCCGATCGAGACGGGGTACGCGCGCAGGTCCTGCCACAGGTCGAGCGCCGCGTTGGTCCACCCGGCGAGCGTCGCGACGCCGAGGTCGCAGAGCCGCACGAGCGTCGCGTCGCGCCACGCCTCGACGGTGCCGTGGCGCGCGAGGACGTTGTCGCCGTACGGCCTGCTTCCGGCGCCGGTCAGGTCGCCCCCGGGGCCGATGCCCGTCACGCCGTTCGAGAACAGCACGTGCCCTTCCGGCGTGACCAGCCACCACACGCCGTCGATCGCGGCGACGGCGAAGCGGCCTCTGGCGGTCGTCGCGATGCCCTTCCAGCCGCCCTAGACGTCGAAGCCGGCGCCGCGCACGGGGGCGGACGCGCAGGCGTCCTCGGAGGTCGCGGACGAGCCGTTCGTCGCGTCGCTGCACGCGAGCGGCAGCAGCGGCAGGGCGGCGAGGAGAAGGAGCGTCGCCGTGCGGGCGGGAAGGCGTCGTCGCGCCGGGGCAGAGTTTCGGGCCATGCCGCCCTCGTGCCCGAGTCTGGCTCTCGGAGCAACCGCGAAACCGCGGACGCGCCGCCGCGAGGCGGATCCGTCGCGGGGACGGATGGCCGAATTCGTAATGCCATCGTCATTGCGGACACCGGGCGGGACGGGCAGGGTGGCGACCATGCAGAGCGCGCCGCGCAAGGTCGTCATCGTCGCCTACCACGACGTGCAGACGCTGGACGTGATCGGCCCGGCCGAGGTCTTCTCGACCGCCGGCCGCCTCTCGCCGGCATCCGCGTACGACGTCGAGCTGGTCGCGCGGACGCGCGGCCCGATCCGCACGTCTTCGGGCATCCCGCTGCTGCCGCGGCGCGTGCTGTCCGAGGTGAAGGGGCCGATCGACACGCTGGTGATCGCCGGCGGCAGCGGCGTGTACGAGGCCGTGCAGGACCGCGAGCTCGTCGCCTGGGTGAAGCGTCGCGCGCGGACCTGCCGTCGCGTGACTTCGGTGTGCAGCGGCGCCTTCCTGCTCGCCGAGGCGGGACTCCTCGACGGCAGGCGCGCCACGACGCACTGGGCGACCGCGGCGAACCTCGGCGAGCGCTACCCGCGCGTCAGCGTCGACGCGGACCCGATCTTCATCCGCGACGGCCGCGTGTGGACGTCGGCCGGCGTCGCGGCGGGCATCGACCTCGCGCTCGCGCTGGTCGAGGACGACCACGGCCCGCGCGTCGCGCGCGAGATCGCGCGCTGGCTGGTTCTCTTCCTGCAGCGCGCGGGCGGGCAGGCGCAGTTCAGCGTGCAGCTCGCGGCGCAGGCCGCGGAGCGCCACCCGCTGCGCGACCTGCAGGCGTGGATCGCGGATCACCCACGCGCGGATCTCGCGGTCCCGACGCTCGCCGCGCGCTGCGCGATGAGCCCGCGGCACTTCTCGCGCGTGTTCGCGGAGGAGGTGGGCTGCACGCCTGCCGCGTACGTCGAGCGCACGCGCGTCGAGGTCGCGCGGCGTCTCCTCGAGAGCACGGACCAGAGCCTCGACGAGGTCGCGGACGCGGCGGGCTTCGGCACCGTCGCGACGCTGTACCGCGTCTTCCAACGAACGCTCCGGGTGAGCCCGGGCGCCTACCGGCGGCA
>VGTK01000375.1 GCA_016874715.1 Deltaproteobacteria bacterium | reverse complement strand
CGAGCTCTTGCGCGGCGGGCGGGGCGTCGGCGGCGAGCGCCGGCCCGGCCGGTGGGGCGTCGGCGGCGAATTGCTGCGCGGCGGGCGGATCGAGCGTCGCCGCGACGTCGCTCTCGGGGTCGAGCAGCAGGACGACCACGTCGGGTGCGTACCGGATGCCGCGCTTCTCGAGGAAGCGCAGAGACTCTGCGGGACCGTAGCCGGGGATCAATCCGTTGATCGCCGCGACGCGTGCGCCACGTGTGCGGTCGGTGAGGTGGGCGAGGCGGACCGACAGGCGGTCGGCGCGCGCGATCCCGACGCCGTCGGCGACCTCGTCGCCGAGCAGAAGGACGCGCACCTCGCCCCGAGGCTTCGCGTACGGCCACGGCTGGTCGTGCAGCCCCTGCGCGTTGATCGAGACCGGCGCGGTCCACGTGCGCCGCGTGCCGGGCGGCGCGCAGGGGTCCACCGTGACGGTCAGCTCCGGCGTGAACGTCCAGCCGACCTCGTCGTCGGGCGAGAGCAGGACGTCGTCGCGTCCGACGCAGACTCTCGGGCCCTCGATGCGAGCGATCACCTCCACGAGCAGCAGCGCCAGCGCGATGCCACACGCGGCGACGATCCGGCGCGGCGCGGCACGACGCGGGCCGATGATGCCGGCGCTCGTGGCGGGCTCGGATCGCTGCATGGTGACGCGCAGAGTAGGGGGCCGGGGCCGCGTCTCGCAAGCGCACCGCAAGCGCATCGCAAGCGCACCGCTCCCTGCAAGCGCACTGCTCGCGTGCCGCTCCCCGCGCACGGCGTCTTGCGCGTCACAGGGGTGCCGCCTACAACGCCAGAGCGGCGCCGGGGCCGCGCTCGCTCCCATGGATGACGGCTGGCTGTCGCGCCACGAACGGATCGCCTTCACCGCGATCGTGCTGGTCGCGGCCGTGCTGCGGTTCTGGGCGCTCGATCTCGGCCTGCCGCACCTGATGACGCGCCCCGACGAGGAGGTGATCCTCTTCCAGGCCGGCGCGCCCGCCAAGGGCACGTTCGACCTCGAGTACGGCATCTACCCGAGCGCGTACATCTACCTGACGTGGCTCTGGGGCGAGGTCGGCCTGCGCGCGCTCCGTCTGTTCGGCCTCTTACCGTCGGGCGACTACACGACGCTGCTGCTGCGCCATCCGGCGCAGATGCTGCTCCTCGACCGTGCGCTGTCGGCGGTGGCGGGCGTCCTGACGGTCGTGCTGCTGGTGGTGTTCGCGCGGCGCAACCTCGGGCGTTGCGTCGCACTCGCGGCGGGCGCGCTGCTCGCGACGGACTTCATCCACGCGCGCGACAGCCACGCGGCCAAGCCCGACGTGCTGATGAGCCTCGGCGTCGTCGCGGCGATCGGGCTCATGGCGCCGCTCGCGCGGCGTGCGACGTGGCAGCGCGGCGCGCTGATCGGTGCGGTGATCGGGCTCGCGATGGGCATGAAGTACCCGGCGGTGCTTCTCCTCCTGCCGGCGTGGGTCGCGGCGGTGATGGGCTCCTCGGCGCGCGGCTGGCGGCGCGTGCTGCCGGGCTCGGCGATTGCCGCGGGACTCGCGGCGGCAGCGAGCTTTCTCGCAACGTCGCCCGACCTGTTCTTCAACCCCGAGACGCGCAACAAGGTGCTGAGCATCGTCGTGCTGGTCTTCCCGCAGGCCTTCCCGCACGTGACCGACACCGGCGGCGTGCCGCAGGGTGCGGTCGACATCCCGACCGCACCGAGCTTCTGGGCGGGCTACGCGTACCACGTGGGCTTCTCGCTCCGGTACGGCATGGGCCTGCTGCCGACGCTTCTCGCGCCGGCAGCGCTGGTCTGGGGGCTCGTGTCGCGGCAGCCGATCGCGGTGCTGTCGACGGTGTGCGCCGTGTCGTACTTCCTGGTGGTCGGCGCGTCGCCGGCGCTGCTCGCGCGCTACATGACGCCGATCGTGCCGCTGCTGCTGCTCCTGATCGCGGGCATGACGGTCGCGGCGTCGCGGCTCGGCGCGACAGCGCGAGCGCGCCGGGTGCTGCTGACCGTCGTGACGCTCGCGCTCGCCGCGGAGCCGCTCGCCAGCAGCGTCGCGCACGACGTGGTCGCGTCGCGCACCGACACGCGGGTGCAGGCGAGCGCGTGGCTGATGCGGAACCTGCCGCGCGGCACGCGCGTCGCGATGGTCGGCACCGAGTTCTGGGGCTACGGCGAGCCCGCGGCGCCGCCCGGCATCGAGATCGTGCGCAGCCGGCTCGACGCGGCGTCGCTCGATGCGACCGGTGCCAGGTGGGTGGTCGCGCACGACCACCCACTGTTCTCCTCGCGCGTCGAGCCACAGGCGCTTGCGACGATGGCGGCGCGGCTGCGGCTCGCCGCGGAGTTCGACCCGTTCACCGGCGCGCGCGAGGACGCGGTCTTCGAGCCGGCCGACGCGTACTACATCCCGACCCACGGCTTCGGCGCCGTGTCGCGGCCCGGGCCGCACGTCCGCATCTACGAGCTGCTGCCCGCTCCGCCAGGCTGAGCCGCAGCGTCGCGCGTGGCACCGCCGGCCGGGGGCGCGACGCCGGCGCGCGGTACCCGCAGCTCGATCGTGCGGCTCGCCACCGCGAGCGGCGTGTCGAGGCCCTCCTGCTGCAGGATCACGTCGAGACGCCACGGGCCGGGCTCGCCGAGCGGGGGAGTCACCAGCGCGGTGGCGTCGACGGTCGTACCGGGCGGTACGTCGTCGAGCAGGCGCGACGTTGCGCCCGGCGGGCCGCTCCGTCCCGACGGGGACGTCCAGCGGTAGCCGAGCGTGACCAGCCCTTCGGCGCGCACGCCGAGCGCGGGCCACACGCACGCGCTCGCGTTGCTGACGCGCACGCCGACGCGCCGCGGCGCCGGGATCGGCA
>VGTK01000374.1 GCA_016874715.1 Deltaproteobacteria bacterium | reverse complement strand
CTCGTTCAGATAGCGCGCGAAGACCTCGACGTGGCGCGCCTCGTCCACGGTCTGCGTGCCCGCGTAGCACTTCGCGTCCATCCACGGTACGCCGCTGACGAGCTGCGAGGCGACGATGAGAGCGCCCTGCTCGCCGTGCAGGAACTGTGAAAGCTGCAGCGCGACCTGACCGTGGCGCAGGCGGACCTTCTGCTTGTCATCCAGCTTTCGGTAGGGCTCGAACTCGGCGAGCGGGTTCAGCTCCTCGGGCAGGATGCCGCGCTCCGGATCGACGCTGGTGTTCCAGGCGAGCTGCGTCGTGCCGGTCCACTGCTCGCGCTTCGCCTTTTCGTAGAGGTCGCGCAGGGCTTGCTTCGTGACGCCGTAGTTCCAGACGTAGTGCGTGTCGAACTTCCCGAGGATCGTCTCGATCCCGCCCTGCGCCTACTGCTCGGCGAGCGCCGTCGCGCCGTTGCTCATCGTGTCCTCCGGGGTCGATCGGGCCAGACCGTCGGCCCGAGCGAATCAGTATCGGCTCGATCGCAGTCGAGTCGAGACGAATCCAAAATCGATTTCGGATTTCCTCCGTGGTAGCGGCGACGGCATGCCCCTCCGAGCCCGTGCCGGGCGTCTCCGGTCCCTGAAGCGCGCCGTGCGCACACCGCAGCAGGCCCGCAGCCGGGAGACCCGCGAGCGCATCGTCGCGGCGGCGATCGCGGCCTTCGGGGAGCACGGCTACGACGACACCAACACCGCGGCGATCGCGCGCCGAGCGGGCATCGGCGTCGGAACGCTGTACGGCTACTTCCCGGACAAGCGCAAGCTGATGCTCGAGATCCTCGACGGGACCGTGCGCACGATGGCCGACATGGTCGTCGAGGCGCTCGACCCCGCACGCTGGGGGCAGGGGGCACCGCGCGCGCACGTGCGCTTCGCGATCGAGGCGGTGGTCGGCTCGCGGCGCATCAGCCCGGGGCTGCAGCGCATCCTCTGGGAGCGGCACCTGCGTGACCCGGAGTTCCGCGACGCGAACCTCGCGATCGAGAGTCGCATGCGCGCGTCGCTCGAGGCGCTGTTCGCGGCGCTGCGCGAGCGTGGCATGCTGCGCGAGGTCGACGCGCACGCGGCGGCGTACGTGGTGCACGCGTCGGTCGAGTGGATCGCGACGCGGCTCGTGCTCGGAGAGACGGACGTGGTGCGCGAGGACGTGGTGGAGGCAGCGACCGACATGATCACGCGCTTCCTGTTCCGCGACGGACATTCGTCGCGGCTTCGCCGACCGCGAGGGTGAAACGGGCGGCGCGTTTTCGTCTGACGTGTCCCGCGACGCCACGCACGGCGATGCAGGAAGACGTGCGTTCGGTGCCGAGCGTCGTCGTGCCCCTCAGGCGCCGCCGAGCAGCGAGCGCGCGATCTGCGAGGTCTGGATCTCGTCGGTGCCGGCGTAGATCTGCAGCACCTTCGCGTCGCGGCAGAGCTGCTCGACCTGGTACTCGGCCATGTAGCCGTTGCCGCCGAAGAGCTGCACGGCCTCGAGCGCGACCTCCATCGCGGCCTGCGCAGTGTACAGCTTGCACGCCGACGCCGCGGCGAACGGCATCGGCTTCTTCTGCGCCGACATCTCGATCTGGCGGAAGACGATGTTCTGGATGTTCATGCGCGCGACTTCCATCTTGGCGAGCTTTAGCTGGATGAGCTGGAACTCGCCGATGGGGCGCCCGAACTGCACGCGTGTCTTCGCGTAGTCGATCGACTTCTCGAGGCACTGCTCGACGATGCCGAGCGCCATCGCCGCCACACCGCTGCGCTCGGTACCGAAGGTCGCCTTCGCACCGGAGCGTCCGCCGGCCGCTTCCTCCGACTCGCCGATGAGGCGCTCCTTTTCGACGAGCACGTCTTCCAGGAAGAGCTGCCCGGTCGGTGACGAGTGCATGCCCATCTTGCGCAGCGGCTTCGACTGCGTGAGGCCCGGCATGCCCTTGTCGAGGATGAAGCTGACGACCTTGCGCTCGCGGGGGTCGTTGCCCTCGTCGAGCTTGCAGATGAAGACGATGGTGTCGGCGAAGGGACCGTTGGTGATGAACGTCTTGCTGCCGTTCAGCACGTAGCCGTCGCCCTTCCTCTTCGCGGTCGCCATCATGCTGCCGAACGCGTCGGAGCCCGAGCCCGGCTCGGTGATGGCCCACGAGCCGATCTTCTCCATCGTGAGCAGCGGCGCCGCCCAGCGCTCTTTCTGCCGGATCGTGCCCTTCGCCATGATCGCGCCGGCGGTGAGGCCGACGCTCACGCCCATCGCCGTCACCATGCCCGGGCAGTAGCGGCACAGCTCGATGATCGGGATGAGCTGCAGCGCCGCACCGTCGGTCGAGCCGGCTTCCTCGAAGCGCTCCTCCGCCGGCTCGGCCTTGCCGCTCGCCTTCGCCTCGGCCGCCGCCCTGTCGCGCTTGATCTGCCGCTCGAAGCGCTGCTTCGCCGCGTCGCGGGTGCCGGACGCTCCCCGCGAGGTCGCCGGCCGGGAGGGCCGGGCGGTCGTCGTCCGTCCCGGTCACGGGATCTGGGCGTGTCGAGGCCGTGGCCGATGCCTCGCGGGTGACGTCCTGGCCAGATCTCCGTTGACAGCGGCTTTGTACGTTGCGTGCGGTGCGGGCGCGTCAGCGGAGTCGAGCCACGCTCGCGACGTCCGATAAGAGGGCATATGTACAAATCGCGGCTTTGTGCCTCCTCGCCGCCGAGGGCCTGTGGCTCACGATCCGCCAGCTCGGTTTGCAGCTGCCGCGCCGTGGCTCGCTGTGAACCGTCCCGGCTTCTTCGGAGACTCGTTTACGTGAGTCCGGCCGCTTCGGCCGGACTGTCCTGAATGCGATAGTACGCCGCCTCGTACTCGACGGGCGGGACGTGTCCGATCGGC
>VGTK01000373.1 GCA_016874715.1 Deltaproteobacteria bacterium | reverse complement strand
TGTGCGGACCGCGCGCCGGCGCCGCCGGTCGAGCAGCGCGAGCCGTGCGCCGACCGCGGCGCGCTGCGCAACCTCTACTTCGGCGACCTGCACGTCCACACGGCGTACTCCTTCGACGCGCACGTGCTCGACGTTCGCGCGACGCCGGTCGACGCCTACCGCTTCGCGCGCGGCGAGCCGCTGGCACTGCCGCCGCTCGGCCCCGACGGGCGCGGCACGCAGGAGCTCCGCCTCGACCGCCCGCTCGACTTCGCGGCGGTGACCGACCACTCCGAGTTCCTCGGCGAGGTCGAGTCGTGCCTCGTGCCGGGGTCCACCGGCTACGACGAGCCGGCGTGCGCCGCGTTCCGCGCCGGCGGCGGCGCGGGCCAGGCGGTGTTCGGCGTGCAGACGACGCGCCCGGACCCGGAGCGCGACGCGACGGTGTGCGGTCCCGACGGCAACGCCTGCCTCGTGCAGGCGAGCGCGGTGTGGCGGCGCACGATCGACGCCGCGAACGACGCCTACGACCGAACGAGTCGGTGCAGCTTCACGACGCTGGTCGGCTACGAGTACACCGCCAACACCGGCGGGAGCAGCCAGCACCGCAACGTGCTGTTCGCGAGCGACCGCGTGCCGCCGCCGACGACGTACGTCGGGCAGCCGACTCCCGAAGGCCTGTGGCGCGAGCTGCGCGCGACCTGCCTCGACGCCGGCACCGGCTGCGACGTGCTCGCGATCCCGCACAACCCGAACCAGAGCAACGGCCGTCTGCTGCGCGTCGCGTACGCGCCGGGCAGCACACTCCACGAGCAGCGCGCGCAGGCCGCGGCGCGCGCCGCGATCGAGCCGCTGGTCGAGATCTTCCAGCACAAGGGCGACTCCGAGTGCCTGAACGGCCTGTCCGGCGCGCTCGGCGACGCCGACGAGGCGTGCGGCTTCGAGAAGCTGCGCACGCCGCCGTTCGACGACTGCGGCGACGGCGTCGGCGCGGGCGGCACCGGCAACGGCGGCTGCGTGTCGCGGCGCGACTACGTGCGCGGCGCGCTCCTCGAAGGCCTCTCCGAGGACGCGCGGCTCGGCGTCAATCCGCTGCCGCTGGGCGTCTTCGCCAGCACCGACACGCACAACGGCACGCCCGGCGCGGTCGACGAGCGGACGTTCCTCGGCCACCGCGGCAGCGTCGACGACATGGCCGACGAGCGGCTCGCGAGCGAGGGCGCGCGCAGCGGCACGACGTTCAACCCCGGCGGGCTCGCCGCGGTGTGGGCGGAGGAGAACACGCGCGAGGCGATCTTTACGGCGCTGGCGCGGCGCGAGGTCTACGGCACGAGCGGCCCGCGCATCGCGCTGCGCGTGTTCGCCGGCTGGAGCTTCGGCGCGGACGCCTGCTCCGACCCGGGGCTGCTGCAGGCAGGCTACGACCTGGGCGTACCGATGGGCGGCGTGCTGCCGACGCGCGACGACGCCACGTCGGCGCCGGCGCTCGTCGTCAGCGCGCTGCGCGACGCGGGCACCGCCGCACGTCCGGGCGCGCGGCTCGAGCGCGTGCAGATCGTGAAGGGCTGGCTCGACCGCGGCGTCGCGCGCGAGCGCGTGTACGACGTCGCCGGGCAGGCGGGCGTCGGGCGCGTCGATCCTGCGACCTGTGCGACCGACGGCGCCGGCTTCGACGAGCTGTGCACGGTGTGGCGCGATCCGGACTTCGACCCGGCGCAGCACGCGTTCTGGTACGTCCGCGTGCTCGAGGTGCCGACCTGTCGGTGGAACGCGTGGGCGTGTCGCGACGCCGCGGACGCCGCGCGCTCGCCGAGCTGCGACGATCCCGCGGTGCCGAAGACGATCCGGGAGCGCGCCTGGTCGTCGCCGGTGTTCTACCGGCCCGAGCCCTGAGCGCGTCGCAGCGCCGCTCGGGGCGTCGCGCGACCGGAATCGGCGCCCGAAGGCGGGCACGCGACGCGGTGCACGCGGTACGGCTCGGCGGCCAGCACCTCGGTCAAGCCGAAGCGGTCGGCGAGCGCCTGCCTCAGCTCGGGCAGCAGGGTGGCGTACAGATCGAGCTGCTCGGACAGGTACACCGGACGCCCCTCGCGGCACAGCGTCTCGACGATCGCGAACGCCCGCGACGACGAGAACGGCCGCCGGACCGCTTCGCGAATCCAGCCTCCTTCGCCCGGCACGCGACGCAGCGGCACGAGCCGTCCGGCCTCGATCGCGGCGGCGTGCACGTCCAGCTGCAGGGGCACCCAGACGCGATCGGCGCCACCCGCGCGCAGCTCGCGCGCGAACGCGAGCGCGTTGCTGTGCGCGACGACCGCCGCGTTCGGCTCGGCGATCCGCGCGATGCGGCGCAGCGTCGCGACGTCGTACGCGACGCCGTCGGGCGGCGCGAAGCGTTCGCGTGCGAACGCCGCGAGCAGCAGGACCAGGCCGGCGAGCGCCAGCGCCGGCAGGCGGAGCCGCAGCGACGCCGCTCTCCCGCACGGCAGCGCCATCAGCGCAACCGCGAGCGGCAGTACCGGCAGCAGCAGGCGGTCCCACTGCCAGAGGAAGCCCGCGAGCAGGACGAGCAGCGCGCCGGCCACGAGCCACGCGAGCGTCGCGAGAGCGCGCGCGAGCGTCGTGCCGCGGGCCGCGACGACCGCTCCCAGCACGAGCAGCGCGCCCGCCGGCCACGGGTACAGCGTGCCGAGTCCGAGAAGCTGGGCACCGTAGAAGCGCAGGTTGCCGGGCGATCCTTCGGCACCGCCAGCGACCATCCGGCCGGGTGCGAGCAGCGTGTCGCGCACCCAGTAGCCGTAACCAGAGCTCTGCGCGGAGCCGAAGAGCTCCGCGTTCAGCCAGAGCAGCGGCGCCACGCCGAGTGCCGCGCCCGCGAGCAGCGCAGCCAGCTGCCTCGCACGCAGCGCCGGCAGGCCGGGCCCGAGCAGCG
>VGTK01000372.1 GCA_016874715.1 Deltaproteobacteria bacterium | reverse complement strand
GGCGATGCCGCGGGCAGATTCGTCGCCGCCCCCGATCATCCCGCCGCCGGGCGCCCGTGACGCGGACCCGGCCGCTGCGTCGGCTGGGCCCGCCGCGGCGGGCGCCGGGACATCGGAGCAGACGAGGTGGAAGTCCCTGGTGGACGGGCTGCAGCGCGCGAGCGCGTCGCGCTTTTTCCGCCTGTCGTACAGCAAGGTGCTGGACGTCGGGGAGACGTCGATCCGCGTCGCGCTGACCGGGCGCGAGGCGGTGTCGGCGCTGTCCACGCCCGAGGTGAAGGCCACCATCGAGCAGGCGCTCGAGCGCGAGTTCGGACGGCGGCTCGTGTTCGAGCCGGTGGTTCAGGGGGACGGCAGCGTTCCGTCCACGCAGGGCAATCACGCAGCGCTGGACCGGCAAGCGCGCGAGGACCCGGTCGTGCAGCTCAGCGTGGAGATCCTCGGGGGCCGCGTCGAGGGCGTGCTGCCGCGCAGCCGCCGCCAGGTCTGAGCCGGAACCATCGAAAGAGAGCAGCACATGGCGAATCCGTTCGATCTCTCCAGCATGGGCGACCTGATGAAGCAGGCCAAGGTCATGCAGGAGAAGCTGACCAGTCTGCAGGCGGAGATCAGTGTCCGCACGGTGGAAGCGTCGGCAGGTGGCGGCATGGTCACCGCCAAGGTCAACGGAAAGCTCCAGGTCCTGGCCGTGACGATCGATCCCGAGATCATCCGGAGCGACGACCGCGAGATGCTGCAGGATCTGGTGGTCGCCGCGGTGAACGAGGCGATCCGCCAGGCGCAGGCGATGATGAGCGACGAGATGTCGAAGCTCACCGGCGGGCTCCGCATTCCCGGGCTCGGGTGATCGCGGGCTCGCGACGCTGCGATGCCGACCGCTCTCACGCCTTCCATGCAGCGCCTCGTCGAGGAGCTGAAGCGCCTGCCCGGTATCGGGGAGAAGACCGCGACGCGGCTCGCGTTCTACGTCCTGCGCTGTGACCACTCGTTCGCCGCCGACCTCGCGCAGGCGCTGGTCAGTGTGAAGGAGCAGAGCCGTCTGTGCTCGCGCTGCTTCGGGCTCACCGAGCAGGATCCCTGTCGCATCTGTGCCGACCCGCGACGACATCCCGAGGAGGTCTGCGTCGTCGAGGAGCCGGCGGACATGCTGGCCCTCGAGCGCGCGCAGGAGTACCGCGGCCACTATCACGTGCTGGGGGGCGCGCTGGCACCGCTCGACGGGATCGGCCCGGAGCACCTGCGCTGCACGGAGCTCGTGGAGAGGGTGGAGCGCGGCGGCGTGTCGGAGATCATCGTGGCGACCAACCCGAGCGCCGAAGGCGAGGCGACGGCGCTGTACATCGCGCGGCTCCTGAAGCCGCACGGCGTCCGGGTGACGCGGATCGCGCGCGGCCTGCCGGTGGGCGGGGACCTCGAGTACGCGGACGCGATCACGCTGTCCAAGTCTCTGGAGGGCCGCCGCGAGATGTGATCCCCGCGCCGGTCCCGCCGGGGCGCTGGCGGCCGGGCGGTTGTTCGCGTCCCGACACGGTGTTACAGGCAGCCGACCGGGTATTCTATGGCAGAGCCGCAGACCAAGACCTCCACCGCGCAGAAGACGGCCGGCAAGGGCGCAGAGCCCCGGGCCGCGGCGCAGAAGCTCAACTTTCGCGAGTTCGTGCCGTCGACGCTGAACCTCGATTTCGTCGGCAAGCGCTACGCGTTCCTCGTCGTGTCGTCGATCCTGAACGTGCTCGCGATCGTCCTGTTCGTCACGATGGGCCTGAACTACGGCGTCGACTTCCGCGGCGGCACGGACATGCGGGTGCGCTTCTCGGAGCCGACCAGCGCCGCTGCGGTCCGCGAGGAGCTCGGCGGTCTCGACCTGCGCGACCTCGCGGTGCAGGACTTCGGCTCGACCGGTCGCGAGTTCCTGCTGCGCTTCGAGATCGAGGAGGGCGAGCAGATGAGCTCGATCGCGCAGACGCTCTCGGGCGTCTTCGCGAAGTCCCATCCCGGGGAGAAGGGCTACGAGATCCTGAGCACCGAGAGCGTCGGCCCGAAGGTGGGCGCCCAGCTGCGCCAGCAAGGCCTCATGGCGGTCGGGTTCGCGACGGTCTGCATGGGAATCTACATCGCCCTGCGCTTCCAGTGGAGCTTCGGCCTCGGAGCGGTGGTCGCCCTCGTGCACGACGTGCTGATCACCATCGGGGTTCTGACCCTGACACGGTTCAGCTTCGATCTGACGACGCTGGCGGCTCTGCTCACGGTGGTGGGCTTCTCGGTCCACGACACCATCATCGTGTCGGACCGCATTCGCGAGACGCTGCGGCGGAACCCGAAGATGGATCTGCCGGAGGCGATCAACCGCAGCATCAACGAGACGCTGTCGCGCACCCTGCTCACGACCGGTACGGTGCTCCTGGTGCTCGTGGCGATGGCGCTGTTCGCCGGAGCGACGCTGCGGCCGTTCGCGGTCACGCTCATCGTGGGCTTCATCACCGGCACCTACTCGAGCATCTACATCGCGGCGCCCATCGTCCTTCTCTGGACGGATCGCTCCAAGGTCACGGCCTGATCCCGGCAGCAGGCTGCTGCCGCTCGACGCGCTCGCCGTCCCAGCCGTCCTCCGGTATGGAGGTGGCGACCACAGGCTCGGGCCCCCGTAGCTCAGGTGGATAGAGCACAGGATTCCTAATCCTGGGGCCGCGTGTTCGAATCACGCCGGGGGCACTGTCGTGACGATCGTGGACGTGCCGTCGGGCCGCTGCGCTCGATGGCGTGTGCTCGTGAGCGCCGCTGCGGCAGGTGCGAAGCCGAGCCGGTCGACCGCACGGTGGATCGCCTCGGCCGCACGCGCCGGTCAACCGGGCGTCGGAGGTCGATCCGGCTCGCGTCGCGGGCGCGCCGCACGTGGTCGCGCCGCGGCGGTGCGCGAACGCC
>VGTK01000371.1 GCA_016874715.1 Deltaproteobacteria bacterium | reverse complement strand
GCGCGCGCGGCGCGCGAGCGGTGCAGGCAGCGTTGCGCGCGCGCGGAGCCGTTCGCCATCGCCTCTCGCCTAGATCACCGCCGCCGCGCGGGCAAAGCGCGCCCGATCACCCGAGCGCGATGCGCAGGCCGGCGAGCGCGTTGATCGGCAGCGCCGGGAAGCCCAGCACCTCCTCGTAGTCGCGGTCGAGCAGGTTCGACACCTGCCCGAACAGGGAGAAGCTGGTGTCGAAGAGCCGCCACGGCAGGACGTAGGCCGTCGCCAGGTCGACGCGCGTGTACTGGGGGTTGGTCACCACGTCGCCGGTCTCCGGATCGAAGTCGGGGCGGTCGCCGACGAAGAACACGTCGACGCGCGCCTGGAACGCATCCGCGTCGGAGAACACCTGCGGCGTGCGGTACGCGAGGAACGAGCTCATCTGGTTGTTCGGCCGGCGTACCACCCCGTCCGTGCCGCCGCCGGACTCGAGCCCGAGGTAGGTGTAGGTTCCGCCGAAGCGGAAGCCCGCGCCGAGGTCGACGTCGATGCCGGTCTCGACGCCGGTCGCGTCCACCCGGCCGAGGTTCAGCGGTGCGAACGCGAAGGTCTCGGGGTCGACCAGCACCGTGACGATGTCGTCCGTCACGCGCCGGTCGAAGTAGGTCGCGTAGAGCACGGCGCGACCGTCGAGCAGCTCGACGTCGAAGCCCGTGTTCCACTCGCTGCTGCGCTCGGGCTCGAGGTCCGGGTTGCCGAAGCCCGGGAAGAACAGCTCGTTGAAGGTCGGCGCGCGGAAGCCCTGCGCGTAGGTCGCGCGCAGCCGCGTGCCGGTCCAGTAGCCCGGCCACGGCTGCCACGGCAGCCGGCCCGCGATCGCGGCGGTCGGGCTGGTGACGCTGCCGAACTGCGTGTCGTGATCGTAGCGCACGCTGCCGAGCAGGATCAGGTGGTCGTCGAACAGGCGCACCTGCTCCTGCCCGTAGACGCCGTAGTCCTCGCGGCTCGGCGCGAACGTCTGGTCGGGCGGCTCACCGAAGCTGAAGTACGAGGTGACGTCGGCGGCCTTCCGCGTGTACTGGAAGCCGACGGTGCTCAGCGACCACTGCCAGACGTAATTCGCCTGCGCGTCGCCCTGGACGATCTCCGACGGGATGCGCGAGCGCGTCTCGGCCGCGTTGCTCACGTCCGGCGGGTCGTCGAAGCGCTGGTCGTCGAGCACGTACGCACCCGACAGACGGTAGGACAGCCCGTCGAGCGGCGCGTCCTCCCAGCCGAGCTTGGCGAAGTAGAAGTCGCCCTTCTGGCGCGCGTTCGGGTCGAGCACACCGAGGAAGTTGCTCGCGTTGGCGAGCCCGACGCTGCTGCCGACGTAGTGCACGATGCCGTAGAGCGCGGCCGTCTCGGTGGGCGTCCAGTCGGCGCGCAGCGACGCGGTGGTCGCGTCATAGTCCTGGTTGGTCTTCTGCGCGGTCCCGCCCTCGTCGACCGGGATCTCGGGCCCGAAGCCCGCGGTGCCGATGTGCGTCGCCGAGCCGGCGATGCGAAAGCGCTCGGTCGCCGCGGAGAAGGCCCCGGTCTCGCGATCGGTGCCGCCGTTGCCGCCGGCGAACGACATCGAGCCCGACGGCGGACCGTCGCCGCGCCGGGTGATCAGGTTGACGACGCCGCCGATCGCCTCCGAGCCGTAGAGGCTACCGCCGCCACCGCGCAGCACCTCGACGCGATCGAAGCCCTCGGGGGTCAGGTTCGCGAAATCGAACGCGCCGAGCGTCACGCTGTTCACCTGCACGCCGTCGATCAGCGTCAGCACCTCGTCGGACGCGCTGCCACGGATGAACACGCTGGTGGACGTCCCGCGTCCGCCGGACTGCTGCACCGTCACGCCCGTGACCGCGCGCAGGAGGTCGCCGACCGTGTCGACCTCGCTCTCCTCGATGTCCTCGCGCGACACGACGGTCACGGTCTGCGGCAGGTTCGAGAGTGCCGTCTGCGTCCGCGTCGCGGTGACGACCAGCGGATCGAGCCGCGACATCGGCGCGTCGCCGGTGACGTCCGTGCCGCCGACCACCTCGTCACCGGGAGTGACGTCCGCGCCGCCCACGACCTCGTCGCCGCGCGCGACGTCCGCGCCGCCCACGACCTCGTCGCCACGAGCGACTTCCGTGCCGCCGGCGCCCCCGTCGCCGCGAGCGTCCGCCGCGCGCGACGCCGCCGGGGGCGGCCCCGCGATCAGTGCCAGCGCGAGCGCTAGGGGAACGAGCGACGTGGCGCACGGCCGCGCGCTCGTCGCACCGCGCCGCCGGCCCAGGACGGAATCCCGCACCTTCTGTCTCCTTGCCCGGCGGTGCGTCGACCTCTCGCGAGGCACGCGCCGGACGTCTGGAAGCGGATGGCGGGCCCTCGCGTCGGGAACACGGCGTCGTCACCCGACGACGGTCGCGCGGCGCGCGAGGCGGATCGCCGGCACGGGCGTCCGTCCGCGTCGAGCGCGGCGCGAACACGGCGGTCCTGGCGAATTTTTCCGTCTCTCATGCGCCCTTCTCCTCCGAAAGGGTCCGCACGCATTCCGGACAGGCAGGTCTCCTGGCTTGGGGATCGTTCCCGACACCACGCCTTCCCACCGGCGATCCGGCAGTGGCTTCGTGTGGTGCGAGTCCCCCCTCACAGTTGCGGGGCAGCGGGGGCTTCTCACCCCTTTCCCTTTTTTACCCTTCGGGTCGGGACCTGACCGGCGCGAACGCGGCGCCCTTAGCCTGCCGCCGAAGGCCGCGTCAAGTCACCGCGACGAGCACCACCAGGAATGCGATCTCGACGAGCTCGATCGCGGCACCGCAGACGTCGCCGGTGACGCCGCCGAGCCGGACGGCGACACGGCGCACGAACAGCAGCACGAGCGCGATGGCGGCGACCGCCGCGAGGATCGCGCCGCCGCCCGCCGCGACCGCCGCG
>VGTK01000370.1 GCA_016874715.1 Deltaproteobacteria bacterium | reverse complement strand
ACGTGTCGTTCTCGCTGGAGAGGGTCGCCGACATCGAACAGGCGCGCGGCGACCTGGACGCGGCGGCGGCGAAGTACGCGGAGTCGCTGGCGATTGCGCGCGAGCTGGCGTCGGAGCTGGGGACGCCGGAGAGCCGCCGGGACGTGTCGGTCGCCCTAAACAACGTCGCCGACATCGAAGAGGCGCGCGGCGACCTGGACGCGGCGGCGGCGAAGTACGCGGAGATCATGGACGTCATGCGCGAGCTGGCGTCGGAGCTGGGGACGCCGGAGAGCCGCCGGGACGTGTCGATCGCGCTGCTCAAGGTCGCCGACATCGAACAGGCGCGCGGCGACCTGGACGCGGCGGCGGCGAAGTACGCGGAGTCGCTGGCGATTCGTCGCGAGCTGGCCGACGCCATGGCGACGCCCGGCAGCCGCCGCGATCTCGCGTGGTCCCTCGGCAAGCTGGCGGATCTGTGCCGCCGGCTCGAGCAACCCGAGGACGCGCTGACCTACGCCGAGGAAGCGCTGCAGATGCGGGCGCAGGTGCTCGACGACCTGGACGAGCCGCTCGACGACGACCATTCCGACCATGCTTGGGCCATGCGCCGTGTCCGCGACCTCGCGCGGACGGCAGGCCACCACGAGCGCGCACTCGAAGTGGCGCTGGATCTGGTCGAGGCGGCGCGAACGGCCGATGGCGATGAGCCGGGGGAGCCTTCTCCGGCCGCCATCGAGCAACTGCTGTGGGAGATGACCCCGTGCGCCGAACTCTCGCTCGTGTGTGCTGCGCCCGAGGCCGCGGTGCGGCTGGCGGAGTTGTCGGAGTTGGCGGATGCGCTGGAGGCCGCGTGCGACGCGCCGGACGCACTCGATCGCCATGAGCATCAACTCGACGCGACGACGCTGGAGCGCCTCGCCGACGCTTGGGACGTCTTGATGAACCACGCCTTGTCAGCGAAGGACGCCAAGGCAGCGCGGCGCTGGCAGAAGCGGGCATCGTCCGCACGCGAGCGCTCCGTGTCGTGGCGCTGCTACGAGGAAGCGACGAAGTCGAGCAAGCAGGCGAGTTGGCCGGAAACCAAGGCGAAGTTTCAAGCTGCCATAGACCAATGCCGGACACTGGTCGCAGCCGACCCGAACCTGCAGTTGCGTCTCGAACTGATCGATGTGCTGGATGAAGCAGCGATGGCCTACCAAGCTGCCGAAGAGCTCGCGGAGGCCGCCACCCTCTTCGATGAGTCTCTGCGGTTGCTGGTGGACCTGCGTCAGGCGCGTAATGCATCCATCGATGCTTGGGCGCACGGCATCATCGCGAAGAAGGCGGGTGCTTTGGCTCGCCAGCGTGGTCGACTCGACGATGCTGCAGCGCACTTCGCCGTTGCGTTGCGCATCGAGATGGAGCGGGCGCGCGGTGCCGAGGAGCCAGATGATGTTGAGCAGTTCGCAAGCCGCGCGAATCCTGTCGCATGGGCAGGTGTTTGCTTGGCGCAAGTGCATCTCGCGCGCGCCAACGCGGCAGCCTGCGCCGCCGCCTTGGCGCAGGCGCAGCCCTGGATCGCGGCGCTAGAGCATCCAGACCTGATGGACCCCAACTCGCTCGACACCGCCGCCGCCTTCTACGAGACCCAGGCGCAAGCCGCCGAGGCAAGCGGCGATCGCAAGCTCGCCAAGTCCGCCACCGATGCAGCAGCAGCCCTGCGCGCGCGGATCGCGGCCCTGACCGACGACAGCGAGACCTGACGGTGCCGCGATCTTCGGGGGCGAGACGGCGTGCGCCCAGAAGTCCGGGCAGTTGCGATCGACAGGCCGGATCGCTCGCATGGCCTGCTCATTCCGGTGGCTGGAGGCCTCGGTTGGCCCGAAACACTGCCAGAACTTCCTGCAGGATCGGCGTCGTACGGATGCTATGCTCCGCACCCTCGCCGTTGGCCTAGGTCCGAGGCGAGGCTGGTCCGTGGTCAATCGGGTCCCAGCTACCGTTCAAAACCGACAGGTAGTCACACCTGAGGAAGAATGTTCATGAAGGATTTCGTCGAGAACAAGATCAACGCATACGCCAAGAAGATCATCGACGGTGGTGAGAGGCGCGACGACCACGCGATGGGCGAGCTTTCGTTCTACATGGCCTTCCGGCGCGTGCTCGGCGGCAATGCAACGCTGCAGGACGTTGGCATGGTCGACGCGATCAACGACGTGCTCCAAGAGCGCGGTCTCGTGGCGAAGGGCAAGACCTTCTACAAGTGACCGAGATGTTGGTGGCATGACGAGGATCTGTTCCTCGACGCTCTTTCGCTCAGCAAGAGCCGCCGGTTCGACCGGCGGCTCTTGTCGTTTGGTCTGGATCGTCTGGACGGATCGACTTGCGTTGACGACCCAGGGGCTCGTGCCGATGCGCCAACGACGCCCGGTCACCGATCGCAGCAATGCGCCCCGTCCGCTGTTCTTCGGGTCTGGACTGAATTCCTGGTGCGCGACGCTGCGGCGCGCGCTCAGCCCGCCGGTCGGGCAGCGGATGTCCGCGACGAGAAATCACCGTGGCGCGCCGGATCAGTGTGTAGCGTGGCGCGGCGACGGCCGCATGACCAAGGCCGAGCGCGCCATGGCGCCGCTGGTGTTCGGCACGCTCGGGATCCCACCCGAAGTCGTGGCGAGCGCGGCGAAGGCCGTTGGCGGCAGCGGGTAGGCCGCCGCGCCGCGGCAGCGAGGGCGGGACGGGAAGGACGACACGACGACACTTCGAGGCACGCACGCGATGAGCAGCAGATTCTTCGGCCGCGAGCAGGAACTCGCGCGGTTGCAGCAGACGTTCGAGCAGGTCGCCGCGCGCGACGGCAAGGGCCGCAGCGTCGGCGGGCCGCGCATGGCGGTGATCCTGGCGCACTCCGGCGTCGGCAAGACGCGGCTCGCGCAGGAGCTGTACCGTTGGCTCGCCTCGCACCCGACTTGGGACGCGGGCGACTTCTGGCCGGACGACTTCGGCGCCGAGAAAAAAA
>VGTK01000369.1 GCA_016874715.1 Deltaproteobacteria bacterium | reverse complement strand
GCCCGCGCCGCCCGCAGAACCAGCACCGGCACCGGCACCAGCACCGCCAGCACCGTCGCCCGCCGCCGCATCGCCACCGCTGTCCGCGCGCCCCGGCATCACGCGCGCCGCCGGCGCCTGTACGGCGAAGAAGTCGTACTCCGGCGCGTCGCGCCGCAGGTCGCGGAACGCGCGCTGCAGCTTGACCATCATGTCGGCCTCGACCGCCTCGACGCGGCGTTCCTCCGCACTCGCGATCGCCGCGCGCACCGCGGGCTCGAGTTCGCGCTCCACCGTGGCCGCGAACGCTTCCGCAGCCTCGTCGAGCAGGACGCCGCGCCGCGACCCCGGTGCCACCGCGAAGCCGGGGAACTCGAGCAGGCCGGTGAGGCGCCCGGCGGTCCACGGCTCGCGCCGGAAGCGGCCGTCGAGCGCGTCGGCCAGGTCGTCGTAGACCACCGTGCCGCCGCACGCGATCGCGACGCGCGGCTCGACACCCTCGGGTACGAGGTAGAGCTCGGCGCGGATCGCCTCGTGACCGGCGACCCTGAGCGCGTCGGGGAGTGCCAGCGGGGTACCCTGGAACCGCACGGGCTCGACGCGCCGCACCTTCTGCGCCGTGCCGCGCGCCATCCGGTCGTGGATCGTGATGTCGACCTGGCGTGCGAGCAGCTGCCCGCGCAGCTCGCTCGCGAGGTAGTCGCTGATCCTGCGGCCCGTCAAGCTCACCAGGGCGGGGCGGTGCAGGCGGCGCACGACGAGCTCGGTCCAGGTGCCGCGCTCGAGCGCGAGACGGCCGCGCAGCGGCGCCACCTCGAAGCTCGGCCGCTCCTCCCACATGCGCAGCACCCAGGGATCGCCGCCCGCCACCTGCGAGCGCATCTCGAGCTCGGCGCCGATCGCCCAGAAGCCGAGCAGACCGATCCCGTACTGCCCCTGGAGCATCAGCTCGCGGCGCTGCTGCGGCGTCAGGTTGCGCTTCCTCGAGTGGCCGATGTGCGTCGCGATGTGCGCCAGCGCCTCGGGGCGCGCGACGTCGGGGATCACGCCCTCGCCGTCGTCGACGATGCGCAGCGCCGCCACGCCGCGCTCGCGCACGCGGGTGATGGTCAGCGCGCGGGCGCCGGCGTCGAGCGAGTTCTGCACCAGCTCGGCGAGCGCCTTGCGCGGATCGGTCTGCGAGCGCGCGAGCCAGCGGATCAGCTCGAACGGATCGGCGGCACGGAGCTTCCCGATGCGGACGTCACTCGCCTTGCGACGCGCCATGGGAGCCGGCCATACCAGCTGGCAGACGCCCGGCGCCAGCATCGCTCGCGGCCCACTGCAGCTCCTCGGGTCACGTCAGCTGCAGCCGCTTCACCCCGGGGATGCGATCGAAGCCCGCGTCGAAGGTGACGATCGTCGTGACGTCGTTGTTCAGCATGACGCCGGCGTGCACCGCGTCGCGCGCCGAGATCCCGGTGCCGCCGACCAGGAGATCCCTGGCCCTGTCCGTGTCCGCCAGGGTGACCGGCAGCACCACCGGGCAGATGCGGACGAACAGGTCGTAGACCTCTCTCGCCAGGTCGAGCCGGGCGAGCGCCGAGTAGCGGTACAGGATCTCCTGGAGCACCTCGGTGCTGGTGCATGCGTCGAGGTCGCCCGCACGGATTCGTTCGAGTACCCGACGTGACGGGTCGCGCAGCCGATGGTCGCGGCCGGCGACGTACATCGGGATGTTCGAGTCGACGAAGCACCTCACCTCCGTCCAGCCTCGATCTCGGAGAGCATCTGCTCGATGTCGGCAGTCGGACCGCCGAGCCGCGCCAGCTTCGTGAGCGCATCGTCGTGGGGCTCGTCCAGTGCGCGCTCGATCGCGCGGCGCACGAATTCGCCCTTCGATTGACGGCTGCGCTGCGCCGCTTTGCGTAGCCGAGCATCGAGCGAGGGCGGGATGAGGACCTGAAGACGAAGGTTACTCATGTGAGCATGCTACTGTGAGCATGTATCTGCTGCAAGCGCACAAGCCATCTCCAGCGGCACGACGGACGACCCGCCGGGCGACAAGCATCGCCCCCGGGCGATGTTCCGCAGCTGCGGGCGGCCGAGGCGGCGATCGTTGCGCGGCTACTCGCCCGTCGTGGGTATCGGATTGTCGGGCTTGCGGAAGTCGAGATCTACCGGGCGGTGCCGGTGCGCCTCGATCGACTGCCCAAACGAACCGAAGCTCGCGGACCGCCTTGCGACGCGCCACGAGAGCCGGCCACACCAGTCCGGTTGCGCGCCGCGCCAGCGAGAGCGCGAGCCAGCGGCGCGAACCCGCTGCGGACGTCAGACCGTGATCCCGTGCGCCGCCGCCAGCAGATCGGCCGGGTGCTCCACCCGCACCGGCAGCGCGCGCGCGAAGGCACCCGCCCGGATCTGCAGCAGGCACCCGGGATTCGCCGCGACCAGGATCTCCGCCCCGCTCCGCGCCACGTGGCCCAGCTTGCGCTCGAGGAGGCGTGCGGCGAGCGCCGGCTCGGTGAGGTTGTAGGTTCCGGCGCTGCCGCAGCAGAAGTCCGACTCGTCGAGCGGCACCAGCCGGAGCCCGGGTACTTGACGAAGCAGGGTGCGCACCTCGTCGCGCACGCCCTGCGCGTGTGCGAGATGGCAGGGGTCGTGGACGGCGACCGTGTGCGGCAGCGCGTGGCGCGCGGGCGGCAGGCCCAGCTCCGCCAGCAGCGCGAGCGGATCGCGGGCGCGCCGCGCGACGTCGGCGGCACCCGCGTCGTTCCCCAGCAGGTGGTCGTACTCGCGCACCAGTGCGCCGCAGCCGGCAGCGGTCGTGACCACCCAGTCCGGGCGCGTCCGTGCGGCGAGCGCCACCACGTCGCGTGCGAGTCGCGTCGCGCGGTCGTGGCCGCCGAGGTGCAGCGACAGCGCTCCGCAGCAGCCCTGCGCCGGGGGCACGAGGACGCGCACGCCGGCCCGGACCAGCAGGTGCGCGATCGCGGCGCTGGTCGCCGCGAAGAGGTCCTGCG
>VGTK01000368.1 GCA_016874715.1 Deltaproteobacteria bacterium | reverse complement strand
GCCCGCCACCGACCCCCGAGGCGGCGCGCGATCGTGCGCTCGCCTGCGCGTTTCGCGCGCTGGCGCGCGGGCCGCGCACGCGCGCGGAGATCGCGGCCACGCTTGCCAGGCGAGGGCATGGCGCCGAGGCGGCCGCGGCGACGCTCGCGCGCCTCGACGAGCTCGGCTACCTCGACGAGCAGCTGGTCGCGGGCGCGGTCGCGCGCGGGGCCGAGCGCAAGCACCTCGGCAGCCGGCGCGTCGCGCTGGCGCTGAGCCGTCGCGGCATCACGCGCGACGTCGCGCGCGAGACGACGCGTGACAGCGGTGCCACCGACCTCGAGCGGGCGCGCGCGTTCCTCGCGCGGCGCTTTCCGGCGGGTCTCCCGGTCGATCGGCTCGTCCGGCAGAAGGTGATGCGCCAGCTCGCGGCGCGCGGCTTTCCCGGCGACGTCGTGCGGCGCGCGCTCGGCATCGACCTCGACATCGGGGACGACGCGGACGCCGCCAACGACGTGGACGTCGGCGACGACGCGGACGTCGGCGACGACGCGTGACGGCCGCCCGTTCTCCCGCGGCGTCCCAGCCACGCGGCTTCCACTGGCACTACGCCTGGGTCGTGGTCGGCGCGTCGCTGCTGGTCGAGTTCTTCGGCATCGGCTTCGGCTTCTTCGCCCTGGTCGCGTCGTACCCGTACTTCGAGGCGCTCGGATGGGCGCGCACCACCGTCGTCCTGTCGAGCAGCGTCATGATCACGACCATCGCGGTCCTGTCGCCGCTGACCGGCATCTACATGGACCGGCGCTCGATCCGGCATCTGTTCGTCGCCGGCGGGCTGGTCATGGCGGTGGGGCACACGCTGCTCGGGGTCGCCGCGACGCCGCTCGCGTTCCAGCTCGGAGCCGTGGTGCTCGGCGTCGGCATGGCGGGGGTGACGGTACTGCCGAACCAGGTGCTGATCGCGCGCTGGTTCCGGAGCCGCCTCGGGCTCGCCAACGGTCTCATCAGCGCGGGGACCGTTCTCGGCGGGTCGCTCTCGACGATCGTCGTCACGATGGTCTCGGAGGCCTGGGGGCGTCGCACGGCATTCCTCATCCTCGCCGCGTGCGTCGGCATCGTGCCGCCGCTGATCGGGCTGCTCGTCGTCCGTGACCACCCCGCCGATCTGGGGCTCGAGCCGTACGACGAGGGTGACCTGCCGCCCGAGCCGCGCCGCCACGGGCCGGCGCCCACGCTCCGCCGGATCGTCGCCGACCCGAGCTTCTGGCTGGTGACGCTCGGACTGCTGTTCGCGACCGTGCCCTGCTACACGAGCAACAAGCACCTCATCCTCTACCTGCACGACCTGGGCCTCGACGCGACGCATGCGGCGTCGGTCAAGAGCCTGATGATCCTGGTCGCGGGCGCGGGGCGGCTGATCGCGGGCGTGCTGTCGGACCGCTTCGACCGCTTCGCCGTGCTGATCGGCATCTATGCGCTGTCCGCGGCGAGCTTCCCGCTGGTGTTCGCGATGCCCGCCGAGCCGGCGCTGCTCGCCTACGCGGTGCTCTTCGGCCTCGCCTACGGGGGGATCCTGCCGATGATGCCGATCATGGTGGTGGCGTGCTTCGGCACCTCGGCGCTCGGGCTGATCCTCGGTGTCATGAAGGTCGCCTACGACGTCGGCGCCGCCACGGCGCCGCTCGCGGCCGCGTGGGCACACGACCGGCTCGGCAACTACGACCTCGTCTTCGCGCTCAACTGGGCGTGCGCGATCGCGGCGGTGGTGTGCTCTGCGGCGCTCGCGCTCCGCGAGCGCCGCCGGCAAGCGGCCGCGCCACCACCGCGCGGCGCCGCCGTGGGCTGAGCGAGAGCGCCCGTCGCCCCTGCAGCCCGGGCGGTGCGAAAAAAAATGTGCGGGCCTGCCGCCACAGCGGCGGGCGGGGCGCCGTCTGCGGCGTTCGGCACGGCGGGGCGAGGGGCGTCCGGCGCATTCTCCGCCATGGCGCGCCGCCGGACGGTCGGCGTTCGGTGCCACGCCGCGACTCGCGAAATCTGCCGGCGCCACGCGCTTCGCCGCCGCGACCGTGTGTACCTCTGCGGCGGCGTGGTGCGCGTCGGCACGCACGCGACGTCGCAGCGCGCGCGCGTTGCCGCGTCGAAAGGCGGGCCGGACAGCAGGGCGGAGAGCTCCGCTGTCCGGAGAGTGCTTGACGCGAGACTGCTCTTGTCACGGTGTCTCGAGTGTGGTGTTCCAGCGTCCACGCGGCAGGTGTATGCTTGACGCAAGCGCAGGACGGGCGGGGTGCCGACCGAGCCGGAGGGGCGACGGCGGACCTCCGGGAACGGCTTCCCTCGACAAGGGGTGATCGCGGCGCGCTGGAGGGTGCGTGCGCGGGGCGGGTGCACCGGGTGCCGGTGCGTCCGCGAAGAGCGGAGGGCCGAGTGGGTGTCCGGGCGGGAGTGGCGTGCGCGGCCCGGCGAGCGGATCGTCCGTGCCGTGCGTGTGCGTCCGGCCCGTCCCGGTGACCGGCGGCGCGCCGCTGGAGCAGCGGCGCGCCGCCGAAAAAGGGGGATCACGTGATGGACACAACGAAGAGGACACGAGTCGTCGCGAGGGTCGTCGCAGCCGGGTTGCTGACGCTGCTCGCGCTGGCGGCGCCGGGCGGGGCGCTGGCGTATCAGGTGCACCAGGACCGCCTCGACTGTCCGCGGGGTACGACGCTCGCGCGGATCGAGATCAATCCGCGCGTCTGTCGGGCGCAGCCGAAGCGCGGCATCCCCGCGACCCGGGGACGGCGCGCGTACTGCACGATCGACCGCGACCCGAGCAAGGAGCGGTGCCTGCCGTTCCCCGGCTGTCCGGCGGCGTCGGTCGAGTGATCGTGCTCGCGGTGGGGTGAGGGGTGAGGTGATGGCAATCTCGAAGCCGCGGGCGCAGGCCCGCGTCGGTCTGGCGTGCGTCGTGGCGCTGGTGGCCGGCGGCTGCAGCGCGCACCGCCACGACGAAGCCGGCCCGGCTTCGGCCTG
>VGTK01000367.1 GCA_016874715.1 Deltaproteobacteria bacterium | reverse complement strand
GCTCCAGCGACGCGGCACGCCTTGCGAGGACGGCACGTAGAGGAACGCGTAGGCGCCGGCGGTGCGCGCGGCGACCAGCGTCGCGACGCAGGACGCCGCGAGAAGCCCCAGCAGGGCCGCGGCGCGCCGTCCCGCCGTGCTCCCCGCGCGGCGCCGCGCGACGGTGCGCCGGATCATCGCGGCGTCGCTCCCGACGCAATCTCGCGGACCCGCTCGAGCAGCTCGTCCACGGAGTGCAGGCCGCCGTCGGCGAACACACCGCCGAGCGCGCGCGATGTGCGCACCGCGGCACCGGAGCCCGGCAGGACGACCACCGGCAGGTAGCCGATCGCCAGCCCGACGACGCCGTGCGTGCCGTCGTCGCGCGGCTCGAGGAAGAGCACCACGTCGTCGCCCGGCTCGGACAGCGGTGCGCCGGGCACCACCAGCTCGGCATCACCCGAACGGCCCCCGAGCTGATGCACCGCGACCACCTCCGGGCCTTCCCCCTTCGCGCGTGCGACGACCTCGAAGCGGGCCAGCGACTCGATGCGCCCGTCGTCGCTGCGCGTGACACTTCTGTCGATGCAGCGCGCGCGCACCACGAGAGCCGCGTTGCCCGTGAGCTGCTCGAGCGTCATGGGCGCGAGCGTGAGTGCCGCCGCGACGAGCGGACGGGAAGCGACGATCGCGACCAGCAGCCCGACCGCGTGCAGCAGCGCGCGACGACCGCAACGCCGCGAAGCGCGAGCCGGACCGCGACGCTGCCGCGGCCCCTTCACGATCGCACCTCGATGCCACCCGACAACGTCGCGATTTCGAAGCCGCGCACCGCGACGATCGAGTACAGCCCCGTGGCCGCATCGGGCGGCACCACGAGCGACAAGACGGCCGCGGGCTGGCTCGCCCCCGACCCGCCCTGCGTCTCGCCGTAGCGGATCACGTTCGCCTGGAACCCGATCCCCAGCACCACGAAGCCCGTACCCGGTGCCATGCCGGGGCCCATGAGGCCGATGGTCGCCGTCTCGCCGCGCGCGACCTCGATCCCCGTCGCGCGCAGGACGATCCGGCCAGCCTCGTCGGCCCGGCCGAGGGCCAGGATGTTGAGGTCGTTCGTCGGCCGCGTCGGCACCGTCACGTCGGCGACGGTGCTCTCCTGCGACCGCACGACGACCGGGTGGCAGGCGGCGAGCGACAGCAGCACCAGCGCCGCGAGCGGCCACGTCCACGAGCTGTGCACCGCTCCCCTATACCGGCGTCGTTCGCCCTTGACCACTCGCGAGGGCGCGCGATACGAACGCGAGATGAGCCACTCGCACCGCCGACGCCTCGCCCTCGCCTCGACCCTGCTCCTCGGGCTCACCACCGCCGCGTGCTCGATTCCGACCGACGAGGACCGGGCGAAGGCCGCCGAGGAGAGCGCCAAGAAGTCGCTGGTCGCGATCGACCACGGCGCCCTCGAGCAGAAGGTCGACTCGGAGAAGGTGAAGAAGATCCAGCAGCAGCTGGCCGAGCTGCACGAGTACCGCGGCGACGTCAACGGCAAGCTCGACCAGGTGACGATCAACGCCTACGAAGCGTTCCAGCGCACCAACGGGCTCCACCCGGACGGAATGCTGGACGACCGAACGCTGAAGATGCTCGAGGAGGCGGCGGCGAAGGCGGGCGGCGGCGCGCGGCAGGGCTGAGCCCCGACGCCGCGGGCTCTCACAGCAGACGGCGTGCCCGCGCGAGCACCGACGACAGCATCTCCCGCGTCAACCGTCCGGTCTGCGTGTTCTGACGGCTCGGGTGGTAGGAGCCGAGCAGCACGCGCCGCGCGTCGAGCTGCACCTCGGCCTCGTGCCCGAAGCGGGGACGCGGGCGGAGCGCGACGCCCTGCTCGCCGAGTGCGGCGATCACCGCGTTCCACGCGATCAGCCCGAGCGCCATCACCACGCGGGCCCGGTCGAGCAGCTCGAGCTCGCGGACGAGGAACGGCCGGCACGCGGCGATCTCCTCCGGGCTCGGGCGGTTTCCCGGCGGCGCGCAGTGCGCCGCGGCAGTGATCCACGCGTCGCGCAGCACGAGACCGTCGTCGCGGTGCACGGACTCGGGCTGGCTGGCGAAGCCCGCCTGGTGAAGCGCGCGATGGAGCCATGTCCCGCTGTCGTCGCCGGTGAACATGCGACCCGTGCGGTTCGCACCGTGCGCGGCGGGCGCAAGCCCGACGATCACCAGCCGCGCGCGCGGATCGCCGAACGACGGCACGGGACGACCCCAGTACTCGTCGGCGTGGAAGCGTCGCACTTTCGCGCGCGCGGTCTCGGCGCAGTGCGCGCGCAGCCGCGGGCAGCGCGCACACGCCGCGACCTCGTCGCCGAGCGCGGCGATCGCGGCTCCGCTCCTCGTGCGTCGGAGCGCCACGCCGCTCAGATGCCGCGCCGTGCGGCGAGCGTGCGCACGGTGGCCCGCAGGATCTGCAGGTCGAGCGCGAGGGAATGCTCGCCGACGTACTCGAGATCGTGGCGCAGCTTCGCCGCAGGCGAGGTGTGGTACTCGCCGCGCACCTGCGCGAGCCCGGTCACGCCCGGCTTCACGCGCCAGCGCTCGCGGTAGCGTGGAATCTCGCACGCCAGCGCGCCGGCCAGCTCGGGGCGCTCCGGGCGCGGCCCGACGAGGCTCATCGTCCCGTTCAGCACGTTGAGCAGCTGCGGGATCTCGTCGATGCGCGTCATGCGCAGGAGGCGTCCGACCTTCGTCACGCGCGCGTCACCCGCCTGCGCCAGCACCGGACCCGTTTCCCGCTCCGCGTCGTCGCGCATCGTGCGGAGCTTGTAGATCACGAACTCGTGCCCGTCACGGCCGACACGACGCTGCCGGAACAGGACCGGCCCGGGCGACGAGACCCGCACCGCCAGCGCCGCCGGCAGGACGACCGGCAGCGCCGCCACGAGCAGCGCACCGGCGAGCAGGTGGTCGAGGACATGCTTGACGCGCAGCGAGCGATCCTCCCGAGGAGCGCCAACGACGCCGATCGGCGGCAGGGCGCGGCGGTGGCGCGAGGCCACACGAGCCGTGCTCCCGGCGCGCACCGACGGCGCGGCCACGCG
>VGTK01000366.1 GCA_016874715.1 Deltaproteobacteria bacterium | reverse complement strand
CGCGCTGCGCGCGGCGGCGGCGGCGGCCGGCCGCCCGCAGCCGCTGTCGGTGAGCCTGCGCAAGGGCATCCTCGTCCGGCGTGAGGACCGTGCCGACGACAGGCCGCTCTACGGTACGCCGGCGAAGATTCGTCGCGACGTGGCCGAGTACGCAGACGCAGGCGTCGACTACCTCGTGAGCAACCTCCGGCAGGCGAAGTCGATCGACGCTCTCGAGCATGCGCTCGAGGAGGCCGCGAGCGCGCTCCTCGACGCATGACTCGACCCGCCGTTCCCGGGGCGCGCTCGCCGGGTCGTCCACGGCGGTCGGCGAGGCGAATCGGGCCGTCCGGCGAGTACGGTGCCGCCATCGTCTCCCGCGGCCGGCGGAGTCGCCGCGGAGGTCAGCCGGTCGGCGCCGTGAGCAGCAGCGTCCAGGGCAGGACGGCCATCAGTGTGTAGACGACCGCGACGTAGGCGAGACCCGGCTCGGCGAGCGGGTGCTGGCGTCGGCGGTAGAGGAAGAGCAGGAACGCGAGCGCTGCGAGCTTCGCGATCAGGATGCCGCCCGCCGGGCCGAACGCGGCCATCATGCCGCGGACCAGCGGATTGCCTTCGACGAACCCGCGCCCGGTCCCGACCAGCGTGACGCCGCCGTCGACGAGCTGCAGCAGCGTGTTCGTCACCAGGAGTAGCTTCGCGCGAGTCAGCGGTAGCAGAAGCGTCGTCAGCATGTCGCCTCGTGGGAGCAAGGCACGCTCCAAGCACGAGCCAGCAACGACGGCCCTTTTCGGCGCCTCGGGTCGCGCAAAGCTGCAAGGCGTGTGGTGCTGCTAGCGCGCGGCCGCGAGGATGCCAGCGATCTTGCTCTGCGCGTTGCGCACGTCGTCCTCGTGCTTGAAGAGCAGCCCCTGGGTCGCGCGCACGACGGCGGGATCGAGCTCGCGCACGCCGAGCGCGACCAGCGCGCGCGCCCAGTCGAGCGTCTCGGCGATCGACGGCGCCTTGCGCAGCTCGAGCTTGCGCAGCCCCGCGACGAAGCGTGCGACGTGTCCGGCGAGGGCTGCCTCGAGCCCGGGGACCTTCTCGGCGACGATCGTCGCCTCGATCGCCGGGCCGGGGAAGTCGACCCACACGTGCAGGCAGCGGCGGCGCAGCGCCTCGGACAGCTCTCGCGCTCGGTTCGAGGTCAGCACGACCACCGGACGATGCTCGGTGCGCACGGTGCCGAGCTCGGGGATGGTCACCTGGAAGTCGCTCAGGATCTCGAGCAGGAACGCCTCGAACTCCTCGTCCGCCTTGTCGATCTCGTCGATCAGCAGCACCACGCGCCGCGGCGCGGTGATCGCGCGGAGGAGGGGGCGCTCGAGCAGATAGTCGCGCGAGAAGACGTGCTCGGACACGCCGCTCCAGCCGAGCCGTTCCGACTGGTCGGCCTGAATGCGCAGCAGCTGCTTCTGGTAGTTCCACTCGTAGAGCGCGCGCGCCTCGTCGAGGCCCTCGTAGCACTGCAGCCGCACCAGCTCGGTGTCGAGCAGCGACGCGAGCACCTTGCCGATCTCGGTCTTGCCGGCGCCGGCGGGTCCCTCGGCGAGCAGCGGCTTGCCGAGGCGGACCGCGAGGAAGATCGCGGTCTCGACGCGCGTCGTGGTGAAGTACTTGAGGCGCGCGAGGCCGGCCTTGACCTCCTCCTGGGTGAGCTCGGCCGCGGGGGGCACGCGCACCGCTCTACCAGAATCTCCGCCCGCGTCACGCACGCGAGGGCGCTGCCCTGCACCTCGCGCCCCCGCGGTTGCACTCCGCGGGGGTGGTGATACGCAACGGCGCGCCCATGGAAGCCCGTCGCGATCCGACCGCCGGCAGGGACACGGGCGTCCGACCGATGCGTCTCGCGATTCTCGGTACGCGCGGCATCCCGGCGAACTATGGCGGGTTCGAGACGTTCGCGGAGCAGCTCGCGACGCGCCTCGCGGCGCGCGGGCACGACGTCACGGTGTACGGCCGCGCGGGCAACGTCGCCCCGGCGCTCGACGGCACGAAGTACCGCGGCGTGCGACTGGCCGTGCTGCCGGCACCGCGCAGCAAGCACCTCGAGACCGTGGTGCACACATGGCGCAGCGCTTGGCGCGCGCGTCGTGCCCGCCACGAGGTCGCGCTGGTGTGCAACAGCGCGAACTTCCTGTCGCTACCGGTGCTGCGTGCGGCCGGGATCCGTACCGCACTCGCGATCGACGGCATCGAGAGCGAGCGCCGCAAGTGGGGCTTCCTCGGACGGAGCGTCTACCGCGTCGCGGGCCTCCTCGGCCCGCTGTGGAGCGACGTCGTGGTCGCGGACTGCGTCGTCATCGAGCAGTGGCTGCGCTCGCGCGGTGTGACGAACGTCACCATGATCGCGTACGGCGCGACCGCGCCGGGGAGCACGACCACAGAGGCACTCGCGCGGCTCGGTGTCGCGCCGGAAGGCTACGTCCTCTACGTGAGCCGCCTCGAGCCCGAGAACAACGCCGACGTCGTGATCCGCGGCTTCGTCGAGTCGGGCGTGCCGCAGCCGCTGGTGGTGGTCGGCGACGCGCCCTACGCCGACGCGTACAAGGCGCGCCTGCGCGAGATCGCGGCCGGCAGCGACCGCGTGGTGTTCGCCGGGGGGATCTACGGACGCGGCTACGACGAGCTCCGCGCGCACGCCGCCTGCTACGTGCAGGCGACCGATGTCGGCGGCACGCATCCGGCCCTGCTCGAAGCCATGGCGGCGGGACGCGCGGTGATCGCGAACGACATCGCCGAGCACCGTGAGGTGCTCGGCGATGCCGGCTGGTACTACGCGAAGAACGACCCGCACGACCTGGCACGCCGCCTGCGCGAGGTCCTGACGGCGCCGGGCTCGGGCGAGGCCCGCGCCGCGCAGGCGGCCGCGGCACGTCGCCGCGTCGCCGAGCGCTACGACTGGGAGGACGTGACGTCCGCCTACGAACGCCTCGCCCACGACCTCCTCGCGCGAGGCTGACGTTCGGCAGCGCCCCCTCTGCGAAGGCGAAGCCGAGCGGCCGAGCGAAGCGAGCGGGGAAAGGGAGGCTCCACGCGGCTTCGCCGCGTGGAGGGAAAGGGGC
>VGTK01000365.1 GCA_016874715.1 Deltaproteobacteria bacterium | reverse complement strand
GTAGATGGGCAGCGTCGCGAGCGCCGGCAGGGCGGTCGCGATCAGTGCGCCCGACGTGCTCTCCACCGGATCCAGCAGCGCGACCCCGCGCAGTCCGGCGGCCGCGGCCGGGTGGTCGACGACGAGGTTCCGTGCGACGGCGAGCACGGACGCCCCGCCCGCCGAATGGCCCGAGAAGGCGAAGTCGGCCGGCAGCGTCGAGAGCGGTACACCGGCCGCGAGCGCGGCCGCGCGCGCCGACTGAAGGAGGCCGGTGAACGGGTCCGTGATCTCGGGAAAGAGACGCGCGAAGTCGGAGAGGAAACCCGCGTTGTTCATCGCGCAACCGGTCGCACCCGGTGCGAGCGAGGTCGCGAACACGACGTAGCCGCGCGATGCGATCTCGGTCGCGAGATCGATCATCTGGTTGTTGGTGCGGCTGAAGCCGTGCTGGAGCCAGACGAGGCCGAGGTTCGGGTTCGGCTGCGGGAAGTACCAGTCGGTCGGCACGTCGGTGCCGCTCGTGCCGCAGTCGACGGTCACGTCGTGGCTCGCGGTCGCGACCGTGTACGCGCGGGCGGGGGCGCTCGCGGTCAGGACGACGGTGGCGAGGGCGAGGGGCAACAGGTGCAGGATCGGGTTCGGGTGTCTCGTCATGGTGGGGTTCCCCGGGATCGCCCGCGGACGCGGGGCCGCAGCGCTCGAAGCGATCCGGCCCGTATCACGGCCGTGCCAGGGCGGGCTACCGTCCAGGGATGGCGTCCCGGGATGGCGGCGCGGTGGCGCGGCGGGCGACCCGATGGGGTGGCCGCGCGAGCGTCGAATCGATACGCTCGCTGCGTGCTCCGAGCCGCGGGCTCACTCCTGTTCTGGGCGGGCATCACCGTCTCGTCCGTCCTGCTCTTTCCGGTCGCGCTCCTCATCTGGCTGGTGACGCTGCCGTTCGACCCGCGCCGTCGCGTGCTGCACCAGTTCACCTGCTTCTGGGCGTCGCTCTACACCTGGCTCAATCCCGCGTGGCGCGTGCAGATCGTCGGGCGGGAGAACGTCCGCCCCGACGTCGCCTACGTGATGGTGGCCAACCACCTGTCGTTCCTCGACATCCTGGTGCTGTTCCGGCTGCGGCGACACTTCAAGTGGGTGTCGAAGGTCGAGATGTTCAAGATCCCGGCGATCGGCTGGAACATGTGGCTCAACCGCTACGTGCCGCTCAAGCGCGGCGACAAGCAGAGCGTCCAGACGATGATGCAGATCTGCCGCGAGCGCCTCGCCGAGGGCAGCTCGCTGATGATCTTCCCCGAGGGCACCCGCTCGCGCGACGGCAAGCTTTCGAAGTTCAAGACCGGCGCGTTCCAGCTGGCACTCGAGACGAAGTCGCCGATCCTGCCGATCGTCGTCTCGGGGACGTCGAAGACGCTGCCGAAGCACGGCTTCGTGCTGCGCGGACACCACGAGATCGGCATCCGCGTGCTGCCCGCGATCCCGCACGAGACCTTCGCCGCGCTGTCGATCGAAGAGCTCACCGCGCGTATGCGTGCGATGTACGTCCGCGAGACCGGCACCGACGGCCTCGCCGACGCGGACGCGGCCCCGGCGAGCGGCGACGCGCGCGCGACCGGCTCGTGATCAGCGGCCGAGGTGCTCGCGGAACCAGTCTGCCGCGAGCCTGCTCGCGGTCGCGAAGTGCGGCGGCTCGTAGGGTGCGAAGTGGCCCGCCGGCAGCACCACGAGCTTCTTCGGCTCGCCCGCCCGCGCGAACGCGGCGCGCGTCAGGTCGATCGGGATGAAGTCGTGCTCGGCCGCGATCAGCAGCAGCGGCGTCGGCGCGATGCGATCGATCCAGCGCAGCGGTGAGTATTCGAGGAGGCGCTCCAGCGAGCGCAGCGTGATCTCGTTGCGCCAGGTCGCCGCGCGCGACGCGTAGCCCTGGAACCACTGCCACGACTCGTCGCCGGGCAGCGCCGCGGGGCCGTTCTCCGGCGCGACCACGGGCATCATCTGCGGCGCGCCGCCCGCGTAGAGGCGCTCGCGCTCGCCGACCAGCGCCTCGACCAGCGCGCCGCGCGCCTCGACGCCGCTCATGCGTCCGAAGGTCTCCCAGCCGTCGATCAGCGGCACCTGCGAGACCACGGACTGCACGCGCGGGTCGAGCGCCGCGACCATCAGCACGTTGGCGCCGCTGTAGCTCGTGCCCCAGACGCCGACGCGCGCCGGGTCGATCTCCGGCCGCGCGCGCACCCAGCTGATGGCGTTCCGGTAGTCGGTGATCTGCGCGTGCGGGTCGAGGTCCTGGCGCGGCTCGCCGTCGCTCGCGCCGAGCCCGCGGTAGTCGAACACGAGGCTCGCGAGCCCGGCCTGCGCGAACGCTTCCGCGAAGCGGTCGAGCGCCATCTCCTTCACGGCCGAGAAGCCGTGCGCCATCACGATCACCGGCACGCGGCCGGCGGCGCCGTCGGGCACCGTCCACCAGCCGCGGCAGGTGACGCCTTCGCTCGGGAACTCCACGTCGTCGCGCATGAGGCGACCATGACGCGACGCCGCGCCCGAAGTCAACTATAGGCGAGGCGCGCCAGCCGCGTGCGGAGCTGCATCGCGTGACGGCGCAGCGCCAGCGGAACGTGCCGACCCGGGTGCAGGTCGACGATCGCGCCGCGGTCGGCAGAGCTGCGCAGCGCCGCGAGCCGGCCGAACGAGGAGCGCGAGTCGACCACGAGGTGCTCGCACGCGGCGAGCAGGTGCAGGTCGACCAGGGCGTCGCCGGCGCCCTGCGGCCCATCCGGGCGGTCGGGGTGGTCGTGCATCGGCTCGCCCGGTGGCGGGTACCACTTCTCCGTCGAGACGACGCGCGGAAAGCGGCACCGGTAGTGCTCGACGACGTCGCGGTTGTCGCTGGCGAGAAATACGGTCAGCTCCGGACGACGCGTGACGACCCGCGAGACCGCCCGCTCGATCGCCGCGGTCCGCGTGCGGCGGTCGCTCGCCCGGACGTGGACGCCGACCAGCGGCCCGCCGAGCGAGCCGGTGCGGAACGCGTCGACGCGCGCCCGCAGCGCGGGGGCGAGCGTCAGGTGCTCGTCCCAGAGGCGGCGCAGCAGAACGTCGGTGGGCAGGTGGCGCAGG
>VGTK01000364.1 GCA_016874715.1 Deltaproteobacteria bacterium | reverse complement strand
TGCGAGAAGGCCAAGATGTCGGGCCCGGGCAAGGGGGACCACACGCTCGACGAGATCCGGCGATATCGCGAAACGGTGGTCTACACCCTCACCGATCGCAACGGGCGCATCCTCGACGACACGCCGGAGGCTTCCGGCACGCTATCCCACCCGTTGCGTCGCGATGTCGGAAGGCTCGTCAATCTCCAGACGGGCAAGGTCGAGTACAAAGGTGGTTTCGATCCCTCGGACGAGGCCTCGCAGGCAGCCATCGTCCGCGAGATGACGCAGGCGCTAAACAAGGCACTGTCGGCGCGGTTGGCACTAGCCATTCCCCTGACGGCCGACGTCACGGCGATCAATTCCACGGGCACCGCGTTCAGCTTCAGCAAGGGTTCGCGCCACGGCGTCTACCGCGGCGGCGAAGTGGTGGTGTGGGCGCGGACCGGCGACTTCGACTACGTGATCGCTGACACGGTGTCCGAGCCGACCGCCGACCGCGCGACGCTCAAGGTTGTCCGGTGGAACACCGACGACCCAGCGGCCGCGCGGATCGTGCACGAGTTGCGCAACCAGCCGGACGCCGTGAAGCGACACCAGCTGTTCGGCACGACCAAGTCGATCCCCGTGAAGGAACAGGTTGTCGAGAAGTAGCGCGATGCTCCTCCGTGCCAACCTTGGTCTAGCGGTATTCGCGATGGCCTGCTGCCTCGCGCCCGCGCCTGCTCAGGAGCCCGTCGACCTCGTCCCGCAGATGGTCGCGGCCGGCGCGTCCGTGCGCACCGGCAAGCACGACGCGCACGGTACGTACGCTGTGGTCGTCGTGCCGCTCTACTCCGCTGACGCGCCGGGTATGGCCCGGTCGCGCCAGCAGGCCACGCACGTGCTCGGCGAGTTCTTGGGCGTCGAAGTCTCGTCCTCGGTCGAGAACTCCTACTCCGAGAAGGTTGGTAGCACCGGCGCAGCCGAGTTCAGTTCGTACTTCCGCAGCCAGTCGTCGTCCAAGGTGCAGCGGGCGATCGCTGGCATGCAGTCGCTGCAGGTCCATGGCAGCGGCGATAACCTGCACATGGCGTTCTTGCTCAGCGCCAACGGCGCGGCTGGCACCGTGCACCTTGCCGAGGAGGCGCGGGAGCGAGCCTTGGCGCCCGGCCAGGTTGTCACGGTGGAGAGCCTCGGCGTGGCGCCGCTCCGCGGCGGCGACGAGCAAGCCGAGGTCCTCGCCACGGCGGCGGCGAAGCAGGAGGCGCTCGAGATGGTCATGGGCGTCTCGCTGTCGGGCTACTCGTTTGCGCTGCGCGACGAGGAGGAGGCCAAGTCCAAGGACATCTTCCGGCAGGCGATGTTCGCGACGACCAGCGGCTGCATCGAGCGCTTCGCCGTGCTGAGCAAGGGGCGCAGCGGCGCGACGATGTTCGCCGTGCGCATCCGCGCCGACGTCTCGCCTGGCAAGCTGCTCGACAACTACCGCGCGCACCTCGAGGTGATCGGCTCGCCGCGCTTCGCGGTCCGCGCCGGCGCCGACGCAGCGTTGCGCGGTCTCGCCGAGCAGCACTTCCTCGCCAAGGGCTTCCGCATCCTGCGCGGCGACGACACGCCGGACTGGACGATCGAGCTCGACCCGACCTACACGCAGCGCCAGCATCCCGCGCGCGTCGCGGAACAGGGTGTCCAGTGCGCGCTCGCCGTGCGCGTGCGGAACCAAGCGACCGGCGAGCTCCTCGCTGGCGTGCAGACGGCCGGCGACGCGTCGGACTTCCAGCCCGGTGGCGAGGCTAGGCAGAAGGCGCGTGCTTGCGCCAAGGCCTTCCGCGGCGCCGCCCCCGACCTCGAGAAGCAACTCGCCGACGGCATCTGCCGCCTCGCGCGCGAAGGCCGGGAAGTACACCTCGTCGTCGCCACGCCGGACGAGCAGATGCCTGACACCGCTGTGCTCGACCAGTTGCAGGAGCGGTGGCGCACGCTGCCCGGCGTGCGGCTCGTCCGCGTCGCCGCCGAGGGCGGCCGCGTGTTGCTCGTGCTGCGCAGCCCGCTGCGGAGCGCCAGCCTGCCGGCTTTCTTCGCTGAGGACCTGGCCGCGATCTGGCCGGGCCATGATGCGCGCGTCGAGGCCCTCGACGACACACGCATCGACCTGCGCATGACGGCCATGCCGGCGAAGTCTTCGCCGACCGGCCGCTGACCTTCCGCTCCTTTCCCACTCACGAACGCACGAACAGACATGACCATGACGTCGACGACCCAACGGATCGCAATCGCCCTTGCGATGTCCCTTCTTGCCGGCGCTGGGGCGCAGGCGCAGCAAGAGCCGGCTACCCAGCCGGCCCCGCAACAACCGGAGGCTGCGCAGCCCAAGCCGGCGCTGCAGGCCAAGGCCCCGAGCCTCGGTTATGGTCTCGGAGAAGGCGTTGACGACCCGCTCAAGGCCGCCGAGGACAGCCTCAAGGCCAACGGCTTCGTCGAGGGCTACAACAAGAAGGCCGATCGCTTCGTCGCCATCGGCGTCGGCAGCCTCGCCGAGGACAAGGTCGAGGAGGATCCGGACACGACAGATTTAGAGAAGTTCGCTAAAAAGCGCCTTTCCGCCTTCCAGAACGCGATGTCGAGCGCCAAGCAGCGCCTCGCCGAGTTCGTCGCCGCCGAGATCTCCTCGTCGGTCAAGACCGCTTACAGCGAGCCGGACGTCGGCGCGCAGCAGGTCGCAGCGGTCCCCGGCGCCGCGCGCGTCAAGGAACTGCTCGACAAGGCGGCCGGCGAGCCGGCGAAGCGCGCCGCCGTCCTGGCCTCGGACGAGTTCGCCTCGGCGGTCAAGGTCGTCGCGATCCAGGAGATCGGTGGCCTGCAGTCCTTCCAGACCTTTGAGCAGGTCGACGCCGGCGGCAAGGTCGGCACGATCGTCGTCATCGCGATGTTGTCGCCGAATAGCAAGAAGGTGCAGGCGGCGATGCTCGGCAGGGGTGGCATGGCCAAGGGCGAGAGCCAGGGGTCGGTCGCGGACTGGATCGCGGCCGTGGAAGCCGAAGGCCGCCTGATGTTCACGCAGGGCGTCGTGCAGCGCGTCAACGAGAACGGCGAGGTCACCCTCGTCGCGTTCAGTCAGGCGTCAGCGAGGCTCAACAACCGGCGAT
>VGTK01000363.1 GCA_016874715.1 Deltaproteobacteria bacterium | reverse complement strand
CACGGCGTCCGAGGTGCGCGCGGGCGACGCCACGGCGTCCGGGGTGCGCGCGGGCGACGCCACGGCGTCCGGGGTGCGCGCGGGCGACGCCACGGCGTCCGAGGTGCTCGCCATCGCACGGGCGGCGCAGGCGCGCTTCGCCGACAAGACCTCGCGCGTCGAGATGCGGGTGATCTCCCCGTCGGGCGACGAGCGCGTGCGCACGCTGCAGGGCCTCGAGAAGCGCACCGACGACGGGCGCAAGCTCCTGTGGCTCTTCGAGTCGCCCGCCGAGCTCGCCGGGACCGGCTTTCTCGCCTGGCAGCGGCGACCCGCGCCCGACGAGATGTGGGTCTACTTTCCCGGGCAGCGACGCGTCCGGCGAGTCTCTTCCGACCTGCGCCGCGAGCAGTTCCAGGGCAGCACGTTCACCTACGAGGACCTCACCACCGTCTTCTACCTCGACTACGACGGCCACAACGTGCTGCGTGGCGAGGAGCCGTGCGGCGAGCAGCGCTGCCGCGTGGTCGAGACCGAGCTTCCTGCGGGACGCTTCGTCTACACCCGGCTCCGCACGTGGATTCGCGACGGTGACCACCTGCCGCTGAAGATCGACCTCGAGAGCGCGGGCGCCACCAAGCACCTGCGCGTGCTCCGGACCGAGACGATCGAGGGCATCCCCACCATCGTCGAGGCGGAGATGACCTCCGATGCCGACGGCTACCGGACCGTCGTCCGCTACGACGGCGTCGACTACGACCGTGGCCTCGGCGACGACCAGTTCACCGCCCTGGCGCTCGAGCGCAAGGGCAAGTAGCGGCGACGCAGCCCGGGCTCTTGCGAAGCCGGCGCTTCTGCGGCTCCCTGCATCTGGCGGCGCAAGGTCCGCCGATGGAGGAGTCGATGCCGGAGAAGACCGCAGCGCGTCCGTGGACGCCCACCGAGGAGAAGATCGGCAGCGTCGTCGTGAAGGCGATGTCGGTCGCCAACACTTGGGTCTTTCGCGCCACCGGCGGCAGGTGGGGCGCCAGGTTCATGCACGGCGCCCCGGTCCTGCTGCTGACGACCTCCGGCCGGAAGTCGGGCGAGCCGCGCGTGGCGCCGCTCATCTACCTGAAGGACGGCGATCGCCTGATCCTGGTCGCGTCCAAGGGTGGCATGTCGCACCACCCCGCATGGTACCTGAACCTCGAAGCGAACCCGGACTGCGAGGTCGAGCTGCCGGGCACCGCGAAGAGCCCGATGCGCGCGGCGCGCGCGACGGACGACGAGAAGGCGCGGCTGTGGCCGAGGCTGTGCGAGATCTACCCGGACTACGACGACTACCAGGCGCGTACCACGCGCAACATCCCGGTGCTGATCCTCACCAGGCGCTGAGCGCGACCGGCGGATGGAGGCTCCCTACCTGATCGACGAGCCGGCGCGCCCCGACGGCCCGCTGTCCGACGTGCTGCTCGTGCTCTGGCATGGCGCGGGCGGCGACGTCACCGAGCGCTCGCTGGCTGCGGTCGCGGCCGCGGGCGCAGCGGACGGCGCACTCGTCGTGCGCGCGCGCTTCACCTACCGCGTCGCGGGCAAGCGCGCGCCGGACCGCATGCCGCTGCTTCTCGCATCGGCGCGCGAGGCGATCGACGCAGCAGCCGCGCTGCCGAACGCCGGCGGCAGGAAGCTCGTCCTCGGCGGACGCTCGATGGGCGGCCGCGTCGCGTCGCTGCTGGTGTCCGACGGGCTCGAGGCGGCCGGGCTCGTCTTCCTGAGCTATCCGCTGCACCCCGCGGGCAAGCCCGACAAGCTGCGCGACGCGCACCTGCCGGCGATCCGCTGTCCGATGCTCTTCGTGCAGGGTGATCGCGACACGCTGTGCGACCTGAAGCTGCTGCGCCCCGTGTTGAGGAAGCTCGGCAAGCGCGCGCAGCTGTCGGTCTTTCCCGGCGCCGACCACGGCATGCGGAAAGCGCCGGTCGACGAGATCGCGCGCGTCGTGACGGCGTTCCTCGCGCGCGTCTGAGAGGAGAGATCCATGTCCACGCAGCCGGAGCACGTCCTGCTCGAGCGCCGCGGCGCCGTCGCCGTGCTGACGCTGAACCGTCCCGAGCGCCTGAACGCATTCGCCGCACCGACCAACCGCGCACTCGTGGCACACCTCGACGCCATCCGCCGCGACGACGGCGTGCGCGCCCTGCTGCTGACCGGAGCCGGACGCGGCTTCTGCGCCGGCGCCGACCTGAAGGCGCTCGCCGGCGCCGACGGCCCGCGCGACGACGACTGGGGCTCGCCGCGCGGCATGATCGACCTGCCGCTGCTGTTGCGTGAGCTGCCGCAGCCCAGCGTGTGCGCGATCAACGGCGTCGCCGCCGGCGCGGGCTTCGGGCTGGCGCTCGCGACCGATCTCCGCATCGCGAGCACGGGCGCGAGCTTCGTCGCGGCGCAGATCCGCACCGCGCAGATCCCCGACGCGGGGCTGACGTGGGTCCTGCCCCGACTGCTGGGCGCGGAGCGTGCCGCGCGCGTGTGCCTGCTCGCGGAAGCCATCGGCGCCGACGAGGCGCGCGCGCTGGGGCTCGTCGGCGAGGTGGTTCCTCCCGAGGATCTGCTACCGCGCGCGCTCGCACTCGCGGAGCGGCTCGCGGCGTTGCCGCGCACCGCCGTACGCCTCACGCGCGCCGCTCTGGCGCACGGCCTGACCGCCGACCTCGCCGGTGCGCTGCAGCGCGAGTACGACGGGCTGATCGAGGCGAACCGCGACCCCGACGTGGCCGAGGCCGTACGCGCGTTCGCCGAGAAGCGGCCGCCCCGCTTCCGCTGATTCCGCAGGCGGTGCGCCGTCCGGCCGCGCGCGGCGCCCGGGCCCGGCCCTCGCTCACCACTTCTCCGTGAAGGGCCGCAGATCGAGCTCGAAGGTCCAGGCCGAGCGGTCCTGGCTCGCGACCTGCCAGTAGGTCTCGGCGATCGCGTCGGGTGCCAAGAAGGGCTCCTTCGGGGCGTTCGCCATGGACTCGCGGGTGCGCGGCATGTCGATCACGCCGTCGATGACGACGTACGCGACGTGCACCCCCTTCGGACCGAGCAGGCGCGCCATCGACTGCGCGAGTGCGCGCTGGCCCGCCTTCGCCGACGCGAACGCGGCGAATGCG
>VGTK01000362.1 GCA_016874715.1 Deltaproteobacteria bacterium | reverse complement strand
CGACGGGTGCCGCCGACCGGGCGGGCTCGCCGGTCCGGTGGTCGGCGGCCGTCCGACGATCAGCCCTGCACCGGGCGGGCGTGGGCCGCGCCGAGCGCGCGGCCCACGCCTCCTCAGCCGCCGTAGAAGGTCTTCTCGCCGAGGTCCTTGAGAAGCAGCGTCGCGTCGTCGGCGCGGCCCGCGGGCTCGGTGGCGACGCCCGCGTCGACCACCTCGCCGACGAACACCGAGTGGTCGCCCGACTCGTAGGTGTGGACGAGCTTGCAGTCGACGAACGCCGGCGTGCTCGCGAGGATCGGTGAGCCGGTCTGCCCCGTGCGGAACGCCTCGCCCGAGATCTTGCCGTCGGCGAGCGTCGCGGGCTTGAAGAACGCGAACGCGGCCTGCTGCTGGCCCTTGCCGAGGACGTTCAGCGCGAACGACCCGGTCTGCTTGATGACCGCGTGCGTGTGCGAGTCGGCCTTGACGCCGACCACCACCAGCGGCGGCGCGAACGACGCCTGCGTCACCCAGTTCACCGTCGCGGCGGCGACGTCGTCGCCGTCCTTGGCGGTGAGGACGTACAGGCCGTAGGGGATCATCCGCAGGGCGGTCTTCTTCGCATTCGGATCCATCTTCTCTCCTCGATCGCCCGCGGCGCGCGGGCCAGTGGTGACCTGCGGACCCTATGCGACGTGGCGCGCGTCGCAAGGCGGACGGGTGGCGCGGCTCAGCGGAGCAGGCGCAGCAGGTGCGGTACGACGACGTCGGGCGCCTCGAGCTGCGGCCAGTGCGCGATGTCGCCGAGGCGGACCAGCTCCGCGTCGGGCAGCCCGATCGCGATGCGCTCGGCCATGTGCGCGCCGGAGACCGGATCGAGCATGCCCCACACGAAGGCGCGCGGGACGTCCGACCGCTCGAGCGCGTCGACCCAGCGGTCGCGGTGCGCCTCCCGGTCACGGATGTAGCGGATCAGCAGGTGCGCGACCGCCGGCCCGCCGCGGCGCTCGACGCTCGCCCAGGCGCCCGCGAGGTCCTGTGGTGACGGTGGGTGTCCCGGGGAGAAGGTCGGCCGCAGCGAGTTCCCGAACGTGTCCGCGTTCATCAGCTTGCCGATCTGCGGTCCGGTCTCGGGATCGAGCAGCATCAGCTGTCCCGGCTGCGGGCGGTGCAGCTCGGGATAGAGGCCGCCGTTGAGGAACACGGCGCGCTCGATGTCGACCGCGAGGGCGCCGTCGCGCTGCCGCGCGAGCAGCTCCTGTGCGACCGAGACGCCGTAGTCGTGCACCAGCAGCACGGTGCGCTCGACGCCGTGCCGCTGCCAGATCCGCTCGGCGAGGTCCGCCTGCTCGTGGATCGAGTAGGCGTGCTCGACCGGCTTGTCGGAGTCGCCGAAGCCGAGGAAGTCGAACGCGAGGAGGCGATGCTCGCGCGCCAGCGCATCCCAGGCGTGGTGCCAGTCGAACGACGAGGTCGGGAAGCCGTGCAGGAGCGTGCACCAGCCGCCGTTGCCGCCGGTCCGGACGAACACCTCGAAGTGCGAGCCGTCGAGCTGCACCGGGGTGCGCGCACCGCCCGCGAGCCACGCGTCGTACCGGCTCACGGTCGCGCTCCCACGTACTCGCTGAACAGCCCCAGGTACGTCGTACGCGGCGCGACGCGGAGCCCGGCACCGCCCATCGCGTCGAGGATGATCTGCGGGGGGACGCAGGCGTCGATCGTGTGCCAATAATAGCGCATCATCAGCTCCGCGCCGTCGTCGCGCGTGCCCAGCCACGTGACGAAGGGCACCACCTGCTGCAAGTACGCCTTGGCGATGCGGTAGCCGATCGCGGAGGACGGCCTCGAGATCTCGAGGACGAGCAGCGTGCCACCCGGGCGGAGGACGCGCCGGTACTCGGCGAAGGTCGTCGCCAGGTCGGTGACGTGGCGCAGTGCGAATCCCATGCAGAGGAAGTCGAAGGAGGCGTCGGCGAAGGGCAGGGCGTCGGCGACGCCGCGCACGGCACGGAACGGCATCGGGTGGCCGGCCTCGCGCAGCATGCCGGCGCTCGGGTCGAGGCCGATCAGGTCGCCGGGGGCGACGCCCAGGTGAAGCGCCGCCCGCGCGACGAGACCGGTCCCGGTCGCCACGTCGAGGACGCGCATCCCGGCCCGCAGACCGGCGCGCTCGAGGGCCTTCTTGCGGTAGAGAAACCCGGACCCGAGCGACACGATGCGCTCCGCGCGCGCGTAGTGGCGCGCGCCGTGGTCGAACAGGTCCATCAGGAAGCGGGGCTTCGCGGTGTCGGCAGCGTACTGGGCGGTCAGATCCGGGTGTGGCTCCACGGAGACGTCATGGCACGCCCGGTCGCTGCCGTGAAGCGCCGCTGCGGCGCTCCCCCGGCCGCTCCTGGTGCGGCGGGGCACCCCGCCGGTGGCGACGGCGGCGGTGGCCCGGAGATGCGGGGCCGCTCGGTCGTCGAACGGATCGAGAGAGTCGGGATCGCTAAGGTCCGACCGTCAATCGGGCGCGTTCGCCGACGCCGCGGGCATGTCGCTGCCCCACTCCGCGAACGCGAAGCGGAAGTCGTCGAAGTTCATGACGAGCAGCGCGGTCACTAGGAAGCCGAGCAGCGCGACCACGATCGCGAACGCGGTTTCCTCGCCACGGGTGATCGTCCGCGGGCGGCTCCGGCGCATGGTGGTCTGGCGTGCGGTCATGGGACTTCTCCAGGTTGCCAGCAGTACAGAGTCGCGTCCGGACCGCGTGCCCGACCGAACGCGAAACGTCGTCGCTCCCTCGTTGGCATCGCCGTGGTCCGTAATCAAGAGGGTACAATAAAAATCTGTGGTCGCGGGTGGGGCGTCCGTGCGATGCATCACGGCGAGGGGGCAGTGGGCCGGCGGAAAAGGGGCAGCCTTCGAGCCCGCGGTGAGCCGCTCGGGCCGCGGAATCGACCGATCGCAGCTTCGCCACGCGTGGCGTGGAGAATTCTCCGGCCGACGCCACGAGGCGCGCCCGCAGGTAGAGAGTTCCTGATTCCGGGTGGAAGTCTCATTCTGGGAGACGTCGGGTCGGGGGAGCGCCGTCGGCTGGGGGGGCCGGGCGCGTCACGTGAGGGGGGCGCGGTGGCGGGTGCCGGTGCGGCGGGTGCCGGC
>VGTK01000361.1 GCA_016874715.1 Deltaproteobacteria bacterium | reverse complement strand
CGCCAGCGCGGGACGCCGCAGAGCGGCACCCCGCAGGCCGGCACCCCGCAGGCGGGTCAGCCGGGCCAGGGCGGCGAGGGCGACCAGGCCGAGCGCGGCGAGTCCGGGCAGCCGGGCGGGGGCGACGAGCAGCAGCAGTTCCAGGACATGCTCCGCCGGATCGCCGAGCGCAAGCGCCAGGCCCTCGACCAGCTCCCCCCGGACACCGCCGGCCAGGTCCGCGAGCTCCAGAACTACGAGTTCCTGAACCCCGAGGCGCAGCACAGGTTCCAGGAGCTGCTCGAGCAGCTCAAGCAGGCGATGACCCAAAGGTTCTTCAACGACGTCTCGCAGATGATCGAGCAGATGTCCGAGGGCGACATGCAGCGCATGAAGGACATGGTGCGCGCCCTCAACGACATGCTCGCCCAGCGCATGCGCGGCCAGCAGCCGGACTTCGACTCCTTCATGGAGCAGTTCGGCGACATGTTCGGCGACAACCCGCCGCAGTCGCTCGACGAGCTGATCCAGCAGATGCAGCAGCAGATGGCGGCGATGCAGTCGCTGATGGAGTCGCTCCCCGGCGACCAGCGGCAGCAGCTGCAGTCCCTGCTCGCCGACAAGCTCGGCGACCCGGAGCTCGAGGACGAGCTGAGCCAGCTCGCGCAGAACCTCGACTACCTCAACCCGTCACGCGAGCGCCCCTCCTCGTATCCGTTCCGTGGCGACGAGGAGCTCGACCTGCAGGCCGCGATGAACCTCATGCGCGAGATGCAGCGCATCGACAATCTCGAGCGGGACGTCGAGCGCGCGCAGTACACCGGCGAGCTCGACCAGGTCGACGTCGACGAGCTGCGCGACCTGCTCGGCGACGACGCCGTGCACACCTTCGAGGAGCTGCGCCAGTTGCTCGAGGTGCTCGAGAAGGCCGGCTACATCCGGCGCGAGGGCGACGAGTGGGAACTGACCCCGCGCGGCACCCGCATGATCGGCCAGAAGGCGCTGGCCGAGATCTACCGGCAGCTCAAGAACCAGGGCATCGGCAACCACCCCGTGCCCGAGACCGGCCGCCACGGCGAGCGGATCGACGACACGAAGGCCTACGAGTACGGCGATCCGTTCCACCTGCACATGCAGAAGACGATCATGAACGCGCTCGAGCGCGAGGGCCCGCAGCGGTTCCCCGTCCACCTGAGGCCGGACGACTTCGAGGTCTACCGCAGCGAGCAGGTGATCCAGACGACCACCGTACTCATGGTCGACCTGTCGTGGTCGATGGCGCTGCGCGGGTCCTTCCAGGCCGCGAAGAAGGTGGCGCTCGCGCTGCAGAACCTGATCCGAGCGCAGTACCCGAAGGACAGCCTCTACATCATCGGCTTCTCGGCCTACGCGCGAGAACTGAAGGCGCACGAGCTGCCGTACGTGCGCTGGGACGAGTCCGTGCTCGGCACGAACATGCACCACGCGCTGCTGCTCGCCGAGCGGCTGCTCTCGCGGCACCGCGGCGGCACGCGCCAGATCCTGATGATCTCGGACGGCGAGCCGACGGCGCACCTCGAGCGGGGACGCTCCCAGTTCGCCTACCCGCCGAGCCCGATCACGATCCGGGAGACGCTGAAGGCGGTGAAGCGGGTCACGCAGCAGGAGATCACGATCAACACCTTCATGCTGGATCGCAACTACTACCTGAAGGAGTTCGTGAACCAGCTGGCGAAGATCAACGGCGGCCGCGTCTTCTACACGACGCCCGACAAGCTCGGCGAGTACATCCTCGTCGACTACGTGCAGCACAAGCGGAAGAAGATCGGGACGCGCAGCTAGTCCGATCCGTTGCGAGCGGCGGCGCGGCACCGCGCCGCCGCCCCGATTGCCGTCAGACCCAGACGCCCGGCTGCGCCTGCCAGAAGAACTGTGTGAGCATCCCGCCGGTGTCACGCGGGTGGATGAACGCCTCGCGCCAGGCGACGCCGTGCGTCTCGCCCGCGCGCTCCCCGAAGGTCTCGATGTCGTGGTGGGCGCAGGCGGCCACCGCCCGATCCCAGTCGTGCACCTCGAACGTCACGTGATGCACCGATGGTCCGCGCCTCGCAAGGAAGCGCGCGATGAACGAGTCCTCGCCCCCGGGTGAGATGATCTCGATGCGCAACTGGCGCGTCGGCGTGTCGAGCACGGCCGTCTGGAACCCGCCGCCGGGCGGCGAGGCGGGACCCGGCGAGCGGTGGTAGAGCTGCATCCCGAAGAGGCGCGTGTACCAGTCCGCGAGTCCGTCCCGGCTGTGGTGCGCGTGCGCGTAGTGGTTGATCGCCCTGATCCCCAGCGTGTGCTCGCGGTCGTCGACAAAGGGCGTCGCCGGATGCCAGGGGGTGCCCGAATAGAGCTGGAAGAGGAAGCCGTGGCCCCCGTGCCGGGGGTGGATGTAGACAACCGAGCGGTCCTCGGGTGGGGCGCCAGGGGGCTGCTCGCCGTGCTCGTGGCGGCTCGTGTCGTGCTCGACGAGTCCCCAGGGCTCCATCCCCTCCGCGCGCATCAGCGCAGCCGCCGCCAGCACGTCCGTCACCTGCATCGCCACGTGATGCACGCCGGGGCCGTGTGGCCCCTGGAGAAAGCGGTGCAGGTAGGAGTCGGGCCCGCTCGGCGCAAGCAGTTCGAAGCCCATCCCCGAGGATCCCGGCACCTCGAGGTTCGCGCCCACGAAGCCGTCCTCGTCGAAGCGACCGACGTAGCGGAAGCCGAAGAGGCTCTCGAGCAGCTCGATCTGCGGATCGAGCTCGGCGACGGCCATGCTCAGGTGGTCAAACCGCACGATCTCGATCACGTGGCCTCCTCGGGCGCCGGCCGATCTTACCGAAGCGAGCCGTACGGCCCACCCGTTCCGTCGCGCAGGCGCCGGTGAGGACGGGCGCGCGACGCCGAGTTCGCATCCCGCGGTGGCGTCGCCCCCCGAGTCCGTCGACCCCCGCACACGCTGATCGTGCACAACCCCGGTGCGCGTCGCGCCGTGCCCGTGGCGTGGCTGTGGCGCGCGGCCCGCCCGCTCCGCGAGGCCGGCTGCGGATCGACCTGCCCGAGACCGAGCGCATCGCGGTGGTGGCGGCGTGCGGTGGCGACGGCACCGTGAGCGAGGTCGCGCAGGCGCTCTCCGGCACGGGG
>VGTK01000360.1 GCA_016874715.1 Deltaproteobacteria bacterium | reverse complement strand
GCGGAGCTCGCCCCGCCCCGCGCCGCTCCGGCGGCGCGGCTCCGCCGTGCCGCCTCGAGAAGTGCCGCGTCGGACACGCCGATGCGCCCCGCGACGCCGCGCACGATCTTGTCGCGCACGATCGGGTCCTGGACGCTCGCCAGCAGCGATGCGACGCGACTCGCGGCGCGCGCCGTCTCGCCGACGCCCGCGTCCTTCCCGACCAGCTCGTCGAGGTAGAAGTCGAACAGCGTCGGCGCCCTGGTGACGAGGTCGGCGAAGCCCTGCTGCCCTTCGCGGCGCACGAAGCTGTCGGGGTCGTCGCCTGCCGGCAGGAACACCGCGCGCGGCCAGAGGTCGATCGCGTCGACGCAGAGCGGGAACGCGCGCAGCGCCGCGCGGCGCCCGGCCTCGTCGCCGTCGAAGCAGATCACGATGTCCTCGGCGAAGCGCCGCCCGAGCTTCAGCTGATCGACCGTCAGCGCCGTGCCCAGGACCGCCGCGACGTTGCCGATGCCGGCCTGCACCAGCGCGATCGCGTCGAGGTAGCCCTCGACGAGGACGATGCGGCCAGCCGCGCGGATCGCGTCGCGGGCGAGGTCGAGGCCGTAGAGGTGGTGTCCCTTCCGGTAGAGCGGCGTCTCCGGCGAGTTGAGGTACTTCGGACCCTTCACGTCCCCGACCGCGCGTCCGCCGAAGCCGATCACCCGGCCGGAGAGGTCGTGGATCGGGAACATCAGGCGGTCGCGGAACAGCGGGTACATGCCGCCGCGGCCGAGCTTGCTCGGGCTCGCGAGGCCCAGCGCCTGCAGGTCGCCCGGTGAGACGTCGCGCTTCAGCAGCTTCTCGACCCAGCCTTCCAGCGGTGCAAAGCCGAGCTCGAAGCGCTGTGCGGTCTCGAGGTCGATGCCGCGCCGCTCCAGGTATTCGCGTCCCCGCGCGCCGAGCCGGCTCTCGCGCAGGATGATCCGGAAGAGCTGCGCCGCGAGCCCGTTGACCTCCGCGAGGCGGTCGTGCACGCCCGAGGACCGGCTCTCGGGGACCGCGACGTTGGCCTTGGCGGCGAGCGTCCGCACGACCTCGGGAAAGGTCGCGCCGGTCACGCGCATCAGGAAGGTGAAGGCGTTGCCGCCGGCGTTGCACCCGAAGCAGTGGAAGAAGCCGCGCTCCGGATCGACGTGGAACGAGGGCGTCTTCTCCTGGTGGAACGGACAGAGACCCAGAAACCCGCGGCCGCTGCGCTTGAGGGCGACGTGCTCCGAGATCACCGCGGCCAGATCGGTGCGGCGCTTGATCTCATCGAGAATCGCGTCGGGTATCGCCCCCACGGGGGTTGCTTACCTCACGACGGGGGGCTTTGTCCCCCGCCCCGGGGGACGCCGCGAAGGGGCGTGACGAGCATCTCCGCATGGGCTCCGGAGATGCTCGCTGCCACGATCAGCCCTGGCTTCGGACGGCGCGGCGCAACGCGCGCTTGCGGGCGGCCATCGCCTTCTTCTTGCGCTTGACGCTCGGCTTCTCGTAGTGCTCGCGCTTGCGCAGCTCGGAGAGAATGCCTGCCTTTTCACACTGCTTCTTGAAGCGCCGGATGGCGCTCTCGATCGGCTCGTTTTCCTTGACGCGGACTCCAGGCATGAAGAAACAACACCCCCCCTCGGCTGGGCTCGATACAACCCGTGTAGGTCGGATATGGCGGGGCGGATGTCAACCCGGGGTGCGCAGCCGGTCGCGGGCCTCGGCGAGGCGTCCCGGGTGGTCGCTGATCACGCCGTCCGCGCCGTCGCCCACCAGCCGCAGGATCTCGTCGAGGGGATTGACCGTCCAGACGTAGACGCGGAGCCCACGGGCATGCGCTTCGCCCACGACCCGCGGGGTGACCGTCGCGGCACGCGGGTGCAACGCCATGGCGGAAACGGCGTCGGCGCGGTCGAGCGCCTGCGGAAAGGTCGCGTCGTTCCACAGCACGCCGATCCGGGCCTCGACCGATGCGGCTCGGAGCTCCTCGAGGCATGCGCGGTCGAAGGAGGAGAACACGATGCGGTCGAAGGCCGAGCGCCGCGCGACCGCGGCCACGGCAGCCTCGGCGAGCGCCCGCGCGTCGGACCGCGGCCCGCGACACTTGAGCTCCAGGTTCAGCTGCGCCGAAGGGAGCACGCGGTCGAGCGTCTCGTCGAGCGTCGGCACCCGCTCGCCCGCGAAGCGCTCGGCGCGCCAGGAGCCCGCGTCGAGGCGTCGGATCGCATCGAGCCCCAGCTCGCGGACGATGCCGCTGCCGTTGGTCGTCCGCTCGAGCGTCCAGTCGTGGAAGATGACGACGTTCTCGTCCGCGGTGAGCTGCAGGTCGCACTCGATCATGTCCGCGCCGAGCTCGATCGCGCGCGCGAACGACACGAGCGTGTTCTCCGGGCACTCGGCCGCCGCGCCACGGTGGCCGATGCGCAGGAAGTCGGCACCCGCGTGCGTCGGCGGAGGTCCGGAGCCGTGCGTGCGTTCCGCCATCTCGCCGGCGGTCGCTAGCAGATCCCGGCACGGGGTCGCCACGCGGCCGCACGGGAGCTACCCATCCTGCGCGATGGCGAAGCGGCAGCAGCCCTGGACCCGGCTGACCGTGCGCGTTCCGGCGGCGGTCGCCGATGCGCTCGGCGCACGCTGCATCGAGCTCGGCGCTCCGGGCGTCGTCACCGACGAGCGCGACCTGCGACGCGACGCGACCACCGACGGCAAGGTGCGTCGGTCGGTCCACCCGACGGCGGCTCGCTTCACCGCGTACTTCCCGCCGCGGCTCGACCCGCGCCGCCTCGAGGCGGAGCTGCACCTCTGCCTCGACAAGCTCGCGCGCGAGCTGCCCGAGGCACGCCACCGCTCGCTGAAGCTCGAGCCCTACGAGCCCGAGAGCTGGGCGAGCACCTGGCGCGAGCACTTCCCACCGGTGCGCGTCGGGCGCCGCCTGCTGATCGCGCCGTCGTGGACCCCGGCGCGCGAGCTGCGCCGCGCTGGCGCCGGGCGCATCGTGCTCCGCGTCGATCCGGCGCGCGCCTTCGGCACCGGGCACCACCCGACGACGCGCGGTTGCCTGGTGGCGCTCGAGCGCGTGTGCGCGGGCGGCGTGCCGCGCCGCGGGCTCGACGTCGGCTGCGGCACCGGCGTGCTCGCGGTCGCGATGCGCGCC
>VGTK01000359.1 GCA_016874715.1 Deltaproteobacteria bacterium | reverse complement strand
CGCCGGAGTCCGCGCAGGCGGTGCCGAAGGTCCAGTTCTGATGCCGCTGCCCCGCGTGCTGGTGGCCGGCGCCGGCGGCGTCGGCGGCTGGTACGCCGGGCAGCTCGCCGCCGCCGGGTCCGACGTCACGCTGGTCGCGCGCGGCGCGCACGGCGCGGCGCTGCGCGCGCACGGCCTGCGCGTGCGCCTCCCCGACGGCAGCGAGCGGACGTACCCGGTCCGCGTCTGCGAGGACCCGCGCGACACCGGTGTCGCGGACCTGATCCTGGTCGCCGTCAAGTCGTACGACACCGAGCAGGCGGCGCGACTGCTCGCGCCGTGCGCCGGGTCGGACACGATCGTCCTCTCGCTGCAGAACGGCCCCGAGAACGAGGAGGTGCTGGCGCGCGTCGCCGGCCTCGCGCCGCTCCTGCTCGCCGTGACCTACATCGGCTCGGAGATCGCGGAGCCGGGCGTGATCGTCTACTCGGGTGCCGCCGAGATCGTCTTCGGCGAGCCCGACGGCAGCCGCTCGCCGCGCGCCGAGCGGCTCGCGGCGTGGCTCGCACGGGCCGACGTGAAGCACCGCCTATCGGCGCGCGTCCGCAACGTCGTCTGGGACAAGCTCGCCTGGAACGCCGCGTTCAACGCGATCACCACCATCACGCGCCGCACGGTGAGCGGTATCCTCGACGACGACGCCGGCCGCGCGCTGATCCGCGACACCATGCAGGAGACCTTCGACGTGGCGCACGGCCTCGGCATCGACGTGCCGGTCCGCATCGACGCGTCGATCGAGCACAGCCGCCGCGTCCTGCCCGACTTCCGCACGTCGATGCTGCAGGACCTCGAGCGCGGCAAGCGGCTCGAGCACGACGCGCTGAACGGCGCGGTCGTGCGCGCCGGGCTGCGCGCCGGCGTGCCGACGCCGCTCAACGGCACGCTGGTCCGCCTGCTGTCGGTGCTCGACCCGGGCTGACGTCAGCGGCCGAGCAGCGTCTTCGTGCGCGCCAGCATGTCCTGCCAGCGGCGCAGCGTGTCCGGCCCCTTCTCCCACGCCTCGTTCGCGAAGTAGAAGATCAGGCGCGACGCGAGGCCCCCGTACTTGTCGGCCAGCACGCGCGGCAGGTCGTCCCACGTCGCAGTCACGGCGTACACGTCGAGCATGTCGTCGGTGATGGTCTCGGCCATGCCCTTCATGTCGCCCTTGCGCTGCAGCTCGTGCAGCTTCTCGGACGTGCCGGGCCAGCCGTGCAGCTCGAACACGTTCGCGTACGTCCGCGTCGAGCCGTAGAATGCGATCTGGAAGCGGGCCCGCTGCCGCCACTCCTCGCGCTCGGCGTCGCTGTCGCCGACGATGGTGAACACCGGGCAGGCGAGCTGCACGTCGGCCGGATTCCGCCCCGCGGACTTCGCCCCCCCGGCGACGTTCGGCAGCAGCACCTCGCGCAGGTACTTGATCGAGTGGAACGGGTGGACGTGGATGCCGTCGGCGACCTCGCCCGCCGCGCGCAGCATCCACGGACGCACCGCCGCGACCCAGATCGGCGGCTCCGGGTACGCGATCGGACCCGGCGTCCAGATGCCGAGCATGCTGAAGTCGTAGAAGCGCCCCTCGAACGAGAGCTTCTCCTTGCCGGCGAACGCGCGGAAGATCGCGCGCAGCGCGAGGACGTACTCGCGCAGCCGCGCGCCGGGGTGGTCGTAGACGGTCGAGAAGCGGCGCTCGATGTGCGCCTTGATCTGCGTGCCGAGCCCGAGCGTGAAGCGGCCCTTCGTCGCCTCCGCGAGCTCCCACGCGATCTGCGCGGTCACCATGGGGCTGCGCGGAAACGCGGTCGCGATCGCGGTACCGACCTCGAGCTCGGGCGCGGCGAGCGCGGTCGCCGCGGCCGTGAGATAGGCCGTGCGTCCCGCCTCGGCGAGCTGCAGCCCGTCGAAGCCGGCGTCGGCCAGCGCGCGCGCGCGCTCCTGCGCGCGGTGCAGCTCGAGTCCGGGGCCGAATGCGTCAAGCTTCATGGTCTCGTCTCCGCGTCTGTGAACCGTTCGCGTCGCAGCTCGCCCGATCGCGAAGCCGCCGCTCCTGAATGTCGCGATCACCTGCATCGCTGCAAGCGCTTCCCGGGTGCGCTTGTCTGCGCGACCGCCCAGCCCGTAGACTGCGGCTCCGTGATCAGGGCGACTTCGTGCGGCATCGGCCGGTCGTCACGCGACGCCTGCCGCCGCACCGCAGCGTGGCCGTTGCTCGCGGCGCTCGCGGTGACGCTCGCCGCGTCCGCCGCACCCGCTGCCATCGAGCCGAACGACGACACGCCGGCCGGGACCGCGGCCGCCATCGAGCTCGCCCTCTCGACGCTCGCGACGCTGCCGCCGACCAATCCGGCGCGGCCGGCACTCGACCGGGCGCGCGCCGACTGCGCGGCCGCGGCGCCCTCCGGGAACGGCTGCGCGCTCGCCGCCGACCGCTGCAGCGCCGCCCTCGCGGCGCTCTACGACGCCCTCGGCACGGACGCCAGGGACGCGCTCGGGCGCAAGCTGTTCCGCACCGTACGCCGACGCGTCGGCGACGCGCTGTCGCGCCTCGCGTGGACGCGGGCGGGCGACACCGCGGACGGATGCGCAGCGCTCTCGCCCCGGGGCCCCCACGCAGCACGCATCGAGATCGGCGCCGACGACAGGAGCGTGGCGGTGCGCCCGCTGCGTCCGCTGCGGGCCGGTCGCCGCTACCGGCTGCTTCTCCAGGGTCTGCCGCCCGACGTGTCGGTGCGCTGGTGGACGGAGCCGTCGGCGGTCGCGGAAATCGAGGCCGACCTGGTCGCGGCCTACGAGGCGACCTTCCCGGAGCGCGCGGACCGCTTCGCCGAGGCCGAAGTGCGCCTGCTGCTGAAGCGCATCGCCGAGGACGGGCTCGGGCAGCCGGGCATCCCGGGCAGCGTCGGCATCCGCGGGCGGCTGTCGCGTCCGCTCGACGGGACGGAGATCGCGCGCCTGCGGGCAGCCTTCGCGTCGACGCGCGGCACGCCGCCCGTGGCCCCAGGCCCGGAGTTCCGGACCGCGGATCCGCGTGCCGCGCTTGCCACGTACCGGGAAGCGTTCGCCGCGCGTGCCTGCTCCGGACCAGCAGCGGGTGTGCTGCTGCGTGCGGTCGAGCCGCGCATCGGCACCACGGTACTCATGACCCCGCCCG
>VGTK01000358.1 GCA_016874715.1 Deltaproteobacteria bacterium | reverse complement strand
GGTCCGCGGAGGCGGGTCAGCGGAAGCGGGTCCGCGGAGGCGGGTCAGCGGAAGCGGGTCCGCGGAGGCGGGTCAGCGGAAGCGGGTCCGCGGAGGCGGGTCAGCGGAAGCGGGTCCGCGGACGCGGGTCAGCGGAAGCGGGTCCGCGGAGGCGGGTCAGCGGAGAAGGAGTGACGCCAGATGAAGGTCGCGAAGAGAACCGTGGTGACGATCGACTACACGCTCACCTCCGACGAGGGCGAGGTCATCGACTCGTCGTCGGGCGGCGAGCCGCTCGCCTACCTGCACGGCGTCGGCAACATCGTGCCCGGCCTCGAGAGCGCTCTCGACGGACGCGACCAGGGCGAGTCGGTCAACGTCAAGGTCGCGCCGGGCGAAGGGTACGGGGAGCGCGACCCGAAGCTCGTGCATCGCGCCACCCGCGCACAGTTCCAGGGCATCGACGAGCTCGAGGTCGGCATGCGGTTCCAGGCGCGCTCGGGCAACGAGATGACGGTGGTCACGGTGGTCGCGGTCGAGGGGGACGACATCACGCTCGACGCGAACCACCCGCTCGCCGGCGTGACCCTGAACTTCGACGTGCGCATCGTCGGGGTGCGCCCGGCGACGCCGGTCGAGCTCGAGCACGGTCATCCGCACGGCGCGGACGGCAACCACCACCACTAGAGCCGACCGCAGGCGGCGGGGGGCGTGCCTGCCGCCGAGCTGCAGCAGCGAAGCGTCGGCCTGGCGACCAGGCGGCGCGCTCGGGAAAGATTCGTATGCTCGGCGGGCAGGTCGCGACCTGCCCGGCCGGCACCGACCTGCTCGGCGCCCACGGCACGACGTCGTCGGCGAGCCGCAGGCCCGCTCCGGCTCGCGGCTCTGCGGCTCGAGCTCGGCGACGATCGGCAGCACGGTCGGCCGGCTCGGCCGGACCTACGCGGCCACCACGAAGAGGCGTGCAGCGCCTGCGTGCGTCTCGTCGGGCGGGGGCTGCGCCCGCACTCAGGATGGCTAATCCACGAGTCGATGAAAGATTAGCGGCCTTGACGAGATTGAAATCGGGCATATCGTTCAGGGGTACGGATGACGCGAAAGGAGCCCGCTTCCATGATCTCGACCATTTCCATTGCCCTCAGCGCAGCGCCGGCCACGGCAGCCATCGCGACCACCGGGCTCGAGCCGTTGCTCTGGGTCACGGTCGGCCTGATGGCCGCCGCGGCGGCCCTCATCGTTCGCGAGGCCTGGCCGCAGCCGAGCGTCCCGACCGGACTCTCCCCCGACGGCGCAAAGCCCCGGGCTAGGTCGCGCGCCGTCCCGAAGCAGCCCAGGCCCCTCCTCGACGCCGCCTGATCGAACGTTCCGCGATCGCTCCGCGCCGGCTGTCGCACAGCCGGCGGATCGCCGGGGGCGCATTCGAGCCCGCCGGGTCTTCAGCCGTCGATGGCCCGGCGCAGCAGGTTCTCGATCTCGCACGCGGGCAGCCCCGTTTCGTACTCGAGAGAGCGCGCGAGAAATTGGATAGGCGCGTCGGGGTACTGGCGGGTCAGGGCGGCAGCCCGGCGCAGGATCTCGACCCGATGAAAGTCCGTCATCTGACGTGACACAAAGCCTGCGCTGTTTCAGCCGCGCGGATGCGAGCACGACCCCGCGCCGGTTCCCGGCTGCGTCCACGCGCCAAGCCGAGTTCGTTCGAATCGCTGTAAAGCCTGAGCCGCAGGCGGAATCCGTCAACCCTGTAGCTCCGTGCTCAGCTGCGGGCGGGATACGCGCCGGGTTCGTGCTCGGCGGTTCAGGCTCCGACCTCGGCGTCCGTCCCGTCGGGATACTCGTCGAACAGCTCGACGATCAGGCCGTCCCGGCGACGGTCGGTCGACCGTCCGCGGAGCACGAGGGCGCCGAGCCGGGAACCCGGTACGTGACCGTCCAGCCCATCGTGATCGAGTCGCCGTCCTCGTGCGGCCCGTCGGTCACGTCGAGCTTACGCTTGGGCAGGCGTCGATCGAAGCCATCGAGCGACCGCTTGGTTCCGGCGAGGATCGCGCCGCGGCCCTCGAGCCGGCAGGCGAGCGCGGAGTTTCCGCACCTCGTAGACGGCGTCCGGGGCGAAGAACGGCTCGACGCGCGACCTGCGAGTCGCGCCACTTCCGGTTGCGCGCGGAATCCGGGTTCATGAACTGCAGCTGCTCGTGGCGCTGCACGTCCACGACGACCGAGTCGCCGTCGTCGGACGCGTTCAGCGGGTGGAAGACGTAGCGCTGCTACAGGAATGCCGACGCGGACTCGCACGGTACGAGACTACGATCCCGTACCGTCCCGGGCGGGATCACTGCGCCGGCGGGATCGCGGCCTGGTCGTTGTGCTTCAGCTCGTGGATGCGCTTGCTGGCCTTGTTCTGCGCGCGCGTGAGGCGCCGCGCCTCGCCGGCACCGATGCGGCCGTCGTTCGCGATCGCCTTGTCGCGCGCCTGGCCGATCGCGTCCTGCTGCTGCTCGAGCCTGGCCTTCTCCTGATCGGTCAGCTGGCCGCTGTCGGCGCCCCGGTCGATGCGTTCGTCCTGCAGGACGGGGCAGCGTCGCTCCGCGGTGTGCCCGTCATCCGTGCCACTCGAGCCAGAAGCCGCCGGGGTGCGTCACCCCGACGAGCCGCGGCGTGCGGACGCCCCCCGGCCACGTGGTGGTGCTGACCAGCCCGAACATCTCCTCGCGCGTCCGCGCGATCAGCGCGGGCGGGATCGAGCCGCCAGCCGCGGTGCGCTCGGGATCGTGCCCGATGGGGACCGCCGGGTCGTTCGACAGCCAGACCACCGGGCGCTCGGCCGCGATCGCGTCGAGCTCGCAGCGCAGCTGCTCGCGCTCGTCCTCCGACATGAAGACCGCGACGTAGGTGTCGGTCACGACGAGCGGCTGCCCCGGCGGCATCTCGCGCGCGAGCTGCGGCAGCAGCTCCGTCGCGGAGCCGCGCTCGATGCGCGGCCGCCGCTCGAGCACCAGGTCGATCGCGCGGTCGAAGGCCGCCCACTCCGCCGGCAGCGTGAACTGGCACGCCTTCAGCCACGCGCGGCACGCGGGATCGCGCAGGTCGGGCGGGTCGAGGTCGATGCCGACGGCGCGCTCGATCGGCGGCACCGCGAGCGCGCGCGGATCGAGCGGTGCCCCGCGCAGGTCGACGTCCATCTCGAGCAGCGCGGCCGCACCGCCG
>VGTK01000357.1 GCA_016874715.1 Deltaproteobacteria bacterium | reverse complement strand
CAGGTCGCCGATCTCTCCGGCCGAACGGTGCTTGTCACGGGTGCCGCCGGGCATCTCGGCGAGCACGTCGCGCGCGCCGCGGTCGGCGCCGGAGCGACCGCCGTCCTCGTCGGCCGGCGCCCTGCGCAGCTGGAAGCGCTCGCGGCGGCGGTGGGCGGCCGCTGCGAGGTCGAGCGCTGCGACGTGTCGCGCGGGGACGACATCGCCGACCTGTGCGGCCGGGTGCTGGCGCGCCACGCGGTGCTGCACGGCATCGTCAACAACGCCTACGCCGGGAGGGTCGGCGACATCGGGGCGATCGACGAGGCCGAATTCCTCGAGGCGACGCGCATCAACGTCTCGGGCCCGTTCGCGCTCGTCCGCGGACTGCTGCCGGCGCTCGAGCGCGCCGGTGCAGCGGACGGGGCGTCGATCGTCAACATCGCGAGCATGTACGCCCACGTCAGCCCGGATCACCGGATCTACGGCGCTTCGGGCGCGAACAACCCGGCGCACTACGGTGCCTCGAAGGCCGCGCTGGTGCAGCTGACTCGGTTCCTCGCATGCCGCCTCGGGCCGCTCGGGATCCGGTGCAACAGCGTGTCTCCGGGCCCGGTGCCGCGCCCGGCCGCCTCGGACGATGCCGCCGCGCAGGCCTTCCAGGCGCAGCTGGCCTCCAAGGTGCCGCTCGGCCGCATCGGCCGCGCCAGCGAGATCGGCGGCCCGGTGGCCTTCCTGCTGTCGCCGGCGGCGAGCTTCGTCAACGGCGCGGACCTCGCCGTGGACGGCGGCTGGACCGCGTGGTGAGCCCTCGGCAGCGGTAGCATCCGTCGCATGACGTCCACCGCCTGGAAGGTATGGAACCGCGACGACAAGGTCGAGCAGCGCACGTACAAGCGCGTCACCGGCGAGCTGCCCGAGATGGAGTGCACCAAGCAGCTCGTGTCGCTCGTCGGCGAGGTCTACCGGCCGGGCATGACCGTGCTCGACGTGGGCTGCGCGGCGGGCCACTACTACCACGGCCTGCGGCGGCTCGACCCTGACATCCGCTACTCCGGCGTCGACGCGACGGCCGCGTACATCGACTTCGCGAAGAGTCACTTCGCGACGAACCCGAACGTCCAGTTCCAGGTCGGGGACATCTTCGGCCTGCCGCAGGATTTCACCGGGCGCTTCGACATCGTGTTCTGCTGCAACGTGATGCTGCACCTGCCGAGCCACGATGCACCATTACGCAACCTCGTCAGGGCAGCGAAGTCGCACGTCTTCGTGCGCACGCTGCTCGCGGAAAAGACGCACCTGAGCAAGCTTCTCTACACCGACTCGTTCGGACCGGACTGCGAGCCGTCGGACTTCGCCTTCCAGAACACGTGGAGCTTCGATTCGTTCCGGAAGACGGTCGCATCCGCCGGCGGCCACCGCATCGACTTCCTCGATGACCGGTTCGACGCCGAGCAGATCAACCGCGAGCACGCGGACTTCAACCGCGTGCAGAGCGCAGTGACCAAGGTACAGGACGGCGTGCAGATCGCCGGAAGCAAGGTCTTCGAGTGGAAGTGGGCGCACGTCACGAAGTGACGACCGCCCGCCCGGCGGATCAGTAGTCGACGCCCAGCGCCGGGTCGCCGCAATACAGCGTCAGCGCATGGCGCGAGCCCGCGCGAATCGGGCTGCCGCGGTGGAGCGCGGTGACGTCGGCGAGGATCAGCGTGCCCTGCGGCCCGGTGAACGTGTGCGGCTGGTTCACCACGCCCTCCATCGCCGCGACTTCCGCATCGGTGAAGCGGTACTGGCCCGGCTTGCGCTTGCCCTTCGCGAGGAGCGAAAGCAGCAGTCCTCGGTCGTGCGACCCTGGGATCAGCTGGAACGGGCCATTCTCGGCCGAGCAATCGCTCAGGTACATGATGGCCTTGAACTGCAGGCTGTGCGGGCTGTCGAGGTGCCAACCGCCGCCGGACCCGGCGTTGCCTTCCTTGAAGTCCATCCGCGCGGCAAGCACGAACTTCTCGGCCTGCTTGCGCCCGGTGTAGGCGCGGCGGACCTCCTCGATCAGTGGGTCGTCGCGGAACGATTCGAGCGAGGGGACGTGGCGCTCGGCGCGGCGGTCGCGGCGGTCGCGGCGCTCGCCGCGGTCGCCGCGGCGTGGACGCTCGCGTCGTGGCTCGCGACCTCCGAGCCGGTCTCGGGCTGGACCTCGCTCGTGCTCTCGGTCTGGTTCTTCGGGGGCCTGAACCTTGCCTGCCTCGGGCTGGTCGGCATCTACGTCGGGAAGGTATTCCTCGAGGTCAAGCAGCGTCCCAACTGGATCGTGAAGGCGAGGCACGGAAGCGATGGATGAGTCCCTCGTCAGGCGCACGGTCGAGCACTACGCCGAGAAGTGGGAACGGCACGGCGCGTCGCCGCTCGGGGTCGACTGGAACGGCGAATCGAGCCAGGTGCTCCACTTCCAGCAGCTCGCGCGGGTCCTCCAGCCCGGAACCGCATTCACGGCGAACGACCTCGGGTGCGGCTACGGCGCGCTCCTCGACTTCCTCGAGCACCACGGCGGATGCGCGGGGTACCGGGGCTACGACGTCAACGAGTCGATGGTCGCGGCGGCGCGCGAACGCACCGCCGGGCGCGAGGGCGTATCGTTCGAGGTGAGGTCGGCGCCCGATCGCGACGCGGACTACGGGTTCGCGAGCGGCATCTTCACGCTGCGCCTGGGCCGGTCCGACGAGGAGCGCATGCGCCAGATGGGCGACACGCTCGACGAGCTCGACAGGACCAGCGCCCGCGGGTTCGCCTTCAACTGCCTGACGTCGTACTCCGACGCGGAGAAGATGCGGGACTACCTGTACTACCCCGACCCCTGCGCGGTCTTCGACCGCTGCAAGCGGCGGTACTCGCGGAACTTGGTGCTGCTGCACGACTACGGGCTCTTCGCGTTCACGGTCCTGGTCCGGAAGGACGTCGCCGTGCCCGGAGCCCCCGCCCGCTGAGGCGCCGCGCCGAACCGATAGACTGCGGCGATGGACCTGATCAACGCCTCGATCCTGGTGACCGGCGGCACCGGGAGCTTCGGCCAGAAGTTCGTCGAGACCGTGCTCCGCGACCATCCGGGTATCGATCGGCTGGTGATCTACAGCCGTGACGAACTCAAGCAGTGGCAGATGCAGCAGCGGTTCCCCAAGAGCCGGTTCCCGCAGTTGCGGTTCTTCATCGG
>VGTK01000356.1 GCA_016874715.1 Deltaproteobacteria bacterium | reverse complement strand
TCTTCAGCATGGCCGAGCCGCACCGCTGGCACCACTCGCGGCGGCTCGAAGACGCGAACACCAACTACGGCTCGAACCTGATCGTGTGGGACCTGCTGTTCGGCACTTTCCATCTGCCAGGCGGCCGTAAGCCGCCGGTGGACCTCGGCATCGGCGACCTGCCCGGATTCCCGTGCGCCTACCCGGCGCAGCTCGCGGTGCCGTTCCGCTGGCGGCGCGTCAAGCAGGAGGCCGCCGGCAGCAGCAGGCCACCATCGACGAGCCCGCTCGAGAGGACTGCGCCGCGCCGCAACCCGCCGACCTAGCGCACTAGTGCAGCCGTATCGCGGCCTACTGGCCGCGCGCCAGGTGCTCGCGGGTGAACAGGCTGGCGTCGAGCGGCTGGTTGATCTCGATCCCGCTGAGCTCGATCTCGGTCCGATGCGCGTCGCTCGCCTCCATGACCATGGCGGTGGGTGTGGCGACCCCGGCGAGCTGCTGCGAAGCCTTGAGCTGCAGCGTCTTCAGCACCACGTCGGCCTGGTCGAAGAACTCGATGCGATCGGCCAGCAGATCGTCGGCGCGGATCCAGAGCCGCAGGCGCCCGTAGGAGAAGCTTTCCGGAGCGAGCGTCACGTCGACCACCGAGCAGGTGGTCCGTCCACATGGCTCCTCGCGCTCGAGCCGGCTGGTGCCGGAGAAGTCGAACGCGAGCACCGAGCTGTCCTCGAGCGTGAACAGCGCGCCCTGGAACTGTTCGCGTCGCAGCGACGGCGGTATCTGGCGGACACGGCGCTGCTGCGGAAAGTAGACGAACAGCTTCTCGGGCGCGCCGCCCTCGCCCGGCAAGGCGAGGAAGCGCGTGCCGGCGAGGTCGGCCGGCGCCTCGAACTCCCAGAGCCGACTCGTGCCCGCCGCCGCGCCGACGGTCGCGGCGCCGTGCTTCTCGAAGCCACGGAGCACGCGCACCAGAGTGCTCCCATCCGGAACGGTGGTGCGCATGGTGAGGAGCATCTTCTTGTCGTGCGCCGCAGCGGACGCCGCGCGGGCGCGGGCAAGGATGGCCGCAGCAGCCTCGTCGGCGGGCGGCACCTCGGCCCCAGCGACGACGGCGCAGAGGAGGAGACAGAGCAGGAGGCAGGCGGTGCGCGTGTTCACGGCTCGCGGTCTACTCCTTGCGGAGGATCTGGCCGATCTCGGTCGATGCCGCCCGCCAGGCCGGCCAGGCCGCGCTCGCCACCACGGCGAGCAGTCCGGCTACCGCGCCGACAGCCATGTTGCCGGGGTTCGCGCGGTACGGGACCTGCCAGCGCAGCGTGTCGGGCAGGATCGCGATCACCAGGGTGCTCGAGATGGCGAGCCCGTAGAGCGTGGCGAGCGCGACCCCGACCACGCCGATGACGGCCGCCTGGGCGACGATCATCGCGACGATGCTGCGCCGGTCGTAGCCGCACGAGCGCAGCACGGCGATCTCGCCGCTGCGCTCGTGCACGTTGGCCATCAGCGCATCGCCCGCGCCGAGCGCCACCACCAGCAGCGTCGCGACGATCAGCAGGCGCGAGAAGCCGAAGCCCTGGCGCACGTTGTCCGCGAGCCAGTCGCGGAACCCCGTGGTCGCCATGACGCGCAGCGCGTACCGCTCGCCGAGTCGTGCCTCGATGTCTTGCGAGAGCACCGCGACGTCCGTGCCGGGCTTCGCCAGGACGAAGATCCTGTTCACCTGGCGATTCCCCCAGAGCTTGCGAAACGGATCGCGCGCGATCACGACGTCGCCCGATGGCGCGAGGAACGTTGTGGTTTCGACGATTCCCGCCACGGGAAGATCGAGCGGTCCGTCGGGGGTGGCGACGCGTACGGTTGCGCCGACGCGTGCATCGAGCCGCGGCGCCAGGGTTTCGCCCACCAGGACGGCCCTGCCCTGCGCGACGAGCTCGAGTGCGTCGCTGGCCGCGCCGGGTTTGAGCGGCCAGCGACCGAACGCTTCGTTGGTGAGCCGCTCGGGGTCGAGCGCGAGCACCCCCATCTCGGGGTCACCGACGTAGCCGAAGGCCTCCGCCCCCACCGAGGCGACGCCGGGGACGGCGCGCAGCTCGTCCACGACGCGCTCCGAGAGCGCGGCCTCGTTCGCGCCGATGGCGCCGAAGGTCGCATTGGCCGCAGCATCGATCACCAGGTCGGCCTGGCGCGCCCGCATGAGGGACTCGACCACGAAGTGCTCGAAGCTCGACGCCATGGCGCCGATGGTCGCCGATAGGCCGACGCCGACGATCAGCAGGGTCGCGGCACCGACGGCGCGGCTCGGCGCGCGGCTTTGATCGCTCAGGCCGACGCTGGCGGCGCTGCCCGGCGAGACGCTCCGCACCAGGCGGGTCACGCCGGCGAGCAGCGGCAGGATGGCGAGGATCGCCGCGGCCGTGACCAGGCCGACCGCGAGTGCTGCCAGAGACGAATCCCCCAGCGTGAGCGCTGCCAGCAACACCACTGCGGCGAGCGCCGGCAGCAGGCGACGCGCGATCCGCTTGGCACGCCCGTCGGGGCGCATGGCGCGGCGGCTGCGTCCCGACTGCAGCACCATGATCGACGCGCGCGCCGCCGTGACCGCCGGCCAGGCCGCCGCCACCACGCCGCTCAGGATCCCCACCGTGGCCGACAGCACGAGCGCGCGTGTATCCCAGATGGGAGTGCCGCCGGTCGCGACTTGCTCGAGGCCGACCGCACCGAGCGACACCGAGCGCTCGACCGAGGCGGCGAGCAGACGCGAGAACCCGATCCCGATCGGCAGGCCGACGAGCGTCGCGACGGTGCTCAGGATACCCGCCTCGACGACCAGGTCGCTGGCCAGCGCGCGCGCCGACCAGCCCATCGAGCGCAGCGTCGCCAGCTCCGCCATGCGCTGGTCGTAGAGCGTGCGCAGGCGATTGGCCGTGATCACCGCGGCCAGCACCAGCGCCAGGGCCGCAAACGCGTTCAGCGTCGTCGTCATGCCGGTGACGATCCGCTCGACGCGCTCGGTGCGCTCCGCCAGCGTCTCGATCGCGACGTGCCCGGACAGGCGCGCGCGCAGCGCCACACCTACACGATCGGCCGGCCAGCCCGGGACGGCGGCGACGTGGATCTGGCTCACCCGCCCGGGTGCGTCGAGCACCTCCTGCGCTGCCGGCAGGTCGAGCAGGACGAGCATACCGGCTTGGCCCATCGACTCGGTCGTCGCGAGGATGCCGCGCACCGTCAAGCGCCGGCGCCCCATCGGCAGGTCGATCTCGAAGGCCTCGCCGGCCTCGAGTCCGGCGCGCTCGGCCAGGC
>VGTK01000355.1 GCA_016874715.1 Deltaproteobacteria bacterium | reverse complement strand
GGCCGGCGCGACCGAAGGCAGGGCTGCCATCGCCGCCTGGTGCGCCGCGCGCGCATTCGGACCCGGCGCCGGCTCCGCGCCGCCATGGCCCCCGTGCCCACCGTGACCCGCGTGCGGGTTCGGCGCCGCCGGTACCGCCTTCGGCTGCGGCCGTCCGCCCCGCAGAACGCGAACGACGTCCGCCGGATCGTCGTTCGTCCAGTCGGCGAGCAGAATCACCTCGTCGTGCGCGACCTCGTGGCGCGGCTGCCTCTCCGCCACCACCAGCGCACCGCCGAGGCCGATCTGGCGCTGCGTCCGCCACGTCGAGGCGTAGAGAAACGTCCCCGCCTCGCCGACGGGCAGCTCGTAGACGAAGCTCGCCCCCGGCTCGATCGGCGGCTGCGTCACGCCGGCGACGCCGTCCATCGCGTTCGGCGCCAGCACACCGTGAAAGTGGACCGCCGTCGGCTCCTTGTCGTTCGCGTTCTCGACCGTCACGCGGAGCGACTCGCCCTGGCGCGCGTTCAGCGTCCAGCTCGGGAACACGTCGTTCGCGACCAGCGCCTGCATGCGCTGGCCCGCGGGCGAGGCCTCGCGCCGCGCGATCCGCAGCATCTCCTCGCTGACCCGCGGCAACGCCGCCGGCGCGGAGCTGACCCGCGGCAACGCCGCCGGCGCGGAGCTGACCCGCGGCAACGCCGCCGGCGCGGGCTCGGCAGCGCGTGCCAGCGGTGGCGCGAGCGCGCGCAGCGCGTTGGCCGCGGCGTACCACGCACCGAGGACGAGAACGTGCCGGCGGGGCAGCGACGATGACATGGGCGCAGTCTCCGATCGGACGAGGCCGGAAGGGTTCAGGAGGACGGGACGCAAGCAGCGGTGCGGCTGCGCGCGGTGCGGACCATCTCGACGAGCACGACGCGCGCCTCGCCCGGCGTGTGTGCCTCGCGCGGGAAGTTGATTCGCACCCCGCGCAGCTGCGAGCCGATCCGGGCGCGGACCCGGAAGCCCATGCGATCCACCGAGACCATCGTCGCCTCGTCGGCATCGCACCCGGCGAAGGCCGCGCAGTAGAGGCGCAGAGCATCGGCGTGGTCGGCGTTCATGTGCTCGAGGATGCCCCGCTCGCTCTCGGCGAGCGGATCGGGGGCGGCCTCGCGGTAAGCCCCGGTGTCGATCCAGCCCATCGACCCGAAGCCGCCGACGAAGTACACCGCGCGGACCTCGAGCCGATAGAAGGCAAAGTCGCCGAAGTCGACCCAGTGCTGCGCGTCGGCGTGGCGCGCCAGGTAGTCCTGTCGCACCGCGTCCACGTCCGCATCGGGAACGCGGCCGGCATCGCCGATCAGCGTCGTGCGGCCGAGGGCCAGCGGCTCGTCGCCCGCCCCGCTCTGCTGAACCAGCAGGCTCGCCCGCGCATCCGCGAGCAAGTTCTGCGTGTGCATGGCCATCGTGCTGATCAGCAGCGTCGGGCGCCCGGACGCGTCGACGCCGTACGGTGCCACGGAGCCGAAGGGATAGCCCGCGGAGTGGCGCGAGTGGCTCGACAACGTCGCCGTCCGGCCCATGTGGACCAGCGTGCGGGCGCGTTCGGCGAAGGACGGCTCCGCCGGGGCCGGCGCCCCCTGTCCCGCGCCCGCGCCGTGCTCGGTGTCGGTCATGCGCTGCCGACGATACCCGGCACGGCGTCCGGTGACCAGACTTGGCCCGGGAGCCGTTTGTCGGGCGAGCACTTGCAAGACGTGCCCTTCTTGCCGACGCTCCGACGCGGATGGCGGCGGAGACGGAGGCCGGGGCCGGGACGCAGCGCGACGTCGCGGCGCGCATCGACGACCTGCGTGCGCTCGTCGCCCGGGCGTCCGGTGACGCGGCGGCGCACGCCGCCGCGGCCCGCTGCCTCGCCGAGCTGCGCGCCGCGTGGCGGGACCGGCCGGACCTGTTCTCACCGGTTGCGATCGCGGCACTGCGCGAGGTCGCGCGTGCGCTCGCCCAGCCACCGCCGCCCGCGCCGCCGGCCGAGCTCCTCGCCCGCGCGCGCGACGTGCTCTCCGGAACCTTCGGCTACGAAGCCTTCCGCCCCGGGCAGGAGGAGGTCATCCGGGCCGTGCTCGAGCGTCGCGACTGCATCGCGGTCATGCCGACCGGCGCCGGCAAGTCGCTGACCTACCAGATACCGGCGCAGCTGCTCGGCGGGACCACGCTGGTCATCTCGCCGCTGATCGCGTTGATGAAGGACCAGGTCGACGCGCTGCAGGCCCGCGGCGTGCGCGCCACCTACGTCAACTCGAGCCTCGAGCCCGCGGAACGCACGGCGCGCGTGGAGCGCCTGGTGCAGGGCGAGTACGAGCTGGTGTACGCCGCGCCCGAAGGTATCGAGGCGTCACTCGGCGGTGCGCTGGCGCGTACCGCGCTGCGGCTCATCGCGGTCGACGAGGCGCACTGCATCAGCCAGTGGGGCCACGACTTCCGTCCCGCGTACCGGAAGCTCGCCGGGCTCAAGGATCGCTTCGGCGGGATTCCCGTCCTCGCCCTCACCGCGACCGCGACGCCGCAGGTCATGGACGACATCGTCCAGCAGCTCGCGATGGCCTCCCCGGCGCGCCATCGCGGGTCGTTTCTCCGTCCGAACCTGAAGCTGCACGCGCGCAAGAAGGGCGAGGGCATCCGCCTGCGCGAGGCGATCCTCGACCTGGTGCGCTCGCGGCCCGGGGAGAGCGGCATCGTCTACTGCCTGTCGCGCCGCTCGGTCGAGGCGACCGCGGAATTTCTCGCGTCGCGCGGCGCCCGCGTCCTGCCCTACCACGCGGGGCTCGAGACCGACGCGCGCAACGCCGCGCACGAGGCCTTCCGCAGCGGCGACGTCGACCTGGTCGTGGCGACGATCGCGTTCGGCATGGGCATCGACAAGGCAGACATCCGCTACGTCATTCACCGCGACATGCCGGGCTCGATCGAGGCCTACTACCAGGAGATCGGACGCGCCGGACGAGACGGCCAGCCGAGCGACTGCATCCTCTTCTACTCGTGGGCCGACGTGATCGGCCACGACCGCTTCGCGGAGCAGGCCGATCCCGAGATCGCGTCCCGGCTCCGGCGGCAGATCCGTCAGATGTTCGACCTCGCTGAGGGAGCCCGCTGCCGGCACGCAGCCCTCGTCAAGTACTTCGGTGAGAGCGCGGCGCCGTGCGGGACCTGCTGCGACGCCTGCGACGCGGGCGACGTGCTGGCCGCCGCGCACGACGCGGCCCGCGCGCCGAAGACCGGCCGCGGATCCGCCGGCCCCCGCCGCTCGGGCGGCGGCCGCGGCCCCCGT
>VGTK01000354.1 GCA_016874715.1 Deltaproteobacteria bacterium | reverse complement strand
GCCGCGCCCGGCAGGTGCGCCACGCCCAGGAGACGCGCCGCGTCCGGCAGGCGCGCCGCGCCCGGCAGCGGTCGGCTCGCTCACCGCCCGACGTCCACCGGCGGGTTGGCGATCTCGCCGAACGTCTCGGGCGCGTACATCGCGGCGACGCGGGTCGGCGGCAGCAGGAAGCGTCCGCTCTGGTTCACGCGGATCACGTACTCGACGACCGCCTTCCCCGCCGGCATCTCCTCGAAGTAGGCCCTGTACGACTGGAACGACCGCTCGACGAACGCCGGAGCGGCGCCGGTGTCGTCCGACGGCGTCGGCAGCGGCACGGCAGCGGCGCCCGCGGGCACGCCGCGCAGGTGCGCGCTGCCCGCCGGGACCGGGTCGTCGACCACGACCCACGGCATGTCGGCCTGGGCGTCGATCTCCAGCCGCACGCGGAGGACGTCGCCGGCGAGAATCGCCCCGTCGGGGCGCGGCTCGACCGGCGTCACCTGCTTGACGATGCGGTAGCCGGCGACCAGCGGCTCGACGAGCGGCACCGCGGCGCGCGCCAGCACGCTCGCCCACGGACGCCCGGTGCCGGCCTGCGCGACCGACAGGGACGCGCTCCCCGCCGGCCACGGCAGCGACAGCGCGCCGCCCTTCGGGTCCCTGGCCCAGTCGAGCGCCGCACGCGCGTCGGCGAGCGTGGCGCGCGTCTCCCCCGTCACCGGCCCGCCCTCGAACGCCCGCGCGAAGGCGCGCGTCGCGAGCGCTCCCCAGGCGTTCGCGATCGTCGTGTCCCAGGCGCCGCGGCGCTGCAGTCCCAGCGCACTCTTCAGCATTCGCGGCACGTCGCCGCGCCACGCGGGCGCGTCGAGCGCGCGCAGCACCAGGCGCAGCGCATCGACGTCGCGCCCGGCAAAGATCGACCAGCCCGACGCCGCGGTGGTCGACCGGAAGCCGATGGTCGTGCCACCGAGCTCGAGACGCGCGCGCACGATCTGCCCGAGCTCCGCGAGGCGCTGCTCGCGACGCGCGATCTTCGGCGTGCGCGCGAGCACCGTCCACCAGTCGAGCAGCGTCGACGCGGGCCAGAGGTTCGGCTCGATCGGCACGCGGTCGACGAGCGCCGGGTCGAGCACGCCCGCGGTCGCGAGCGCCGCCAGCACGGCCATCTTGCGCAGCGGCAGGTCCACGACGCGGTGGCTCGCATCGCGCGCGCGCGTCAGGCTGCCGTCGACGAAGCCGCGCAGCGCACCCGTGGCCTGTTGCCGCACATCCTCGGGCAGCGTCCGTCCGGAGATGCTCGCCATCGTCAGCACGTAGGCGGTCAGCAGCTCGTCGCCCTCGCGCATGGTCGGGAAGAACTTGAGCAGTCCCGTCTCGTCGAGGTGCGACGGCAGCGCCGCGAGCACCGCCGACCACTGCGCCGGATCGTCGAGCGTCACCGCGCGAGAGACGCGCTGCTCGAGGCACGAGTACGGGTAGTCCGCCATCGCCTGCCGCACGCCGTCGAGTCCCGACAGGATCGACGATGCCAGGCGAACCTCGATGCCGCCGCGCCCGGCAACCGCACCCGCGGGCGCGGCCACGGTCTCGGTCCAGGGAGCGTCCGGCGCGAGCTGCACGAGCGTGCCCTGCAGGACGCGCTCGGGGACCGCCGGCGTCACGCGCTGCGTGACGACCATGCGATCGGCCGCGGCGCCTTCCGCCCGCGCGCTCACCGTGTAGCGCAGGTCCGCGACGCCGTCGGGGACGGTCAGCGGCCAGCGCGCGACCTCCGACTGGCTGGGCGCGAGCTCCATGGTCTGCGCGGGCAGCGCCTCGCCGAGCCCGGCGACCTCGGCCGAGAGCTCGACCCGCATCGGCCGGTCGGTGGTGTTGCGCAGCGTGAACTCGGCCGCGAGCCGGTCGCCGCTGCGGACCACCGGCGGCAGCCCCGAGAGCAGCATCAGGTCCTGCGTCGTGCGGATCGACGTCTCGCCGGTGCCGAAGAGGCCCGTGCCGCCGGTCGCGACCGCGACCACGCGGAAGCTCGTCAGCGAGTCGTTGAGCGGGATGTCGATCTCGGCGGCACCGCTCCCGTCGAGCGTGACGTCGGCTTGCCAGACGAGCAGCGTGTCGAACAGCTCGCGCGTCGTGGAGCGGCCACCGCCGCCGCCCTGCGGGCGCGCCTTCGCGCCGTAGTGGCGCTTGCCGATCAGCTCCATCTGGCCGGTCGACGTCCAGACGCCGAAGCCGCGCCGGCCCATCATCGCCCGCAGCAGCTCCCAGCTCGCGTTCGGCGCGAGATCGAGGAGCCCCTCGTCGACCGCGGCGAGCGCGATCGTCGAGCCCGCGGGCGGCGCCTCGCCGGCGGCGGTGCGCACCGCGATCCTCGCGCGCGCGGTCTCGCGCACACGGTACGCCGCCCGGTCGGTCGCGACCTGCACGTCGAGCTCGTGCGGGCGCCAGCCGACCCGGATCTCGGCGACGCCGAGGCGGAACGACGGCTTGCCGAGGTCGATGCGCGCGGTCGGCTGCACGTCGCCGACGCGGCCGCGCAGCGCCAGCACCGAGACGAACATGTTGGGCGAGAACGCGTCGGTGACCGGCACGTCCACGACCGGGTTCCTGCCCGACAGGGTGACGACCTTCGCGTCGACGACCCCCTCGCGCGCGATCGTCACCAGGGCCGTCGCCTCGCGGAACGGCATGCGCACCTGGAGCCGCGCGGTGTCACCGGGCTCGTAGCGCTTGCGGTCGGGGAGGACGTCCATGCGGTCGTCCGCCGTCACCTCGAACCACTGGTCGGATACGCCGGCGATCCACACGTCGTGGTGCGCGACGCTCGCGCGGCCCTGCGCGTCGAGCGCGGTCACCTGCAGCAGGACGTTGCCGTCCGCCTTCGGGCGGCGCGCGCAGCGGAACGTACCGTCAGGCGCCGTCCGGCCGCGGCACAGCGTGCCGAGCGGCTGCGTGTCGGTCACGAAGTCGTACGCGTAGAAGCCGCCGACGATACGCTTGCGGACGGTGTAGCTCTTGCGCGCGAACGCTTCGACCTGCACGCGCACGCCAGGGGCGGGCTCGAGCTTCGGGTCCAGGACGACCACGTTCGCGTGCACACGGCGCGCCCGCGTCGCCCCCTCCTTCGCCTCGAGGCCCGCGACCACGGCGGCAGGCCACAGCGGCACGCTCGCGACCGCGGTCTGCACCTCGCCGTTGGGATCGCGGAACTCGAGCTCCGCGCGGAGCGTCCGCGCACTCGTGAGCGCCGGCAGGTTGGCGATCGTCGCCTGTGCGGTCCCGGCGCGGTCGAGCGTCAGCTGCTGGCGCGCGACGATGCCGCCCTGCGGGACGGCCGACGTCGCGCCGGCGCCGGCCGC
>VGTK01000353.1 GCA_016874715.1 Deltaproteobacteria bacterium | reverse complement strand
CGCGGGCTGGGTGGCGCGGACTGCGCGGGCTGCGCGGCGCTCGCGGCGGGAGTTGCGGCCGGGCTCGGAGCCGGGGAATCGACGACGGGCTGCGCCCCGGCGCCGCCCTCGGTGCCGGGCAAGACGAGCTTCCGGCTGTGCCCGCCGTGCAACAGGAGAAGCCGCCACGATAGTGCGATCCGCACGCCGTCGAGGGCGTCGCCCGTGACCTGCAGCACGATGTACGCCGGGACCAGCAGCAAGAGCAGCAGCACCCCGAGCGCGCCGGTGAGGACGGTGATGACGATCGTGCCGGTCAGCTCTCGCGGTCTCCGCCCGACTCGGGCTTGCCCTGGCCGGGCGGCAGTACCGGCGCCTCGGCCGCCTCGCCGATCGGCAGTCCGAGCCGGCTGAGCACGCTCGGCAGGAGCTCGATCGCGCGCAGCACGGTGGCACCTCGCGAGTCCTTGAGCGACAGCAGCTGCGCCTGACCTTCGCCGTTGACGACGATGAACGCCTGGGGATCGACGGTGAGCCCGCCGCCGACCGCGGTCGACTCGAGACCGTTCGCGTGCGCGGCGGGGGCCGGTCGCGTGCCGGCCGCGCCGGTGCCGAAGCCGAGTGTCACCTTGTTCACCGGGATGATCGTCGACGAGCCTGAGCGAATCGGCGCCCCGACCACCGTCTCCGAGACCGAGATCTCCTTCATGCCCGAAAGGAGTGCGGTGATGAGCTTCGCTACGTCCATGTCCCCTCCTGACCCCGGCCGAGTGTGACGCGTTCGAGCCGGCGAGGAAAGGGTCTCGGGCCGACGCCGAGGGAGCTTGCTTTGCGCGCCGGCAGCCGGGATGTTCGCAGCAGGACGACGCTCCGTGGGATCGGGGGGATGACGGTGCAACGACAGGCCAAGCTGTGGCTGGTGATCCTGGGCGGGAGCCTCGCGCTGCTCTGGCTGCTGGGCAACATCCTGCTGCCGTTCGTCCTCGGCATGGCGATCGCGTACTTCCTCGATCCCGTCGTCGACCGCCTGCAGCGCTGGGGCTGGTCGCGCACGGTGTCGGCACTGTTGATCCTCGTCGGCTTCTTCTTCCTCTCGACGCTGGTGTTCGTCCTGCTGCTGCCGACCGTGGTCGAGCAGGTCGTCGGGCTGGTCGCGCGTCTGCCGCAGTACTTCTCGGCGCTGTTCGACCTCGGGCGCTCGCTCTGGGAGCGAGCGCTGTCCGTGCTCGATCCGGACGACGTGAACCAGCTGAAGGCGCCGTTCGCCTCCGCCGTGCAGCGTCTCGCCGAGCTGCTCGCGGCGTTCCTCAACGGGGCGTTCGATCAGAGCCTGAAGATCGTGAACGTGCTGACGCTCCTCTCGGTGACGCCACTGGTTGCATTCTACCTGCTGCGCGACTGGCCGCGCGTGCTCGACGCCGTCGACGGCTGGCTGCCGCTCGAGCACGCGGCGACCATCCGCGAGCAGGCACGAGCGATCGACGTGGTGCTCGCCGGCTACGTCCGTGGCGTCGCGACGGTGTGCCTCACGCTGGGCGCGTTCTACGCCGTCGCCCTGACCCTCGTCGGGCTCAACTTCGGGCTGACGATCGGCCTCATCGCGGGCGGCATCTCGTTCATTCCGTACGTCGGGACGTTCGTCGGGCTGGTCACGTCGGTCGGCGTGGCGGCGGTGCAGTTCTGGCCGAACTGGGTGATGATCGCCATCGTCCTCGGGGTGTTCTTTTCCGGGCAGGTTCTCATCGACTACGTGCTCACGCCGCGGCTCGTGGGCGACCGCATCGGGCTGCACCCGCTGTGGGTGATCTTCGGACTGTTCGCGGGCGGTGCGTTGTTCGGCTTTCTCGGCATCTTGCTGGCGATGCCCGTGTGCGCGGCGATCGGCGTCCTGATGCGCTTCGCGATCGCGCAGTACAAGGAATCGGAGCTCTACCTCGGGGCGGCCCAGGGACCGCCGCTGGTCGTCGTGCCGGGAAGGGGTGAGGTGGCTGCCGTCGGCGGCGCGGAGCGCGAGCGGCCCGAGACCCGGACGCCGCCCGCGACGGCCGAAGGGGGACCTCGCTGAGGTCGCATCCACCGCGTCGGGCGAGGCGGCGGTCCTCCGGCTCGCGGGGCGGCACCGCTGAGGCGCGGCCGGCTGGCGGTGGATCGCGTCAGGGTCGATGATTCCCTACGCCTCGGGCCCGGAAAGGTGCTACGGTCGCCGAAGTTCGAGACCCTCCCGATGGCCACCCGCGCAAGCAGCATCTCCTTCCTGAAGAACCCCGCCGTGCGCTGCGCGGCGTGTGGCGCGGATGCGCCGATGCGGGCGCGATTCTGCCACCGCTGCGGACTCCTCCTCGGCACCGCCGCCGGAAGCCGGGCGCCCGACGCACCGCGCGCCGAGCACAAGCAGGTGACCGTGCTGGTCGCCGACGTCCAGGGCTCGATGACGCTGTCCGAGCGCATCGAAGCGGAGGAGTGGTACCGCATCGTGACCCGCTTCTTCGTCATCATGGCGGAGGGCGTGCAGCGCGTCGGCGGCGTCGTGAACCGGTTCACCGGCGACGGCATCATGGCGTTGTTCGGCGCACCGGTCGCACTCGAAGACCACGCGCAGCGCGCCTGCTACGCGGCGCTGCGGCTTCGCCAGGCGCTCGAGCGCCACTCGGCGGAGCTGCTCGCCACGCGCAGCATCGACCTTGCGGTGCGGATCGGGATCCATTCCGGCGACGTCGTCGCAGGACTTCTCGGTCGGCAAGGGCGCGGCGGCTACGCCGCGATGGGCTCGACGGTGCACCTCGCCTCGCAGGTGGAGCGCAGCGCGGCGCCGGGCCGGATCTTCGTCTCGGAGACCACGGCGCGGCTGGTCGACGGCTACTTCCGGCTCGCCGACCGGGGGCAGCCGGGCAAGGCGCACGGCATGATCGGGCGCGTCTTCGAGCTGGTCGGGGTCGGCACCTTCGCGACCCGGCTCGAGCGCGCGCGCTCGCGCGGCCTGCTGCCGTTCGTCGGGCGCGGCCACGAGCTGCGTGTCCTCGAGCGCGCGCTCGAGGACACGCGGGCCGGGCGGGGCGCGATCGTCGGCGTGCGCGGCGAGGTCGGCGTCGGCAAGAGCCGACTTTGCGAGGAGTTCCTCGCGAAGTGCCGCCAGCAGGACGTCGGCGTGGTTCGCTTCCACAACCTGCCGCACCTGCGCGGCACGCCGCACCTGAGCCGCGTCTCCGAGCTTCGCCGCATGCTGGGCATCTCGGTCGACGATCCGGGGCCCGTGGTACGGCAGCGGATCCACGACGCGCTGAGTGCCCTCGATCCGGGCGCGACCGCCACGGCGCCCTTCATCGAGGACTTCCTCGGCGTCACCCAGGAGGTGCCGCTGGCGATCGACTCGAGCGACCCCGGGCGCTTCCGGCTGATGCTGAAGTCGCTGTTCGCGGCGCTTGGCCGGCAGCGGCCGATGGTGGTGCTGGTCG
>VGTK01000352.1 GCA_016874715.1 Deltaproteobacteria bacterium | reverse complement strand
GCGCACGCAAGAGCGACCGGCGTCGTGTGCGCAAGCATGCGAAGGAGAGTGGGAGTCACGGCGTCCTGTGGGTTCTTCTTCGGCGCTGCTGTTTGGCCAAATGGAGCGCGGTGTGGGCTCGTCCGGTGCGATCAGCACCAGACCGGCAACTGTCGCAACAGGTGCAGGCTGCGGCGGCGATGCCGCGCGGTATGGCGCCGTCAGCATGAAGGGTTCCCGGTCGGCGGGGCCCGTTGCCACAGGCGTCGCCCGCCGGCCGACTCCGCACTACGGCGTCACGACGTCCGCGTGCGGCGTGAGCCCGTAGCAGAGGAGCGCGTTGACCCCGATCGCGACCGCGTCGTAGCTCGTCTGCGGCAGCAACCCCTGCGCGTGGAACACGAGCGTCTTCTGCGCCGGGTCGGGCCGGCCCCATGCGATCGTCCACGCACCGGTCGCCCTCTCGACGAGCAGCAGCGCGGAGATCTGGCAGGCGCAGTCCGACGTGACCGTGAACAGTCCCTGCGTCGAGGTCAGCGCGACGGTCTGCAACGCCGACAACTGTGGGCTCGCGTCGACCGTCACCGTGCGCGTGGCGGACAGCACGAGGCTCGGCAGGCTGGCGGTGATCGTCGCCTGGCCGAATCCGGTCGCACTGAGCCCGCCGAGCCGGTTGACGGTCGCGACCTTCGTCGCGTTGCTCGACCAGCGCACGCGGCCCGTGTAGTCCGCCTCGGTGCCGTTGCTGAAGAGTCCCGCGCAGCGGAAGCCGAGCCGCAACCGGCCCAGCGACATCGTGCTGGTGTCATCGGCGTCGATCCGCAGCCCGACCAGCGTCGGCGCCGGCCCGAGCGCCTGCGTCGCGGTCTGGAAGCCCGCCGCGTAGACGGCGCGGTTCTGCCGCAGGTCGCGCACGATCACCATCTGCGTGTCGTTTGCGGGCGGAGTGAACAGGCCAGGAGGCACCGGCAGCAGCGCCCCCGGGAAACCCGCGAACGACTGCGGGACTCCGCGCCGGTCGATCACCTCGCTGTGGCCCGGTGAGAATGCGTAGTCGACGCGCGCGCCGCTCGCCGGGTTGATCGCCGACAGCGAGAGCAGGCCATCGGGCTCCGCGCCGACGTAGCCGTTGGTCGGAATCGTGTAGGTGGTGCCGAGCACGGTCGTCACCCAGTTCGCCGGCGCGTGGTTGGCGCGGAACTCGAGCCCGCTCTGGAAACGCAGCACGAGCCGCGGATGGCGCAGGTCGAGCCCCGCCGCGACCGCTGCCGACAGGCCGAGTTCGGCGCCCGCGGCGTCGACGTAGCGCACTGCAGTGCACGGCGAACTGCGCATCGAAGCAACCAGGCCCTGCAGCAGCCAGAACGTGCGCAGCGTGCCGCGCCAGTCCCAGTAGTTGTTGAGCACGTCGCCGTTGGTGCTGCAGAACGGCGCGTGGCCGTAACTCAGCAGCGTCGTGTGCCAGGCGTCCTGGAATGTCAACGGCACCGGGAAGCCGGTGCTCTGGAACTGGTACTCCCAGCCCATGCCGAACATGCCGGTCGCGCGCGGGATCACTTCGCCGAGTTCGAAGTCGGGGATCACCTCGGCGTCCCAGTTGGTCGCGTCGTGTGGTCCCTGCGCCGGGCTCCAGTGGATGGGGATCTTGCGCGAGGTGCCGTCGAGCAGGCCGGCGGCGAACGTCTCGAAGCCGCGGTAGCGCCAGTGCGAGTTCTCGCCCATCAGCGGGCCGGTCATGTCGTCCTTGGCGCGCTGGAAGAACTGCTCGCGCGAGCGCAGCGTCGCCGCGATCGTGTGGTCGAACGGCGAACCGGCGCGCTGGTCGATCTCGATCCAGCACGGGATGTCGGTCTTGGCGTCGAGGTGCACGCCGCCGGTCGCGAAACCGCCGGGCGCGTGGATGCGCGCGGCGATCTGGGCGATCAGCGCCGGGCGCAGATGGGGGCCGAGCACGTCGTTCTGGTGGCCCAGGCCGGCGAGGTTGGTGCCGGCGAGGTTGGCGTTGGTGTCCCAACCCTTCTTCAGTGCGTTCGCCGCGTCGCGCACGCACTGCGTCGCGTCGTAGGCCGGGTTCGGCGTCAGCAGCACCGAGCCCGAAGCACTGCCGGGCATCTGCAGCAGCAGGTTGGGGTAGCCGGGATCGCTCATGCCGCCCTCGACGTACGGCGCGAACCCCCAACCGGCCTGCTGGCAGGCCCCCGCGTAGGCGAGGAACTGCGCCGCGCTGCCCCACAGCGTGCCGCACGGCGGTGCCGGCGCCGGATCGAGGTAGTCGGGGTCGTTCAAGTTGAACGGCCACTTCGACCAGTCCCACTTGATGTGCTGCATCGCGTCGAGGCCGAGCGAACTGGCGCGATCGACCCACGCGCGTCCCGATGCGTAGGAGTTGCCGGGGGCGTGCTGCGAGACCATGCGGCCGGCGAGCAGCAGCCGGTACTCGGACGGCGGCCGGTCGATGACCGGGAACGTGTCGTCGATCGCGCGCGACACGGTGATGTAGGCGACTTCGCGGATCGCGGCGTTCAGATCGCCGAGGTCGTTCCGGTAGTAGCCGCTGCCGGTCTCGCCCTGAAACGTCGTGCCCGCGACCGACGGCGGCGTGTTCGGCGTCTCGCTGCCGTGGCTCGAGTACCAGTCGAGGAAGCGCGTGCAGAACGCGGGCGGCGCGCCGCCCGCGAACACCGGCACCATGTCCATGTACGGCACGCGCAGCACCTGGGCCGGCAACGGGCCTTCGGCGCGGTCGAACCAGAAGCCGGCGTGGTTGTGGTCGGCGCGCAGCCGCACGGCCGGATCCGCGGTGGCGGTGATCTCGAGCGCACGGCCGGCGAGCCGCAGCGCGTAGACCTTCTCGCTCGCGATCGCGCTGGCGCCGGACTGCCAGGTGTCGCGCCAGCGCAGCGTCACGACGCCGGTCGCGGGGTCGAGTCCGTGCGCCAGCAGCAGGGGCGTGTTGGCTGGATCCGTGCCGAGCTGGTACGGCGTGAGCCAGGCGCCGAGCGCGTCCGCGGGCGGCGCGGCGACGCGGTACGAGAGCCCTGCCCGTACGAGCGGCACGAAGCCGGTCGTGGTCTCCTCGATGCGCAGCATGCCGCGCTGCACGTTCGGATCGAGCAGCGGCAGGCGGTACTCGACGAGTGCCTGGCCGCCGAGGTCGCGCAGCGTGAACAGGTAGGCCTGGGCGGAGCCGTCGAATCGCACGTCGGGCACGCCGGCCGCGCGCGCGCCGCGCGGGAACAGCCGCGGTCCGGCGAGCGAAGCCTGGGCGGGGAGGGACAGGGCGAACGCCGCGGCGGCGCCGAACAGGAGGGCAGCGTGCATTGGATCCGGGCGAAGACGGCGGCCGGCCGCGCGTAGGAAGTGGAAGCACCGGTCCCGGACCACCCGGGACCCACCAGCGCGATCCTACCCCCTGCGCGCACCCCCGTCCCCCCGGCCGCAACCGCCCGCGCGCACCGATCCCCGGCCCCATGCCGCCGCGTTCCCGCCGCGCGAGCACACCGCTCCCGCGCCGCGACCGCCCAGCGGCCGCAACTTCGCCT
>VGTK01000351.1 GCA_016874715.1 Deltaproteobacteria bacterium | reverse complement strand
CGCCCGCACGCTGCAGGTCGGACGCTGGGCGCTGCTGCGCCCGCGCACCGCCGACCCCGGGCCGGGATCGCACGACCGGCGCGATCCGCGCTTCGAGCAGTGCGTCGACGAGAACGCCGAGGCGATGGCGCGCGTGCTGCTGCGACGCTACGGCGTGGTCCTGCGCGAGCTGACCCTGCGCGAGCCGCTCGCGCCGCCGTGGCGGAACCTGCTGGTCGCCCTCCGGCGCATGGAGGCGCGCGGCGAGATCCGCGGCGGGCGCTTCGTGTCCGGCCTGATCGGCGAGCAGTTCGCGTTGCCGGAAGCGGTCGAGGCGCTGCGCGCGGTGCGGCGCCAGCCCGACGACGGCGCGATCGTGCTGATCGCGTCCGCAGACCCGCTGAACCTGGTCGGCATCCTGACGCCGGGGGCCCGCGTGCCTCCGACGAGCGGGCAGGTGATCGCCTTCCAGCGCGGCGTGCCGATCGAGGTGGGCGAGCTGGGCGCGGTGAGGAGCCGGCTGCAGGGCCACGCGCAGGGCGCTTGACGCGCCGGCGCACGCGCCTCAGTCGGCCGCGGCGCACACGCGTGCGACGAAGACGAGGCCGAGCACGAGCAGCGGAATGCACGCCCACTGGGCGGGCGTGAGGCCCGCGTAGGTCGCGTCCCGCACGCGCAGGAAGTCGAGAGCGAATCGCACCGGCGCGTAGCTCGTCGCCGCGACGGCGACGAGCCAGCCGTCCGGCCGGCGCGTGCGCGTGCCGATCTGCACCGCGCCGAACAGGACGATCGTGTACAGCAGCTCGTAGAGGCCGAGATCGTGCCGAACGACGCCGCCCACCGGCACGCCGAGCGCGAAGGTCGTTTCGCGTCCGGGGTGGTCGTGCACCGAGAAGCAGCCGAGGCGACCGAACAGCCAGCCGCCGATGAAGCCGTAGAGCGTGCACTCCATACCGCGCAGCAGCGGTACGCCGTGGCGACGGAACGCGATCGCGGCGGTCACGCCGCCGCACAGCAGGCCGCCGAAGGAGGAGTAGTCGGTGCGGAAGTCGAGCAGCACGCCGAGCTCGAAGAAGTCCTGCGGGCGGTAGAGCGCCACGTCGAGCAGGTGCGAACCGACGAAGCCGACGACGAGCATCCAGCCGACCGCCGCGAACACGCCGTCCCACTCGAGCCCGAAGCGCGCGGCCCACCGCCGCATCAGGTGGATGCCGAACAGTACTCCCAGCGATACCAGCGGCCCGAACGGGGCGAGCGTGAGCGGTCCGATGCGGAGCCGCCCGATCTCGCCCGCGCCGAGAACGAAGTTGCGCACGAGCAGGAAGAGGAACAGCACCGCGAACAGCGCAAACCACAGCTTGGTGGTCACGTCGTACGCCGATGCAGGGTCGGCGGCCGGGGCACGGCGGGCCGTCGTACCGTCTCCGCCTGCTCTACCACGTCTCCGCGCCATCGCGCCCGACTCTACGCGGATCGGGTCCAGGTTGCGATCCTCGGCCACGGCGAACCTTGGCCGCCTCTGCTAGGCCGGCGGGGATGCAGCCGGCCACCATCGGCACCGCCGGTCCCGCCGGCCACGGCAAGACCGCGCTCGTCCGCGCGCTCTCCGGTCTGCCGGCGGCCGCAGACCGCGGCACCGAGCCCGGCGTCGATCTGGGGTTCGGGTACCACGAGATCGCGGGACGGCGCTTCGGCGTCGTCGACCTCCCCGGCACGTCGCGGCTCGTGCGCGGCCTGATCGCCGACACGCACGGCACCGACCTGGTCCTGCTCGTGGTGGCTGCCGACGCCGGCGTGCTGCCCCAGACCGAGGAGTGTCTCGACATCCTGCACCTGCTCGACGCACGCGACCTGGTGTTCGTCATCACCAAGGCCGACCTGGTGGACGCCGTGCGCATCGACGAGGTGCGCGCGCGGGTCGCGGCACTCGCGCGCAGCTCGCGCTTCGAGAGCGCGCCCGTCCACGCGGTCTCGAGCACCACCGGCTCGGGCATCGCCGAGCTCCGCGCGGAGATCCAGCGCCGCACCGCGCAGCCGTCACCGCGCACGTCCGACGGCTGGTTCCGCATGTTCGTGGATCGCAGCTTCCACGTCGCCGGACGCGGCCTGACCGTGACCGGCACCGTGCTCGCCGGACGCGTGCGCACCGGCGATCCGGTCGCGTTCCGGCCCGGCGGCGCCGCAGGCGACGTGGCCGGGCTGCAGGTGCACGGCCAGAGCGTTCCCGAGGCGACCGTCGGGCAGCGTGTCGCGGTTCGACTCGCGGGGACCGAGCGCAAGGTCGTCCGGCGCGGTGTGGTGCTCGCGGACCCACGCGTCGAGTTCGCCACCGATCGCGTCGACTGCTGGCTCGAAGTACGCCCGAGTGCACGCCAGGGACTGCGCTCGTTCGACCGCGTCGAGATCGACGTCGGAACGGTCGAGACCGTCGGGAGCGTGGTCGTGCTCGAGCCCGGCGAGGCGCTCTCGCCCGGCAGCGCCGGCTTCTGTCAGGTCGCGCTCGAGCGCGAGGTCATTCTCGCGCTCGGCGATCGGTTCGTGCTGCGCCCCGTGGGGGGCGCGCGCACCACCGCCGGAGGCGTCGTTCTGCAGCCGTTCGCCGTCCGCCACGCGGTCGGCGAACGGGGCGTGACCGACCGTCTGGCGCGGCTCCGCGCCCCGGCATTGCCCGGACGCGTGCAGGCGCTCTTCGAGCTCTCGCCGGAGGTCGGGTTACCGGTCTGCTACGCCGCGCAGGCTCTCGGACGCACCGTCGACGACGTCCGGCGTGCGGCCGGCGGGCTGCCCGACCTGCTGCCGCTGCCGACGGAGCCCGCCGAGGCGTACGCACTGCGGGAGCGCTGGACGAAGCTCGTCGCCAGCACGGTGGACGCCCTCGGCCGCCACCACCGTGCGCACCCCGAGGAGCCCGGCATGAACGCCGAGACGCTGCGCTCCCGCGTGCGCGTCCCGCTGCCACCGCGCCTTCTCGACGCGGTGGTCGCCCGGCTCCTCGCGGAGACCGTGCTCGCGCGCGACGGTGACCTGCTCCGGCTGTCGCAGCACCAGCCCGGCGCCGCCCCGCTGGCACCCCCGCTTCGCCATGCCCGCCCTCCGGACGTGGCGGCGGGCGACCCCGCGTCGCGCGTCCGGCGCGCTCTCGACGCCGGCGCGGCGGCACCTCCCGATCTCCGCCAGCTCGCGGAGGCGACCGGTCTCTCCGCGGAGGGCGTCAGGGCCGCGATCGACGACCTGGTCCGCACCGGGGACGCCGTCCGCATCAGCCTCGACGTCGCCTTCGGGCGCGACGCCTACGCGCGCGTGCGAACGGAGCTCGTCGACTTCCTCGCGACCCGGCCCGAGATCGCCGTGGGCGAGTACCGCACGCTGATCGCCTCGAGCCGCAAGTACGCGCTCGCCCTGCTCGAGCACTTCGACGCCGAAGGCCTCACCATCCGGACGGGCGGCACCCGCCGCCTCAAGACCTGACGACACGATCGCCGCGGGGAGCCGGCGGCCAGACTCGCCGCCCGCTCGGGGAGCCGGCGGCCAGACTCGCCGCCCGCTCGGGGAGCCGGCGGCCAGACTCGCCGCCCGCTCGGGGAGCCGGCGGCCAGACTCGCCGCCCGCTC
>VGTK01000350.1 GCA_016874715.1 Deltaproteobacteria bacterium | reverse complement strand
ACCGCCGCCTCCCCGCGGGCGTCCAGCCCGCCCTCGGGCAGAAAGAACGCCGCGGGGGTCGCGATGTCGCGCGCGAGGACGCTCCAGTCGGCGCGCGCGCACGCGAGCGCCGTCCCGTCGCAGCCGTTCGTGCCGCGGCACGTGAAGCGGAGGGTGCTCGACGGGTCTGCGAGCGATCCGGTCGCGCCGGGACGCTCCGCGCAGTGTAGGAAGCTGACGTCGTCATCGTCGTCGCGGAACACGTTCCCGGTGACGCTGACGATCTTCGTCGGATCTGCAGGCGACAGGTTCACCGCGATCGACCAGCGCTCCGATCCGAGTCGCTTGTTCACCAGCAGGTGCAGGCGGTCGGGCGTCATGGTGACCGCTGCGTCCTGCGCGCGCGCCGTCGCTCCGGCTCCGATGACGACCGCCGCGAACGCGAAGAGGACGACCAGAATTCTCATCGGATCACCGTTCCGCCGCGCCGCGCGCGTCGCGCACGCGGGCTGCCCGTCGATGCGCCACGACGCCCGATCGGTCAATGCGGGTTCCCCCCGCTCCGACCGCACCGTGCTCGTCGACCGCGGTGCATCAGAGCGGGCCGCCGCGCATGCGAGCGCGCGCAAGCCCGCGCCGTGCGTCGCTGCCGTCGTCGCCGAGCGCGATGGCGGCCTCGAACGCCTCCACCGCGGCGGTCGCCCGTCCCTGGCTGACCAGCGCCCACCCGAGCGCGGTGTACGCGCGCCCGTCCTGGCCGAGCTCGATCGCACGACGCGCGAGCTGCTCGGCCGTCGACGGCTCGCCCAGACGGCCGGCGAGCGTCGCCGATGCGAGCAGGATGTCAAGGTCGTCGGGAGCAAGCTCGCGTGCGCGCTCGAGAGCCGTCCGTGCACCGAGCAGATCGCCCTCGGCGACCAGGGCGACACCTAGGTTGAACTGTCCACGCACCGACCGGGGCGCGGCGTCGACGGTCGCGCGCCACAGGCTCAGGCTGTTCTGCCAGTCGAGGGCCCGCACGTGGCTTCGCGCGCCGAGCACGGCCACGACCGTCGTCGCAGCGACCGCGACGACGCGCGGCTGCACGCGGGAAGCGACCGTGACCGCTCGACCGGCCGCGAGCGCGAGCCCGACCAGGGCCAGATACGCGTTGTGCTCCGAGACCACCTCGCCGTACGGGACGATCTGCGCGACCGGCAGCAGCGCCACGAGAAACCAGAGCAGCCCCGCGCCGGCGATCGATCCGCGCCACAGCAGGATCGCGCCGCCGGCGAGGACCAGCGCGAGCACGCCCGCCGAGACGAACGCGGGACCATCGAGCCGCGCCTCGGGCAACGCGAAGGCGTACGCTCGGTAGTCGGCGAGCAGGTCCGACGGCCAGAACGCGAGCCGCAGGTATCGGCCCAGGACGCGCAGCGAGAGCGCCGGCTGCGGCGCCAGCGCACCGTCGGTCGCCTTGGCAAGCGACGCCGCGATCACATTGCCGTAGAGCCACACACCGGCGCCGAGCAGCGCCGCGATGCTCGCGCCCAGCGCGCTCCAGGCCTGCGCTCCGTCGTCGTGCCCGGGCGCCTCGCGCCGGAGCGGGATCGCGACCAGCACGGCCAGCACCGGCAGGACGACTGCCATCTCCTTCGCCGCCATGGCGAGAGCGGTGAACAGCACCATCCCGAGGAGCAGCGCGGAGCGACGCGCGGCGCCGCGCGGGCCTGCGGCACCACCGTCCACCGCGACGCGCGGCGCGCCGCGGAGCAGGTGGCACCAGCAGAGCAGCGCCAGCAGGACGAGCAGCATGCACAGCAGGTCGCGCCGCCCCGCGACGTAGACCACGGCCTCGCTGCCGAGCGGGTGCACGGCGAACAGCGCCGCCGCCGCGAGCGCACCGCGGAACGAGCCGACGGTGAGCGACGCGAGGGCGTACACCGCGAGAGTGGCGAGCGCATGGTACACGAGGTTGCTCGCGTGGAAGACCGCCGGATCGAGTCCGCCCGCGATCCGGTAGTCCACGATGTAGCTGAAGATGCGCAGCGGGCGATACGAGATGCCGCCTGCGTTCCCCACCAGCAGCTCGTGGGCGCGCGACAGCGGCAAGCGAACCAGCTCGTTCTCGACCACCAGCGAGGTGTCGTCGAAGACGAACTCGTGCCCGACCGAGACACCGAACACCAGCGCGATCAGGCCGACGAGCGCCGCGGCTGCGGCCGCGTGCCGCAAGGCTCCCACCCTCGGGAGAACGGCTCCTGCTGCTTCGCCCGGCGCCGTCTGCGACGCGGCTCGCGACGTCAGTCGCCCGCCTCCCGGTTCGGCAGCACGCCGAGGCTCGGCTTCTGCGACCGAGTCCCCCGGCTCCGCTGCCGGCGGATGTAGTTCATCTCGGCCTGCGAGGGCGGCTGGAGCCCGCTCGTGCGCTCGATCTCGTCGACCACGTCCCAGAGCCGGTCCTTGTACTGCTCGGTCACCAGAAGCGACTCGCTGCGGTTGCGGATCACGTGCGGCGTGAGGAGGATGATGAGCTCGACGCGGCGCACGTTGTCCGAGTCGACGCGGAACAGCCGGCCGACGACCGGCAGGTCCATCAGGTACGGCACGCCCGACCGGCCGCGCGACGTCACCTCCTGGATGATGCCGCCGATCAGGAGCGAATCGCCGTTCTGCACGACGGCCGTCGTCTCCGCCTCGCGCGTGGTGAACGCGGGCGAGCCAGTCGCGCTGTCGAACGTGTTGTCGACCTCCGAGACCTCCTGCCGAACCTGCAGATTGACCAGGCCGTCCGCGTTCACCTGCGGGAGGACGGTGAGGATGACGCCCGTCGAGCGGTACTGGACGTTGTTCACCAGTGCGGTCTGACCGCCGGTACCCTGGACGCCGGCGATGTTCGCCTGCGAGGTGAGGATCGGGATCTCCGTACCGATGTGGATCGACGCTTCGCGGTTGTCCGCCGTGAGGATGTGCGGGCTCGCGAGCACCTTGAGGCGGTTCGCCTGCGCGAGCGCGGTGAGCGTGAGCCGGAAGCTGCTCTGGTCGGTGATGATCGCCGTGAGCGCGCCGGTCGAGTCGACGTTGATGAGACGCTTCAGCAGCGCGTCGATGGTGCCGCCGGGCCCGGTGCCGGAGGCGACCGAGTTCAGCAGAGAGGCCGCCGAGGAAGCCGTCTCGACCGGCGTCGAGGTCGGAACCGCGGTCACCCGCGGCACCGCGCCGACCGCGGGCGGGTTGGCGAGCGTCGTCTGCAGACCCATCTCCATCTGCTTGTTGAGGCTGACCTCGGCGATCAGCACCTCGATGACGACCTGGCGTGGCACGACGTCGAGGTCGCGCAGCACCTTCAGCACCTGCTCGTAGTCGCGCTTGGTCGCCAGGATGACGATCGCGTTCGAGATCTCGTCGGCGACGATGCGCACCTCGTTCTTGAACATCGACAGCGGCCCCTCGCCGCCGGTGATCACGAAGCCCGCGGCACCGCCGGCGCCACCCTGCTGTCCGCCGAGCGCGCCCGCCGACTGCGCCCCGCGCCGCGCACCCGAGCCGCCGCCGATGGTCCGTGACGAGCCGGACCCGGAGCTTCCCAGACCACCGCCACCGCCACCGCCGCCCGCGCGACCGAGGCCACCGCCGCCGCCGCCCGAGCCGAGCTGCTGGGC
>VGTK01000349.1 GCA_016874715.1 Deltaproteobacteria bacterium | reverse complement strand
GGCTCTCCGTCTCGGCGCTGACCCCGGCGCCCGTAAGCACGACGACGGACTCGTGTTTGCCGATGCGATTGGTTTGTCGGCCATGAAGACGGAGGGATATCGCAGATGACTTCGCGCGGTCGCGCGGATCCACCCCCCCTTCGCAGGGGCCGTTGGGGCGTTCACGCGTACACGTCGAGCGAGGCGTCGCGCTGCGTTCGGGCGTTGCGCTTGCTGCGGTAGACCGCGCTACGCGACCCCACCGGTCGCGACAGGCTACCAGCCGAACCGCGCCAGCTCCGCCGCGTGCGCGGGGTGCACCGGGAGGTCCAGCGCGGTCGCGTAACGGTTGAGCAGTAGCGTCAGGCCAGCGACCACCGTCAGCTCGACGATCTCGGGCTGAGAAAACAACGCGGAGAGCGCCGCGAACGCCGCATCGCCCACGCCCTGCGGGGTCGCCGCGATCGCGTCCGCCCACGTAATCAACGCGCGATCTCGGCGCGCGGTGAAGGTGCTCTCCACCGCGCGATCCCCACGCAACGCCCCGACCTCTTCCGGTGACAGACCCGCGCCCATCGCGACGACCGAGTGCGTCTGGGTGCAATAGCGGCACCGAGCCTGCGCAGACACCCGGAGGATCACGATCTCCTTGGTGCGCGCGTCGAGCGTGGTGGGCGCGAACGCGCGCCCGATAAAGGGAAGCGCCGCGGCCATCAGGTCCGGGACCTGCGCGAGGGAGGCCGGGACCGGCCCGGGATCGCCGTTCGCGTAGAAGGGCTGGGCGGCGGGGGCGGCGTTGGCCGCGTCGATGAGCGCAACTCGAGACATGGATGCTCCGTTTCTTGGCTGAGAGATTTGTGTGCGCGTGAGAGGCAACGCTCGTGCGGCTTACCTCACTTCATTCAATGCGATTCAACGAAGTGCAGCGGCCACCCGGGCCAGCACTGCGAGCTTGCCCGCGGCCACGCGAGCCGACGCGATGGGGTTGTCCGCGAATGTCGCGAAGCCGCAGTCCGGGTGCAGGATGAGACGATCCGAGCCGAACATCTCCACCGCCCGACGCGCCCGCGGGAGCACCGACTCGAACGGCTCGATCACTTCCAGTTTCTGGTTCACCAGCCCGACGCCCAGCCGCCTGTCCTCGGGGATCGCTCGCAACAACGCCACGTCGCCCGCGCGGTCGGTGCATGCCTCGAGAAGCAGGGCGCCCACCGGAGCCCGCGAGAGAAAGGGCAACAACGGCCCGTAGTCGCCCCGCAGCGCGACCGACTCGTCGGGCGACCAGTTTCCGCGGCACACGTGCAGCGCCAATCGCTCGCGCGGAAATCCCTCGGTGGTCGCGCGGAGCAGTTCCTCCGCGAACCCGAGCTCGGCGCCCGCGTCCTTGCGCTCGCCGATCGCCCCGCACATGAAGCTCCGTTGGCGGCTCGGGCTGCCGAACACCACCTCCGAGAGGACGGGTTCGTCCAGCTGCACGAGCGACGCACCGGCCGCCAGCAGCGCCGCGATCTCCTGGCGGAGGACGGCGACCAGGTCCACCGCGAGGGCCTCCCGGTCTGCGTAGGCCCGGTCCGAGATGCACTCCATCCACATCGTTCGCGTGAGCAGATATGGGCCCGGGAGGGCCACCTTAGTGGGCCGGTCGGAAAGCGTCTGCACGAACCGCAGTTCGTGCACGGCCAGGGCCCGATCGCGGCCTAATCGGCCGAACACCGCTGGGTGCCTCACCTGCTCGGCGGGGACGTCGAGCGCGTCGAGCTCCGCGCGAAACGCCGCGGGATCGTCCACGTAGGGCAGCAGGTCCACGATCGGAACGAGCTGGCAGTTCTGCAGCTTCGCTCCGACGAAGCTTGCGTAGTTGTCGCGACGCTGCTCGCCGTCGGTCAGCACGTCCACACCGGCTTCCACCTGCGCGCGCACGGCCAGCCGCACGGCGTCGTCCGCGGTCTCTTCGAACGCGTCGTCCGTGAGCTGTCCCTGCAGATGCTGGTGCATCGCGGCGAGCAGCCAACGCGGACGGGGCCAGCTGCCGATTCCGGTCACCGCGAGCCGTGGAATCACCGGGGCGGGCGCCGGATCGGGCAGCGGCCCCGGCTCGGCCACCGCGACGACGGGGCGGGGCAGCGGGGCCTTGGTTCGGACGGGGCTCTCGGTCGGCGCAGGCACTGTCTTAGGCGGGACGAAGGACCCCTTCGCCACGAAGAAGCGCGACTGCCGCCCTTTTTTCTCCTGCGAAACGAGCTCGTTTCGCGTCATGCGGCACCAGGCCGGGAGGTCTTCGTCCACGGAGATCTCCGTCGACCGGATCTCGAGCAGCTCGCCCTCTCGCAGCGGGTCGAGGTGCTGCCGAATGAGCAGCAGCAAACCGCTTCCGCAGTCGAGATCGCCGCCGTCGAAGGTCACCGTGGGTGACCACCGCGCCATCGTTCGTCCTTTCTCAGTACGAGACGCTCGAGACGCCGCCGGACATGAACTCGACCAGCTTGGCGCCGCCCACGATCGTCGCCCCGTTCACGAGGGAAGCCTCGTCCAACCCGCGCTTCTTGAAGCACGGAGAGCACACGTAGATCTTGCCGCCGGCCTTAGCGAAGTTCGCAATCAGGTCGCGTAGCGGTGCGAAACCCGCCTCGTGAACGTCATCGGCGTATCCGGGCTGCGACAGCCGCACGCCCTCGATCGACAAGAACACCAGGGCCTCTTTGTCCGACGCCGCGGCCGCGTTGGCGACGACGAATGCCACCGTCGCCTTGTCGGGGTTGTCCTTCGCGTGGGTGAGGCTGACGACGAAACGATCGCTCATGGGTCTCTCCGTTGGATCAGGTAGTAGGGTGGACGTGCCCAGACGAGCGTGTGGCCGGTCATTCGGCACCACGCGGGCAGGTCTTCGGGCAGCCCCGGATCGGTTCCGTGGACGATCAGCCGCGCGCCTGCGGGCAGGTCTCGTAAACGGAACTTCAACTCGATGACGATCTCGCCACAGCCCATCGGGCCGGCGTCGAAGGTTGCCTCGGGTTCAGTCGCTCCCGCCAGGAGCGCCGCGTTGAGTTCAAGCATGGCGGCGCCAATGGTTGGCCGCGCACGCGATGGGCGCATGCTGCAGCGATGGTCGGGGCCGGAACATGCGGGCAGGGTACCGCGAAGCCTCGGCCGTGTCGAGCCGCGCGGTCCTCGGTGCGGGCCCTCCCAACGAGAACAGGCTAGTCGCGAGCCGCGCGGGAGCAGCGCGGGGACGGGTGGTGATGCGTCTACTGATGTTGTGTATGGTGCTGTCGCTGGGCTGTTCGAACAGTCGGAGCGGCAAGGCGAAAGACGTGGTGGGCGGCGGTGACTCAGGCAGCTTCGGTGATGTGGCCGGGGCGGACGCGGTGGTCCCACGGCTGGGCCCTCCGTCGCCGGCGTTGGGCTGCCTCCGCGACCAGGTCTGCGCAGGGGTTCAGGGTGGCCGCGAGGACTGCGAGCCCGGGGAGCGCTGCAGCACGACGCTGGCGGTCCCGAAGTGCCAGAAGCTCTACTGCGAGGGCCCGGGGGAGTCACGTGACCCTTCGGTGGGCGGACACCCACTACGAGAAGGGCCTCGGGTGCGCGACGGCGGCTTCGGGAGCGCAGTGCCGGGCTCCCGAGTGCGGGGAGAGGGAGTGTGGTCCCGACGCGTACGTGGTGAGCTGCGAGGAGTGCCTCCCGGGCTTGACGTGTAATGCGCCGGG
>VGTK01000348.1 GCA_016874715.1 Deltaproteobacteria bacterium | reverse complement strand
CGCGGAGCCTCACTCGCTTGTCTCCACGAGGGGGCACGCGCCCCCTCGCTCCACGCGGCGAAGCCGCGCGGAGCCTCACTCCCCGCGCTTGCTGCGCTCGGCCGGCGGTAGGTTCGTTGGGGGGGGCGTGGTGCGCGGAGGACGGGGTTGGCGTATGCTGCGCCGCGCTCCCGTCGCGATCTCGACGGCCACGAAAGGTCCTTGCCATGCTCGAAAGCCCCGAATCGAAGTTCGCCGTCGCCGCCGTGCGCGAGGCCTGCACCGTCATCCGCGCGGTGCAGAAGAACCTGGTCACGGCGGCACTGACCAAGAGCGACAAGTCGCCGGTCACCGTCGCGGACTTCGCGGCCCAGGCCGCGGTCGCGCGCCGCTTCGCGGTCGAGCGGCCGTCGGACGTGCTGGTCGGCGAGGAGGATGCGGCGGACCTGCGCTCGGAGGCGCGCCGCGAGACGCTCGCCAGCGTCACGCGCTTCGTCGGCGAGGTCGCGGCCGGGGCGACCTCGGAACACGTCTGCGCCTGGATCGACCGCGGGCGTGCCGAGCCGGTGCAGCGCTTCTGGACGCTCGACCCGGTCGACGGCACCAAGGGCTTTCTCCGCGGCGAGCAGTACGCGGTGGCGCTCGCGCTGATCGAGAACGGGCGAGTCCGCCTCGGCGTGCTCGGCTGCCCGAACGTGCGCGCCGACGGCACGCTCGACGTCGGCGGCACCGGCTCCGTGATCGCGGCCGAGCGCGGTCGCGGCACCTGGGCTTCACCGCTCGGCCTCGAGGCGTGGACACGCCTGCTGGTCTCGGGACGCCGCGTCGCGAAGGAGGCCCGCCTGCTGCGCTCGGTCGAGGCGGGCCACACCAACGTCGACGAGATGGGCGAGCTCGTCGTCGCGCTCGGCGGCACCGCGGAGCCGGTGCTGATGGACAGCCAGGCCAAGTACGGGGTCCTCGCGGCGGGCTGCGGCGAGCTGCTGTTCCGCCTGCTGTCGCCCACGAAGCCCGACTATCGCGAGCGCATCTGGGACCAGGCGGCGGGATCGATCGTGGTCGAGGAAGCCGGCGGCCGCGTCACCGACCTCGATGGCAAGGCGCTCGATTTTGCGCGCGGCCGCACGCTGGCCGGGAATCGCGGCGTGGTCGCGTCCAACGGACTCCTGCACGACGCCGCCCTCGCCGCGCTGCGGCAGGTCGGCGCCTGAGCGGGGCCGCGGACCCGCCGCTCAGCTGAACAGCAGCCGGGACAGCTCGCGCTGATACCGGTCGACGAGCGGATGCTCGCGTCCGAGGAGCGCGAACACGTCGAGCATGGCCTTGCGCGCCGCCCCGTCGTCGAAGTTGCGGTCGAGGCGCACGGTCTCGAGCAGCAGCGCGAGCGCCTCCTCGAACCGCCCTGACGCCGACAGCAGGCGGCCGAGGTCGATGCGCGCCCGGTAGTCCTTCGGATCGGCCTCGACACGTGCACGCAGCCCACCTTCGTCGCCGTTCACACCGCCGCGCAGCCGCAACGCGGCGCGCGCCTGCTCGATCTCCGCCGCCGCGGCACCCGTGGCGGTGGAGTCGTCGAGAACCTTCATCGCGTCATCGTCGCGCCCGGCGTCGACCAGCAGCTTCGCGAGCGACACCGCGGCGGTGGCGTTCTCGGGGAACAGCCGCAGAACGTCGCGCAGCTTCGCCTCGGCGCCCGCCGTGTCGCCACGCTGCGCGAGCTGCAGCGCCTCGCCGATGAGACGGCGCGCCTCGTCGGGGACGATGCGCTCGACGAACTGCCGCACCACGGTCTCGGGCTGAGCGCCCACGAACTCGCTCACCACGTCGGCGTCCTTGAACGCGAGCACGAGCGGGATGCTCTGCACGCCGAGCGCGCGCGCCACCTGCGGGCTCTCGTCGACGTTGACCTTGGCGAGGATCCACTTGCCGCCCCCCTCGGCGGCGAGGCGCTCGAGCAGCGGACCGAGCTGCTTGCAGGGGCCGCACCACGGCGCCCAGAGGTCGACGACGACGGGGACCGTACGCGACCTCTCGATCACCTCGCGCTGGAAATCACGGTCGGTGACGTCCTTCACCCAGCTGGTCGTGCTCTGCTCCATCCCCCCTTCCTAGAACGCGCGCCGCCCCGGCGCGAGGGCCGGTCGAGGGGTCAACGAATCCGCAGCGCGAAGCCGTAGTGGCCGAGGCGCTGCGCGTCCTCCTCCAGATCCGCCCCGGTGAGCGGATGGTGCTCGAGCCAGCCCTTCGGGAACGCCACGTCGAGGCCGCGCGCGCGTGGCCGGAGGGCGACGCGTGGCAGCGGCAGCGGGCTCCTGCTGCGGTTCAGCGTGACGCTCAGGCGGAGCAGCACGCTCAGGCGCGACGCCGACGCGCGACGGTCCGGCGGCAGCGCGTCGAGGACCTCGGCGGGGAACTTGCGGCGCTGTCCGAGGAGCAGCGCCGCGAGCACACGCTGCTCCTCGATCGAGAAGCCCGGCATGTCGCCGTGCGTGACGAGGTACGCACTGTGCTTGTGGTAGCCGGTGAACGCCAGGGCGAGCCCGATCTCGTGCAGCTGCGCCGCCCACGCGAGCAGCTGGTTGCCCGATGCGACGTCGAGCTCCCACCCGTCGGCCACCTGGCGCAGGAGCCCGCTCGCGAAGCGCTCGACGCGGCTCGCCTGCTCGACGTCGACGTGGTAGCGCTCGCTCCATCGACGGATGGTCTGGTCGCGCACGTCCTCGTGCCGGATGCGGCCGAGCAGGTCGTACAGCAGGCCTTCACGCAGCGCGCCGGACGCGGGCGTCATGCGCTCGATGCGGAGCGCGTCGAACAGCGCCTGCAGGATGGCGACACCGCCCGGCAGCACGGCCACGCGCGACGGATCGAGGCCACGCAGCGACAGCCGCGCCAGGCTGCCCGACGCGACCATGGCCTTCTCCAGCTTGCGCAGGCCCTTCGCCGTGATGCCGTCGCGGCACCAGCCGTTCTCGCGCAGCAGCGCGGCGACGTGGATCGCGGTACCCGACGACCCCTTGCATGCCTGCCAGCCGAGCGCACGGTAGCGGCGCTCGATCGTCTGGACCTCGACCCGGGCGGCGATCCGCGCACGCTCGAAGTCCGACGCGCGCAGCCTGCCGTCGGGGAACCAGCGCAGCGTCCAGCCGACGCACCCCATGTACAGGCTGTTCGCCTCGAGCGGGTCGAAGTGCTCGCCGATGATGCACTCGGTGCTGCCGCCGCCGATGTCGATCACCAGCCGCCGCCCGACGTCGTCGGCGAGATCGTGCGCGACGCCGAGATGGACCAGACGCGCCTCCTCGCGGCCGGGAATGACGTCGATGTCGTGCCCGAGCGCGCGCTCGGCGCGCGCCAGGAACGGCCGGATGTTTCGCGCTTGACGAAACGTGTTGGTGCCCACCGCGCGCACCCGCTCCGGCGCGATGCCGCGCAGGCGCTGTCCGAAGCGTCGCAGGCACTCGAGCGCGCGGGCGCGCGACGCCACGTCGAGCTCGCGCTTCGCGTCGAGGCCCGCCGCGAGGCGCACGCCCTCGCGGATGCGATCGATCACGTGGATCTGCCCCTGCACGACGCGCGCGACCACCATGTGGAAGCTGTTCGAGCCGAGGTCGACCGCCGCGACGGCCTCGCCGATGCCCGCCGCGGCGCCGCGACGCCCTTTCGGCTTCGCCGCGGCACCGCGCGGCGCGGTGCGCCCCGACCCCCGCGCGGGCGGACGCT
>VGTK01000347.1 GCA_016874715.1 Deltaproteobacteria bacterium | reverse complement strand
GCACCTGCGGCGCGCGGCCGACGTCGCCGGGTGCCGAGCGCACGCCCGCCGAGACGCGCGGGAAGGCGCCGGTGGCCTGCGGCTGCGACGTGCCGCGGCGCGACGTCGGTTCGGAACGCATCGCCGTTCGCGGCGCGGTGGCACCACCGCTCGCCGTCGATCGCATCGCCGTCCGTGGCGCCGAGAAGTAGCTTCGCGAGCCGCCGCCGCGGTCCGGCGCGGAAGCGGAGCGCACTGCCGGGGAATAGGTCGCGGCCGACGAGCCGCTGCGCGGCGCGGACGGCATCGCCCTCGTCCCGCCGCCACCGGGCAGCGCGCGCGCCGACGTCCCGCCGACGGAGGGGCCGCCGCTTGCGTCGGACGAACGCACGGTCGGGCGAGATGGGACGGTGGCCGGGGCAGTTCCCGGAGACGTCACGGGCGGCCTGGTCGCTGCACGCCCGCCAGCGGGCACCGAGCTTCCACCACCGCTCGACTCGTACGAGGTACGCGGGCTGACGCGCCCGCGACCAACCTCGTTCTGGCCGGTGCTCGCGCCGCCGCCGGTGGCGTTGCCGCCACCCGCAGTACCGGCGTCGCTCGGCGGGCTCCACGCGGGACGCCGAGCGACGTAGGGCGTTCGTCCGGCGTCGCCTGCGCGCGGCGCGACCGGCAGCGCGCGCCCACCGTCGTCTCCGGTTGCGGGAGAGCGCAAGATCCCGCGCGCGCCACTGCCGGACGGGCCGAAGGAGCCGACCCCGGTTGTGTCGGGCGAGCCGCGTTCGCCCGTCGGCGGCTGCGCGCTCGGCGAGATCGCCGTCTGTCGCGGCACGCCGGCGCGCTCGGGGGCCGGGCGCTCGAAGCCACCGTCTGGATTCGCTTCGGTACCGCCGGCCGCGGTGCGCGGCACCGTGCCGCTGCCGTACCACGGCGACGCGCGACCGGTGGTCTCGCTCGCCTCGACGACCGGCGCACGACCGCCACCGGGCGCGTTCACCGGAGGCAGGGTCTCCGCTTGCCGTCCCGCACCACCCTGGGCGTTCACCGCCTGCACGATCGGCACGCGACCGCCGTCGCGGCCGAGCTCGCGCAGCGTGGTCGGCGTGAGCGGCGTGCCCTGTCCGCGCTGGATCTGCGGCAGCTTGCGCTCGAAGCTCGGCTGCGCACCTGCCGTCGGCATGCGGGCGCTCATCACCGTGCGGCCCTCGACGCCGGCCGGAGGCTGGATCGCGCGGCCGGCGAAGCCCCGCGACGGGTCGGCGGCAGGCAGGCTATCGCGCGTCGGCGTGACCGGAACGCGGCCACCCAGTGCACGGAAGCTGTCGAGCCGCTGCGACCCCACGGGTACCGGACGGCCGCGACCGTTCTGGAAGTCGCCTATCGGCATGCTCGAGAGGCCACCCGGATGGCGCGTGTTGCCGTGCTCGTAGTTGTTGATCGTGATGTTCGTGACGTTCTTGCTGTAGTAGCGCGGACCGCCCCAGCCGCCCCACCAGGGAGTGCCGACGGCGACGCCGCCCCAGCCACCCCACCACGGGTAGCAGGGCTCGCCCCAGCCGAGCGGCGTCCAGCCGAGCGCGCCGAAGCCCACCGAGACCGAAACGCCACCCCCGCCCCCGTACCAGCCGACCAGCGCCGGCGCATAGACCGGCGCCGCGACGATCGGACCGGGGGCCCAGCCCCACCAGCCGCTCCTGTAGACCCAGCGTCCGTAGTGGAACGGCGCCCAGCCCCAGGCGGCGTAGTCGAGCCACGTCCAGCCCCACGGGTCGACCCAGACCCAGCGTCCGTTGGTGTAGGGCGCCCAGCCGGCGGCGACGCGCGGCCGCCAGACCGGACCGTAGGTGTCCGTCGTCTCCCAGTCGCCGTGGTCGTCCAGGTCGGCTGCGCCGTAGATCTCCTCGCCCACGTATTGCGTGCTGACCGCGTTCTCGATTCGCCCGGCGCGCTGCGACTCCCACTCGTCCCAGCCGTCGGCACCCGACGCCGCGTAGATGCGCGGCCGCGCCGCGTCGCCGATACCGTCGATCGCGATGCCACGACCGTCGCCGATCTGGTATGGCTCGCCGGCGACGAACGCGCTCACCTCACCGTCGCGCACCTGCAGATCGGTGTCGCCGTTGCGTGCGACGCTGACGCGGTAGACCCCGGCCTCGCGCACCACGAACGCACCACCGGGCGTGTCGATCTCGACGTGGCGGCCCTGAGGCGGGCGTCGGACGCGATAGGTCGCGAGGCCGAGGCTCATGCGGACCTGCGTCACGTCGGGACCGAGCTCGAGCATGCTGACCTCGGTCTCGCCCGACAGGCGCGCGTAGGTCGAGGGGTCGAGCTGGATCTCGGCGCGGCTGTCGGCCCCGGTGAAGAGCCGGTCTCCGGTCACCAGCGGCGCGTTGACGGCCACGCCCGTCCAGTCGTCCGCATCGCCACGCAGGTAGGACGCATCGCCCTCGACCAGCGCCACGCGCGCCACGCCGGGCTCGTCGTCCGCGGCGGCAGCGAGCCCCGCGGCTCCTGGCGCAAGGCACGCGAGGACGGCGCAAAGCACGGCGAACGGCCCGCCGTGCCAGCGGCGGTGCAGGCTCCACATCCCAGACTCGCGGGGTCGCATGGTCGCTCTCTTTTCTCGTCCGCCGTCGCGGGCAGTCGCTGCCCGGATCGCGGCGGATACCCTTTCAACACGCGGGATCACGGAAGGATGCGCTGATTCTGCCGCGGCCGGGCGAATCGCGCGAGGCCTTTCCGGCGCCGTCGGTCGGGTCAGGACAGCGGCTCGAGCCAGGCGACCTTCCCGGCGTGGCGCAGCTCGCCGGCGATGCGCTCGGCGCGGTCGTCGGCGCCACAGAAGAGGTCGAGCCGCCCTGGGCCAGCGATCGCCGTGCCCGTATCCATGGCGATCACGTAGGAGTCGAACGTGCTGCCGTCCACCAGCGGCACGACGAGACGCCCGATCGAGCCGAGCGGCACCACCCTGGGGTCGACCGCCACCGAGCGCCACGGCACGAGCGGCACACCGAGCGCCCCCACCGGGCCGCCGTCGCCGCCGGCGGGCTGCTGGGCGAAGAACACGTAGCGCGGGTTGGTCCGCATCACCTCGGCGGCCTCGGACGGGTTCGCGCGCAGCCACGCCTTGATCACGGGGGCCGTGACCTCGTCGCGCCGGTAGACGCCACGCTCGACCAGCACCGAGCCGATCGCACGGTAGGTCATCGCGTTGTTGCCGGCGTAGCCGACGCGGACGATCGTGCCGTCCTCCAGCCGAAGCCGGCCGGAGCCCTGCACGTGCAGGAAGAAGAGCTCGACCGGATCGTCCGTCCAGAACAGCTCGAGGCCTCGTCCAGCGAGCGCTCCCTCTTCGATCGCGGCGCGCGACGGGAGCGTGCCGCCGCCGCCCGGCATGCGGTAGAGCGGGTTCCAGAACCGGGCATCGGGCGCGCGACGCGCCGCGAGCGTCGGCTCGTGGTAGCCGGTCACGAGCACCTCGCGCGCCGGTCCGGTGCGGAAGCGCTTCGCGAGCGCGGCCGGGAAGGCCGCGGCGGGGCCTTGCTGCGCCTGCTCGAAGAGCTCGAGGCCGCGCGCCACGCGACGCGTCTCCGCGCTCGCATCGGGCCGGGCCGCGCGCCGCCCGAGCGCACCACGCGCCTCGGACACCGCAAGCGCCAGCGCCGCGCGCGTCGCCGCGTCGCTCGACGCGGGGCGCGATGTCCCGTCCGCAGCGAGCAACGGCCCGGCCGCATCCGGTGCTGCCGCCCGCGACGCGCCGCCCGCCCCCG
>VGTK01000346.1 GCA_016874715.1 Deltaproteobacteria bacterium | reverse complement strand
CGCCGGTGCAGTCGCCGGGCGGCTCGCCGACCCCGGGCGGCAGCCCGGGCGCCCCGACGCCGACCCCGGGCGGCGGGGCCACACCGACGCCGCAGCCGACCTCGGGCGGCCAGACCTGCACGCAGGCGGACGTCACCGTCGCCGTCAACTACGCGACCGGCGACTTCCCCGACGTCGCCGGCATCACGGTCGGGCTGAAGTACCCGACGACGCTGTCCATCCCCGGCTTCGGCGGCGACGACACGGTCAAGCAGCGCGTGACCAACCTCACGGGTCTCAGCGGCGGGCTGTTCAACGTCGGCGACCAGGACGCCGAGAGCCTGCTCAACATCGGCCTGATCAGCATCGGTCAGACGATTCCCTCGGGCAACTTCGCCCGCGTGCGTTTCGACTGCGCGTCGGGCGCGACGCTCCCCGCCGCCGGCGCCTTCACCTGCACCGTCGACGCGTCGACCAGCGACGGCAACCCGGTCACGCCGAGCCAGTGCGTGATCACGGTGACCGCACCATGAAGCCGCGTTCACGAAACGAACTGTCCGGAGGCCGGATGCGCCCGCGTCGCTGGAAGAGTGTCTCGGCGGTGGTCGCGGCGATCGCGTCCGTGGCGGGGCTGCTCGCCGCGACCGGCGCGTCCGCGCGGCTGTCGATCATCCCCGGCGGCAAGCCGACACCACGTCCGACGAGCTCGTCGACGGCGCCGACGCCCACGCCGACGGCGGTGGCGAACGCGAGCGTGATGGCCTGCCAGCGGCTCGTCGCGAGCGAGAGCGCGACCATGCTCGCCGAGGTGCGCTCGGCGCTCGGCGAGTGCCTGACGCGCGGCGCACGCTGCCTGCTCGACGAGAACGGGTCGAGCGCGTGCTGCGAGTCGGCGGCGCTCGAGTGCCAGGCGGAGCTCAACGCGATCGCGTCGGCGACGCGCCGCTTCCGCGAGAACGTCCGCGGCGGCTGCGGGGCGCTGCCGCTCGCGCGGCTGCTCGCCGACGACGGTCTGGGCTTCGAGGAGGAGGCGTGCGGTTCGCTGGTCCCGCCCGTCGTCGTGAGCGATCACGCGACGTTCGCCGACTGCGCACAGCTGCTCATGACCCGGGACGTGGTGCATCAGGTGTCGCTCACCGACGTGCCGCGCGCGCCGGAGGCGCTGGTCTGCATGGGCCTCGACGAGGTGCTCGCCGCCGCGCTCGGCGAGGAGCCGGCGACCTGCAAGCCGACGCCGTCGCCGACGCCGAGCGCGACGCCGATTCCGACCAACTCGCCGACGCCCGGTCCGTCGCCGACCCCCGGTCCGGCGACGCCGGCACCGACGTCGTCGCCCGGTCCGGGCGGCTGCCAGCCGCGTCTGTTCGGTCCGTGTCAGTCGGCGCCCTTCACGGGGTGCTGCAACACCAAGCAGCACTGCGCCTTCATCACGGGCGACGACGGGCCCGGCTACTGCATCGCCGACCCGCCGACGCCCACCGAGACGCCCGCGGCGACGGCGACGCCGACGCCGATCCCGTCGCCGACCGGCAGCGGCGTGCCGACGCCGTCGCCTACACCGTCGCCGGTGGGTACGAGCGGCACCCCGACCCCGGCTCCGACCGGATCGCCGGGTGAGCCGACGCCGACCGGCACCGCGAACGCGGGCTGCAGGACGGCGACCGTCACCATCGTCACCAGCTACCCGGCGCAGTCGGCGCCGGACTTCGTGGCCGGCGTGACGACCATGCTGCACTACCCGGAGACCGCGCTCGAGATCCCGGGCGCGGGCAACCAGAGCACCGTGCTGGCGCGCGTGACCAACCTGAGTGGCGCCAGCGGGCTGTTCAGCGCCGGCGACCAGGACTCGGATCAGAGCGGCAGCGACGACCTGCTGAGCGTCGGCCTGATCAGCACCGGCAGCGCGATCCCCGCGGGTGACTTCGCGCGCGTGGTCTTCGACTGCGTGTCGGGGCAGCCCGTGCCGACGGCGGACGACTTGGACTGCACGCCGGACGTGTCGTCGCTCTTCGGCAACACCGTGGACGCCACGTGCTCGGTGTCCGTCACGACGGCCAACTGACGTGCAGCTGCGGGGCGAGGTGAGCGCATGAGCGTGGAGGCACAGGCCGGCGGCGGTCCGGCGCTGTTCGGCGGCTACGACGACGACGGCAGCACGCGCCGCAGCTGGCTGGTCGCGACGTTCGGCTCGACGGCGATCTACGCCGCCATCGTGCTTCTGGTCGTGCTGCTCGGCAGTGCGACGAAGCAGGTGCTCGAGGACAAGCCGGTCGACGTCAAGTTCGTCGAGAAGGTCGTCAAGGAGCCCCCGCCACCGGCGCCGGTGGCGGCTCCGCCGCCGAAGCCTGCCGCGGAGGTGAAGCCGCCGCCGCCCGCCGCGGCCGCACCGGTCGTGCGCCCGGACATGAAGGTCCGCAAGCTCGACAAGCCGCCGCCGAAGAAGGAGATGGTCGCGCCGAAGGAGATGCCGCAGGAGGCGCCGCGCGAGGCCGATCCGAGCGAGGACAAGGGCGTCGCCGTGTACGGCGAGGGCGGTCAGGGCGATCCGGCGGGTCTCGAGGGCGGCGTCGCGCAGGGCGGTGTCGTCGGTGGCACCGTCGGCGGCGCGATCGCGCTGCCCGAGGACGCGGTGCCGCCAAAGCCGCTCGAGTCGAATCCCGTCCCGCCGTACCCGCAGGAGGCACGCGCCGCCGGCAAGACCGGCATGGTCATCCTGAAGGTCGTGATCCTCGCCGACGGCAGCGTCGGTGACGTCACGGTGATGCGCGGCGAGGAGCCCTTCGTCAGCGCCGCGGTCGCGACCGTCAAGAAGTGGAAGTACGAGCCGGCGCTCGCGCAGGGCCAGCCGATCACCGTCTACCGGGTCATCCAGATCCCGTTCAAGCTGACCGTCTAGGGGGCCCACACATGCGCTTGCGTCCCTCTCGGAAATCGTTCGCCGTCGTCGCGCTCGCGCTGGCCGCTGCGCTCGTCGCCGTGCCGCGCGCACGCGACGCGCGCGCGATCGAGGGCACCGTTGCGCCGGCGGCGATCGCGCGGGCGTGCAGCGCGCCGCGCGGCTGCCCGAGCCGGATCCTGTTCGACCGTCCGGGCAGCTTCGACACGCTCTCGTTTCGCGGCATCGTCGAGCTTCCGGAGGGCTTCGCGGCCGACCGGAGCCCGTTCGCCGTCGTGCTGCGCAACGCGCAGGGCGAGGTCCTCGCCGAGATGCTCGACGCCGGGAAGCTGCGGCGCAGCGACCGGCGCTGGCTGTACACGGACGCAGGGGCACGCCGCCTCGGCGGGATCTCCCGCCTCGAGCTGCGTCGGGTGGGCGTTGGGCGCTTCGTCGTCAACCTGCTCGCGTACGAAGATCTGTCGGAAGCGATCCTCCCCGAGATGACGATCGTTCTCGTGTTCGAGCCGCACGTGTTCGAGCTGAAGGCGATGTGGTCGGAACGCGCCTTCGGATGGCTGCTGCACACGGGCGACCAGCCGGATGCGACGCCGACGCCGTCGTCGTCCGCCACGCCGGGACCGACCGCGAGTCCCGCGCCGACTGCATCGCCGAGCCCGACGCCGACCGCGACACCGAGCCCGACACCGACGGCGACGCCGAGCCCGACACCGACTGCGACGCCGAGCCCGACGCCGACTGCGACGCCGAGCCCGACGCCGACCGCGACGCCGAGCCCGACGCCGACCGCGACGCCGAGCCCGACGCCGACTGCGACACCGAGCCCGACACCGACGGCGACGCCGAGCCCGACGCCGACTGCGACACCAAGCCCGACACCGA
>VGTK01000345.1 GCA_016874715.1 Deltaproteobacteria bacterium | reverse complement strand
ACCGACCGGCCCGCCGCGGGTCTGGCTCTAACCGCCGCCATGCGACGGCGTGCGATCTTCGGGCCGACCCGGTGTGGGTGAGTCGGCCCCGGTAGCTTCGGTCGCCGCGCGTGAGCCGGCCGCAGGCGATGTCGTCTAAACAGCGGTAGACCAGCCGCCCGGTGTCGGCGATCGAGGAGGCCACGAACACGCCGGGCTCGGCCACGGCCCAGTCGCGCGCGTTGCCGATCTGCGCGATGCCGCGATCGCGGCAGGCGGAGATCGCGCCCTGTCGGCCGCCGTTCAACAAGGTGTACATGATGTCGACGCTGGCATCGATCTCGGCCAGGGCGGCGCGGTGCGTGACGACATTGTCTTCCTGTGTGCCGCAAGAGCAGGTCACCAGGCGCCCCTGCGGCTTGGCCTTGCGCACCCCGGCGGCGTAGGCCGTACGGCTGCGCAACCCCGGGGCGATGCGGATGCCGGACAGGTGGCCGACCACACCGCTCGCGGTCATCCAGCCGGGCAGCCAAGCGCAAATGCACCCCAAGATACGCGACAGTTGACAACGACACTAGAACTGTCTTATACTGGTGTCGTGCAACCCCCCGACATATACGACCTCGTGTCCCTGGCGGCGCTCACCGAGACGCCGCGCCGTACGGTGCGCTACTACATCCAGTGCGGGCTGGTGGACCACCCCGAAGGCATTGGCAAGGGCGCCTCCTATAGCCGGCGCCACGTCCAGCAACTGTTGCTAATCCGCAAGTGGCAGCTGGCAGGCCTATCGCTGGAGCGCATCCGCGAACTGCTCAAGGCGCCTGAAAGGGGCCCGCTGCCGCCCGCGCCGCGGCGCCCCGGTACGGTCGAAGTCTGGAGCCACCTGGTGGTAGCCGACGGGTTGGAGGTCACCGTCGAACGCGGCCGGGCAGGCCTTTCGCCCGAGCAGGTGAGGGAGTTCTTTCGCGCGGTCGGCGAAGCCTACGCGCGCATCCACGAAAGCGAGGAAAAGGAATGAATCCGATGGCATCAGCGCTGGTGGGCACCCGGGGCGAGAAGATCGCGCTCACCGACGTCGCGGTGTCGGCCGCCCTGCGCGACCTGCTCGCCGAGGTCACCGTCATTCAGTCATACCGCAACGACGAGCAGACGAACATCGAGGCCGTATACACCTTCCCGCTGCCGCTGGACGCAGTGCTGCTCGACCTCAAGGTCGAGATCGGCGGCCGGCTTCTGACCGGTACGGTGGTGGAAAAGAAAAAGGCGGCTGAACGCTACGAAGATGCCGTCGCCGACGGCGACGCCGCCGTCATGCTCGAGGAGATCGAGCCTGGGCTCTTCACCCTCAACGCCGGCAACCTGCTCGCCGGCGAGACGGCGAAGGTCACCTTCTGCTACGCCCTGTTCTACCACTGGAGCGACGACAAGTTGCGCGTGATGCTGCCTACCACCGTCGCGCCGCGCTACGGCGGGTCACCGCACGCGCCGCACCAGGCTCCGGAGTCCTCGCTTACGGTCGAGAACCGCTTCTCGCTGCGCCTGGAGATCCATGGCGTGCTCCGCAAGGCGCAGTTCTCGTGCCCGACGCACGAAGTCACGTTGGAGAAGACTGCCGATACCACGGTGCTCGCGCTCGACCGCGAACGCGCGCCGATGGACCGCGATTTCGTCCTTAACATCCGCGCGCCGAAGGCTAAGCGCAGTTTCGCGCTCACCGGCGTGGACGAAGAGGGGATGGCCGCGGTGGCGAGCTTTCAGCCCTTCTTTCCGGGGCTCAAGCGGCGGCGCGACATCAATCTGGTGATCGTCGTCGATTGCTCCGGCTCCATGGCTGGCGATTCGATCGAACAGGCCAAGGACGCGCTGCACGGCATGCTCGATGGCCTTACCGACACTGACCACGCAACCATCATCGCCTTCGGCAGTGGAACCAAGAGCTTGAGCCAACGGCCGCAGGCGTGTGGCAAGACCTATCTTGCCGATGCGCACGAGTTCGCGCGCTGCCTCGAGGCCGACATGGGCGGGACCGAGATCGGGCCCGCGCTCGATGCGGCGTGGCGGGCGCTGGGCGGCACGCCGGGCGACGTGTTTCTCATCACAGACGGCGAGGTGGGCATGTGGCAGCCCATTGTCGGGCAGGCGAAGGCGTCGGGGCACCGCGTCTTCACCGTCGGCGTCGGCAGCGCGGTCTCCGAGGCGTTCGTTCGCGGCATCGCGGCGGTAACCGGAGGCGAGTGCGAACTGGTGTCGCCGCGCGAGGGTATGTCCGAGCGGGTGCTGCGGCATTACCAGCGCATGCGCTCGCCCCGCGCAAAGAACGTCACTATCCACTGGCCCCACGGCGCGGTGGAATGCGCACCTGCCTCGGTCGGCGCCGTGTTCGACGGCGACACGGTGGTGGCGAGCGCGCGGTTCCCGGGCGCGTTCGCCGGCGGGGAAGCGGTGCTGGAAATTCAAACCGAGGATGGGGAGTCGTCACGGGTTGCCGTGACGCTCGCGCCGCCAGAAGGGGCGGAAGGCGCACCATCGACGGTCGCGCGGCTGGCGGCGGCGCAGCGCATCAAGGAGGCCAACCCGCAGCAAGGTCTGAGCGCCGCGCTCGCCTATCGCCTGGTGAGTCCATGGACCAACTGGTTGGTGGTGGCCGAGCGTGCCGCAGCCGAGAAGCCCGACCGACTCCCCGTCCTGCGCAAGGTGCCGCAGACGCTCGCGGCCGGCTGGCACGGCACGGGCAGCGTACTCTTTTCTGCTAGTGCATTTGTCGGGGTAAGCAGAAAGGCATTCATGTCGCCAGGGAACAGCCATGACATGATGTACCGGACCCCTGCCCGGGTCCGCGCAGCAGGTCGCGCAAGTCGGTACGAGGCCTACGAGGCCCCGGATATTGAGTTTATCGAGGCCCGCAACGCCGCCCGAACGCCCCCGGTTGCCCGCGAGGTTTCCCTCGCCGTGCCGCGCCCGCGGTTGGTCGAGCTGTTTGAGCTCGATGCGCAGCTCAGTCTGAACCAGGCGCCAGGACACCCGGCTCCGCAATTCGCCATCGAGCTGCTGGACAAAGCAGGGCTCCTGGACGACGAATTCAAGGACTTGCTGCAGCACGCCGAGCGTATTGGTCTGCAGCCGGATGCCATCGCAGTGGTGTATCTCGCCCTGTTGCTCCAAGGCGCCGCCGTGGCGCCGGAGGCACAAAAGCGGCTCGCCGCACTGCAGCGCGAGGCAGGAGAGTGGATGGACGCGCTGCAGCAAGCGGGCCGCCATGCCGACGAGCTCCTGCGGCCCTGGGACCGGGTCATGAAGGCCGGTCTCTTGCAGGACGCGCCGCGGGCGGAGATTGGGAATTCCCTGCAGCGCCTGGGTGCGATCAGCGAGTTGGTGGCGCGCCTCAATGATCTGGTGCGGCGCGCGCGCCGACGTCGAAGCGTTCGTCTCCCTGCTGGTGCTGCGGGGGCTGCGGTTCCGCGATCGTAGCCGCGCGGTCGACATGGCCGTGGTCGACCAGTTGCGTCACGCGACCCTGCGCTGCGACTGGCTGAAGTTGGGAAAGGTGGCCATGCGGCCGCGCTTGGCCGACAGGATGATGTACCGACCGGCCCGCCGCGGGTCTGGCTCTAACCGCCGCCATGCGACGGCGTGCGATCTTCGGGCCGGCCCGGTGTGGGTGAGTCGGCCCCGGTAGCTTCGGTCGCCGCGCGTGAGCCGGCCGCAGGCCAGGCTAGGCCTTGACTTCGATCAGCTCGACCCGGACGTCGTCCGGGCACGCGATGAACGCGATCCGGGG
>VGTK01000344.1 GCA_016874715.1 Deltaproteobacteria bacterium | reverse complement strand
CGCGCGGACCGGGCGCGACGCCGCGGCGCCCGGGTCTACGGCGTCGTCGACGAGGCGGTCACGGTCGGATCCGGGGCCGGACCGTACGATCTCCCATCGCCGGCCGCGGCCGCGCGCGCCCTGCGCGCGTGCGTCCTGCCGCAGCGCCGGGTCGATGCCTATCTCGGCCTCGCCGACGGCGGTGCGCCGCGTCGCGCGATCGATCACGCGTGCCGCGAAGCGCTTGCCGCGCGGCAGGGTGCGCCGGTGCGCTACGCCACCTTTCGCGAGCAGAGCGGCGATCACGGCAGCATCGGCATGCTCGGCATCGCACTCGCCGCGCTCGCCGTGCACCGCGGAGCGTTTCCCGATCGGGAGCGCGCCGCCGCCTGCGTCCGGCGCGTCGCGCTCCTCGGTGCGGCGCGCGGCGGCGTGCTCGCACCGATCTCTCTGAGCAGCGCGATCGACCCGAGCAGCGCGATCGACCCGAGCAGCGCGATCGACCCGAGCAGCGCGATCGACCCGAGCAGCGCGATCGACCCGAGCAGCGCGATCGACCCGCCGCTACGCGCCGCGCCCTAGGGGGGCGCGGTCACCGCGGGCGGCGCGTGGCCTCGAGGTGGAGGCGGCGGCTCAGTGCCCTGCGGGTGGGCTATGGCGCGCGCACAGCAGCACGTTGGCGAACGGCGTCCCTCGGCTCATCGGCTCGGTCTGCACGCTGAAGTCGAGCGCTTCGAGTGCCGCGCGCCACTGGGCCACGCTGCGGCAGTGGAACAGCGTCGCGCCGTGCCCGCGCGCGAGCGCGACCGTGCGATCGACCCAGTTGCTGACGCGAAACGGCAGCCCGGCCGCCGCGTCGCCCACGCGCAGCAGCAGCACGCCGCCGCCCGCGAGCGACCGGCGAACGCGGCGCAGCACGTCGTCCTGCGCCGCGGCGTCCATGTAGTGCAGCACGTCGAGGATCACGACGGCGTCGACGACGCCGAACTCCACACTGCGGATGTCCCCGGCCTCCACCCCGCAGTCCGGGCCCAGCGCGAGCCGGGCGCGGGCCACGTCTGGCGCCATCAGCTCGATGCCGCGGTATGCTGCAAGGCGCGGCCGGCCGGCCGTCGCCAGCAGCGCCGCAAGCAACCCCTGTCCGCTGCCGAGGTCGAGCACGCGAGCGCCGTCGGGGATCAGCCCGTTCTCGAGCAGGTGGCGGAACACGGGGTCGCGGCGCAGCTTGCCGCGTGCGAAGCGCCACGCGAAGCGGCCGGCGGCGCGATAGGGCGCGCTCGTCGCCTCGACCAGGCGGGCGTAGGCGTCGTCGTCGATCAAGCGTGCGCGGCAGGCTCGGCCGGATGTCCGGGCGGACCCGGGATCACGGGCTCGAGTGCGTTGAGCGCGCGATGAACGCGCGACGTCCCTCGGCAGGAAGGGGAGCGGACGGACTTGCTCGGCGTCGAGCGCACGCGGACCACGTCGGTCAACATCGCATCCGACCGCCGGGGTTGCACGCGATCGCCGGCGGCGGCCGTCTCCGGTCGCCGCGGTCCGAGCGACAGCGTGACACCCGTCGTGCGCGACGCCTGTCGAGCGTGACACCCGTCGTGCGTCACGCCTGTCGAGCGTGACACCCGTCGTGCGCGACGCCTGTCGAGCGTGACACCCGTCGTGCGTCACGCCTGTCGAGCGTGACACCCGTCGTGCGTCACGCCTGTCGAGCGCCGCTCACCTGGCACGCGCGCGTGCCAGCTTCCCCCGCGCGTTGCGCGGCAGCGTCTCCGCCGCCTCGATGCGGACCGTGCGCGCCGCGGCCGGAATCGCCCGTCGTATCTCGTCGCGGATCTGCCGGAACGCGTCCTCGGGCTGGCAGTCCGGGTCGACGACGATGCGTACCGTGACGCGTGCGAGATCCCGCTCGTCCACGTCCGCGGCGACCATGCACTCGCGCACGCCGGGCAGACGGAGCAGCTGGCGCTCGACCTCGGCCGGTCGCACGAACTGGCCGCGAACCTTGAAGCGGTCGTCCAGGCGGCCCAGGTAGACGAAGCGGCCTTCGCCGTCGACCTCGACTTCGTCGCCCGTCTCGCACCAGGCCTCGCCGACCGGTTCGATCCGGCCCTCGAGAACGTCCGACGAGATGCCGACGGCCCGACTGGCGCCACGTACCGAGAGCGCTCCCCGGCGATGGGGGCCCGGCACGGCTCCCCCGACGCGGACCTCGAAGCCCGGAACCACGCCGCCGAGCGACCCGGCCCGTGCCTGCGCCGGGGTCGACGCCAGGAAGGAGTTGAACATCTCCGTGCAACCCAGATTGTCGAGCGGGCGCTGGCCGAACGTCGACCGCCAGCGCTGAAACACCGACTCCGCGAGAGGCTCACCGGCGGAGAGAACGAGGCGCAGCTGCCGCAGGGCAGCGCCCCACCCGGGCCGGTCGCCGAGCCGCGCGATCGCCTCCAGCGACCATGGCCCGCTGACCAGCACGGACGCCTCGTGGCGGCGCAGCTCGTGCAGGACCGTGGGCAGCCTGAGGTCGACGGGAAGAATCGCGGCGGCACCGGCCAGGAGCGGGAACAGGAGATTGTTGCCGAGCGCGTACACGAAGGGCAGGCCAGCGGTCGATACCGTGCGGTCGCACGGCCCGAGGGAGAGGATGTCGTTGTCGAACGCCTCGTACGCCGCCCGCGGACCCCGGTGGGCATGAACCACGGCGCGCGGGTCGCCGGTCGTGCCGGAGGTGAACGTCCACAGGGCCGGGTCGTCGGCGTGGACCGCCGGCGGCTCGCGCGGAACCGGCGGCCGGGCGCCGATCCAGCCGAGGATCGCTTCCGTGGCGATCGTCTCGCGCACCCCGTCGAGCAGGTCGCGATCCCCGAGCGCTCCGGCCACGCGCCAGCGCCGCACGATCCGGTCCAGATCGTTCCCCGGCTGGGCGTCGACGAGCAGCGGCACGCACTGCGAGTACAGGCTCGCCAGGAGGCCCAGCGCGACGGCCATCTGATCGTAGGCCACCACGAGAACCCGACTGCCGGGTGGAAACCGCTCGTCGAGCTCCGCGGCGCCATGCGCCGCTGCGGCCGCGAGCGCGGCGTAGCTCAACCGGTGAGCGCCACCCGGGAGCGCCGGTGCTTCCGCGGATCTCGGCTCCGCGAGTGCCGTCCAGAGGATGTGGTTTCGTGGATCCCTGCTTCGCACGGGTCGCAGCATCGCGCGGGTGCGCCGGGGAGCACGCTCAGCGCGCCGCGCGGCGCTCGGCGCGCCGCTGCGCCGAGAGCCGGAGTCGCTTCGCGCGGTCACGCTCGTTCTTCGGCAGCAGCGTCTTCGGGCCGCCCTGCAGCCACTCGTTGAGGCGCGCGAGCTGCACGAGCAACCCGAGCGCCGGCAGGGTGCGCCAGGACGGCGACTCGTGGCCGGCGAGGATCGAGGTGACCTCGCGCCGGAGCCAGCCGATCCCCCGCAGGTCGGGCGGCTCGATGAAGACCTCGCGGAACGGCGGGTCGTACCAGGCGTGAATGAACTTCGAGAAGACCTTCAGGGATGCCCGGGACTTGGCCACGTAGCGGTCGAAGTCGCGCGCCCGCGGCAGCCGCCCGTCCCGCAGCGCGGCTGCCGCGGCCCGGCTCGCTCGCCGGGCGCCGATCATCGCGAGGTGAACCCCCGACGAGAAGATCGGATCGACGAAGTTCCCGGCGTCGCCGATCAACACCCAGCCGTCGCCGGCGAGGTCGCGGAGCTTGTACTGGAAATCGGCGGTCGCCTCGATCTCCCGGGTCCGCACCGCGCCGCGCAGGCGGGCGGCGAGCGGTG
>VGTK01000343.1 GCA_016874715.1 Deltaproteobacteria bacterium | reverse complement strand
CGCCGCACCCGTCGCGGGCGGATCGACATCCGCCGGACGATTCGCCGCGCGGTCGCACGCGGCGGCGCGCTGGTCGACCTGCAGCGTCGCGGACGCCGGCCGGGGCGCCCCGATCTCGTGGTGCTGTGCGACGTTTCCGGCTCGGTGGCGCGCGCGAGCGACCTGCTGCTGTCGCTGCTCGCGGCGTGCGAGAGCGCCTTCTACCGCGTCGCGCGCTTCGCCTACGTCGATCACCTCGTGCCGGTCGACTACGAGGACGGCCACATCCGGCCCGAGGGCGAGCTCGACCTGTACGGCTTCTCGGACCTCGGCAACGTGCTCGCCGAGCTGGAGGCGGCGGCCGGCGAGCGCATCGACCGCCGCACCGTCCTGCTCGTCCTCGGCGACGCGCGTAACAACCGGCGCCCAGCGCGTGCCGACGTGCTGCGGCGCCTCGCGCGCCGTGCCCGCGCCGTGGTGTGGGCCGTGCCCGAGCCGCGCGCGCGCTGGGACACCGGCGACAGCGCGCTAGCGAGCTACGCACCGTCGTGCGATCGCGTGCTCGAGGCGACGTCGCTCGCCGGTCTCGCCGCTGCCGTTCGCGAGGCCTCCTCTTGAGAGTTGCCGCGGATCTGGCACGGCCGCTGGCGGAAGTCAGTGATGGATTCGGATCTGACGGAGCTCACCGGCCTCGCGTACGATGCCGTCATCGCACCGGCGCGCTGGGCGGATTTCCTCGCGGCGCTCGCGAGCGCGCTCGGTGGCGCGAGCCTCGGCATGTCGCTCCGGCACCCCTGTGACGGCCACCCCGGCTGGGTGGTCTTCCACGACGCCGACGCCGCCCTCGCGCGCTCGTACGCCGAGCACTTCTTCCGCGTCGACCCGTTCCGCGTCCGCTCGGACGCGCTCGCGCCGGGCAGCTGCGAGGTGATGGCCGGCGGAACCATCGCGGCGGCGACGGTCGAGCGGTCGGAGTTCTACAACGACTGGATGAGGCCGCAGGGCTTCGCGCCCGCGCCGTCGATCGGGCTCACGCTCGGCCGCGACTCCTGGGGCGAGCCGATCGGCATCGGCGTGTTCCGTCCGCGCGGCGCGCGCGCGTACGGCGACCGCGAGCTGCGGCTTCTCCGCAGGCTGTCGCCACACCTGCAGCGGGCGACGCGCGCCGCGCTCCGGCTCGCCGACACCGAGAACCAGCTCTCGGCCACCGGGGACGTCCTCGAACACCTCCCCGTCGCGGCCGTGCTGCTCGATCACGAGGGCCGCCTCGTGCGCGCGAACCGGAAGGCGAGCGCGCTCGGCGAGCGGGGGCACCCGTTCGTCGCCGCGCGCGCGTCGCTCGCGCTCGATCCGGACGTCGTCGGGTCGCTGCGCCGCATCGCGGCCGACTCCGGAAGCGAGCCATCGGTCGCCCGCGGCGCCGCACGCGGCTCCGCGCACGGCGCCGTTGCGGTGCGGCGCGGCGACGACCGTCCGCCGCTGTGGCTGCATCCCGTGCCGTGCTCGTCGCCCGGGATCGCGGGGCTCGAGGGTCCGCCGGGATGGCTTTGGGTGCTGATCGAGGACCCGGCGGACGTCCCGCTACCGTCGATCGCCGCGCTCGTGTCGATGCTCGGCCTCACCAACGCGGAGGCGCGCCTCACCACGCTGCTGGTCGCGGGACGGCGGCTCGAGCAGGCCGCCACCGAGCTCGGCATCGCGCACGAGACCGCACGCACGCAGCTCAAGGCCGCGTTCCGCAAGACGGGGGCACGGAGTCAGACGGATCTGGTGCGCCTCGTCCTGCAGCGTCCGCTGCTCGTGCGGCGCGACGGCTGACGCGCCAGGCGGCGGCCGCAGTCGACGCCGGCGATGTCCCGCCCAGGTCGAGCGCCTTGCTCGCGGCCCTCGCGCTCGCCGACGTCACCAGGTGTCCGGCGTCGTACGCGCGGCGCTTCCCGACGAGCACGGCGACGACCCCGGTCGATGCGGGGTCGTGGGCGACGCCGCGTGGCGGGTTCAGAACGCGTCCGCTAGACCACCGCGGCGTGAATCCGGGCGGCCATGCGACCGGCGGCGAGGCCGGCACGGTGATCCTGCGCGCCGGCGAGCTGCCGCCGGGCAAGTCGCGCAAGTTCTTCCTCTCCTGCGCCGGGCAGCAGCTCGAGTGCTTCGTGGTGAACTTCCGCGGCACGCTGCGCGCGTACGTGAACAAGTGCCGCCACGTCCCGATGACGATGGACTGGGTCGAGAACCAGTTCTTCGACGAGTCGGGCGACTACCTTCTTTGCCCGACGCACGGCGCGCTCTACGAGCCCCAGGGGGGCGAGTGCGTCTCGGGTCCGGCGTGCGGTAAGGCGCTGTTCGCCGTGCCCCTGGTCGAGCGCGACGACGAAGTCCTCGCGCTCTGCCCCGCCGTCTTCGAGTAGCCCGCCACGACACCCGCGCGCGAAGCGCGCGGCCGAGCGCCAGTGAGCGCGGGGAGTGGGGCCCCGCGCGGCTTTGCCGCGTGGGGCGAGGGGCGCCGTGGCCCCTCGTGCGACCACCCGAGGGGTCGCGTGCCCCCTCGGTTACTGAGCACTCACTCCGGCTCGTCGCCGAAGTGGGCGCGAATGATCCGCTGCTTCAGGTAGTCGAGCGTGCCGAGGTCTTCCACGATGTCCCCGCCGGTGTCGTAGAAGAAAATCTCGCCGTTCTTGTTGCGGCCGACGGCGACCAGCCACTCGAGGTCGTCACGGTCCTCGAGCAGGTAGTTGATCGTCTGCGCGACGCCCCGCCCGGGGATGATGGTGATCTTCGGTCTGACCGTGGACTCTTTTTGCTTGGCCATCGACTCCGCCATCCCTCTTCCGCCGGTGGGTCCGGGCGCCGTGCGCCGTGCTGCACGGATAGCCCGGTTGCCCGGCACGATACGGACCGGGGGTTCCCCAAGTCAACCGGCTCTTCTGCAGCTTCGGCGGAACCGTTGCCGCGCGTGAGCCGCGACCTCGCCGTTTCGCGACGGCCCGGGACGCACGGTCGCGCGTGTGGTAGACGAGCCCGCCATGCGAGCCCCCGGGACCGAGCCCGCCGAGCGCATCCGCCGTGCGCGACGCGACGACATTCCGGCGCTGCTCCACGCCGTCGGAGGCCCGGAAGCGGGGCGCGTCCGCGCCCTGCGCCGCCTGACGAAGACGCTCGCCGCGGACCTGTACGTCCTCGACCGCGCGACGGCACTGCACGGCGTGGTCGCGGTCGTCTACCGGCGGAGCCTCGCGCACGGGGGCCTCACGGCGACCATCGACGCGCTCGCCGCGTGGGGGTCCGAAGGCGACGACGCGCGGCGCCGCGACGAGGCGTCGCTGGTCGCGTGCGCGCTCGGGCGTGCGCGACGGCGCGGCTGCGTCGCGATCGACACCGCACTCCCCGACCCTGAAATCCGCACCGCCCTCGCCGCCGAGGGCTTCCTTCCGGCCGCGGCGCAGCTGGTTCTGGATCTGCGCCCCGGCGAAGCGAACACGACGAGGGATCCGTCATGAGCAAGTTCGTCATCGGCCTGCTGCTGGGACTGCTGATCGGTATCGGCGGCACCGCCGCGTTCCTGATCACCGCCGGCGGCGGCGACTACCTGATCCTCTCGAGCCCACGCGTGAAGGAGCTCGAGGGTTCCCTGAAGAACGTCGACCAGGACCGGCAGTGGCTGCGCTCGCGCCTCGACGAGGCCAACGACTCGCTCGCCAAGCTCGAGTCCCGCTTCTCGGCGCTCGCGGCGCGCTTCGAGGGCATGGCCGCGAGCCAGGGCAGCGCCGCCGGCGGTGCCGATGCCCCGGCGCCCGCCGCCGAGCAGGCCCCGCG
>VGTK01000342.1 GCA_016874715.1 Deltaproteobacteria bacterium | reverse complement strand
CCCACTGCAAGTCGAAGCTCGCCGACTTCAAGGTCCCGCGCGCGGTCTACGTGGTCGACGACTTCCCGAAGGCGACGCTGGACAAGGTTGCGAAGAACAAGCTGCGCGAGATGGCGGAGGAGATGCCGGCGCCGGCGTGAGCCGGCGCTGCGGCGCGCACGTGCTCGCCGAGCATGGCGGTCCGTCGACCGCCGCGACGCGCGGTCGTTCCGTTGCCGGCCGGAATGGGGGCAGAACACCCATTGACTGCCATGCGAGCCCCCCTGTAGGCGTGGGCCGATGCCGGGCCCGGGGGCAAATCCATGAAGCCGAGAACCGACCGCTTCGTCCGCCGCGTCGCTCTCGCGACGGCGCCGCTCGTCTTCTCGTCCGCGCTGGCCGGCGCGGCGCCGCCGACCTCGTGCGTCAACCCCGGCGGTACCGGCGGCTGCTTCGCATCGCTCCAGGCGGCGGTGGATGCCGCGACCGACGGCACGACGATCGACGTCGCCGCCGGGACCTACGTCGAGAACGTCGTGATCACGCAGGCGAAGCGTCTCTCGATCCGCGGCGCCGGTGCGGGCCTGACCGTGCTCGACGGCGGTTGAACGGGTCGCGTCGTCGAGATCTCCGTGTCGCGCTCGCGCATCACGCTCGCCGGCATGACCTTGCAGAATGGCACCGGAACGGATGGTTCCGCGATCCGCGTGTCCGCTGACGACGTCACGCTGGCGATCGAGGACAGCGTGATCCGGAACAATCCGAACGTCGCCGTCGCGCTGAACCTTCTGAATCGCGCTACCGGCACGACGACGATCGCGCGGACCACCTTCGACGGCAACGGCCGGGCGATCGCGGCGCAGGTCTGGAAGCTCGTGCTCGACGCGGTCGACATCAGGAACCACGTCGATACGACGGGGTTCGTGGTGCGAGCGGACTTCAGCAACCGTGTGGACGTCAGGAGTTCGGAGATCTTCGACAATGCAACCAGCGCGATCGACGGCGGCACCGGCGCGATGACCATCACGGACTCGACGATTCGCGACAACGGCAACGCCGGGTTCCCGGTCGGTGGCGTGAATGCGGTGCGCGGCCCTCTTCGTCTGCAGCGCTCCACCGTGAGCGGCAACATCGGCCGGGGCGTGAACGTCGGCCTGCGCCCCTCCCGTATCCTCGCGAGCACGATCTCGAACAACGCCTCGTTCGCCGTGGGCGGCGGCGTCCAGGTGAGCTCGCCGGGCAGCCTGCTGATCTCGCGCAGCACGATCTCCGGCAACTCTGCCGCGCGGGGCGGCGGAATAGCGGCGGGCGGCAAGGTGTGGCTGTCGAACAGCACCGTCGTCGCGAACGGTGCGACCGAGATGGGTGGCGGCACGTTCGGATCGGACGTGACCCTCGAGTCGAGCATTCTGGCGGACAACACGGCGCCGCTCGGACCGGATCGCACCTTCTCCATCATCGTCAAGCGCAGCGGGCTGATCGAGAACCCGGGCGATTGCACGATCACGGCGGGGGTGACTCCCATCACCGGCGTCGATCCGATGCTCGGACCGCTGCAGGACAACGGGGGGCCGACCGAGACGCACGCTCTGCTGCCCGGCAGCCCGGCGATCGGCATGGCCTCCGGGAGCGCGTGCACGGGGACCGATCAGCGCGGTGTGTCCCGCGATCGGCCGTGCGATCTCGGAGCGTTCGAGCTTCCTTGAGGTCGGCGGGGAACTCGACCAGGCACCGGCAGCGCGCCACGATGAGAAGCGGCAGCCACGGCGAGATCGAATCGCGGCCGTGCGCGATGGCCGAACTGCGGAGCATCAGCGAGCGGGGTGCGTCGTGAAGTTCTGCTGCCACCTGGCCTTCGGTCCGACCGCCCACCTCGTGCCGATGGCGCGCGCCATCGAGGAGGCCGGCTACGACACGATCGCGCCCTCCGACCACGTGGTGCACCCGGAGACCGTCAAGACGAAGTACCCGTACACGAAGGACGGCAGCCTGCGCTGGGAGCCGTTCACCGACTGGCCCGACCCGTGGGTCTCGGTCGGCGCGATGGCGGCGGTGACGTCGCGCGTGCGCTTCGTGACCGGCGTCGACGTCCTGCCGATGCGCAACCCGTTCGTCGTCGCGAAGGCGGTCGGCACGGCGGCCGCGATCTCGAACGATCGCGTCACGCTCGGCATCGGCACCGGCTGGATGCGGGACGAGTTCGAGCTGCTCGAGCAGCCCTTCGAGCGCCGCGGCAAGCGCACCGACGAGATGATCGCGGTGCTGCGCACGCTGTGGTCGGGCGGCATGGTCGAGCACCACGGCGAGTTCTACGACTTCGGCCGGCTCGAGATGAGTCCGGTGCCGTCGCAGCCGATCCCGATCGTCGTGGGCGGGCTGTCGGAGCGCGCGCTGCGCCGCGCGGCGATGCTCGGCGACGGCTGGTTCTCGGACCTGCACACCACCGACGAGCTGCGCGGTTACCTCGGCAGGCTGCGCGCCTACCGCGCCGACTGCGCCGCGCGCGTCCGAGCCCATGCAGGTGCTGGTGTCGTGCATGGACGCGTTCGACCGCGACGCGTACCGACGCCTCGAGGACATCGGCGTCACGCACCTCGTGACCAAGCCGTGGCTGTTCTTCGGCGGTGCGGAGAACGACCTCGAGTCGAAGATCGAGGGGCTGAAGCGCTTCGCCGACGCGCAGCTGCTGTAGGGCGGGCCTCCGGGGCGCGGCATCGGCGGTTGGCCAGGTTGGCCAACCCTGCTAAGGTACGCTCCGTGCAGGTCAACATCCTCGAGGCGAAGAACCAGTTGTCGCGCCTCGTCAAGGCAGCCGCGGCAGGTCGCGAGATCGTGATCGCGAGCAACGGCAAGCCGATGGCGAAGCTCGTACCGCTCACGCCGCGACGCCGCCTCGGCGGCTGGCGTGCGATCGAGCTGAGCCAGGCGGAGATCGACGCCGCGTTCACGCCCGAGGTCGAGGAGCGCGTCGCGCGCTCGTTTCGCAGCAAACGGTGAGGCTGCTGCTCGACACGCAGGTCGCGCTCTGGTGGTTGATCGGCGCCAGACGACTCGACGCGGCGTCGCGCCGCCGGATCGCCGCGTCCGAGTGCGTCGTCTCCGTGGCCAGCGTGTGGGAGGTCGCCATCAAGCATCGGCTCGGTCGTCTTCCCGTCTCGCCGGCGGCCTTCCGCGACGAGATGGCGAAGAGCGGTGCCGTGATCCTCTCCGTCGAGGACGAGCACGCGATCCGGACTGCGGACCTTCAGACGAACCACGGCGACCCGTTCGACCGGCTGCTGCTTGCGACGGCGATGGAGGAAGGGCTGCGCCTGATGACGGCCGACCGTGCTCTGCTGGAGATCGCCGAGCGCGATCGCTCGCTGCCGATCGTCGGGGTCTGAGCGCCACGGCAGCGGGCAGGGACGCTGGCACGGCCGAACGGCGTGCTTGACCGGGCGGGGAGGCTGCGCGAGGCTCGGCGCCGGAGACGCCCTTGCCCACCGCTTCGCTCAGACGGCTGCATCGGCTGGGATTACTGATCGCGCTTGCCCTCGCGCTCGCCGCGCCCGCCCTCGCAGCGGCGGCCGGCGAGGCGCCCGCGCCGCTCGTGCTCGGCGACCCGGCCGGGGCGTATCGTCCGGGCGCGGTGGCCGGCATCTGAGGTGGACCCCATCTTTCAGACCAGTATCGGGTCTCGCCAAGGTGGAGCCTACTGGTTGTTCGCTCACAGCGTTCTGCGAGTCTTCTTTCAATAATTGACGGCTGATTTCCGGGTCGTGATCGCGGTGATCATGCCGCGACTGCGGCCGTGGAATCGTAGAATGCAGCCGGAGTCTGGC
>VGTK01000341.1 GCA_016874715.1 Deltaproteobacteria bacterium | reverse complement strand
CGCGCCCACGCCGACACCGACACCGACACCGACACCGACACCGACACCGACACCGACACCGACACCGACACCGACCGGTGGTCCGACGCCGACTCCGACGCCGGCGGGCCCGACGCCGACGCCCGGCGTGCCGGTCACCGGGATCGGCAACAGCGCGCTGGTCCTGAAGGACGACGTGACGCCGCCGATCAACGTCGACCGACGCTCGATGCGCTTCCGCTCCGCGACGTACCAGAGCGTCCCCGGTGCCGTGTCCCCGCCGGCGTTCGGCACGGCGGCCGATCCGTCGATGCTCGGTTCGACCGGCGGCGGCGCGGTGCTCACCGTGTACAACCCGACGCTCGGCCAGAAGGTGGTCGTCCCGCTGGCGGCCGGCAACTGGCAGCGCACCGGGACCAACGTCGCGCCGGGCTACAAGTACCGCGACTCGAAGCGGCTCGCCGGCCCGGTGACCCAGGTGGCGCTCAAGAACGGTCGCCTGTCGCTCAGCGGCAAGGGGGCCGCGCTCTACGGCCTGGCCGACGCGCCGCAGGGAACGGTCGCACTGCGGCTGCGGCTCGGCAGCGGCGTCGAGTTCTGCGCCGTGGCCCCGGCGAAGGCGCCGGTGGCGAGCAACGATACGACCGCCAAGTTCGTGAGTGCCGCGAACACGTCGGCGCCGGCGGTCTGCCCGCCGGTGCCGTGACCCGGTACGCGGCGGTCGCGACGTCCCCGCCCGAGGACGTCGCGACCGCCGCGCGTACCGAGGTCAGAGCGGCACCCAGGTCTCGCGCGCGTAGTCGAACCAGCGCGCCACGCGGGTGCCGTCGAAGTGGTACTTGAGGGCCGGGCCGGGCACCGGGATGCCGACCGCCTTCGGCCGGAACGCGGCAACGCACTGTCCGCCCGCGTGCCGGACGCTCGGGTAGACGATGCCGCCGGCGCCCGCGTCGCGTAGCGGGGCCGCGAACACGCGGCTCGCCGCGTAATCGTCGGGGTCGAGGATCTTCGCGCGCCGCGCGGGCGGCAGCGAGGCGACGTCGACGAAGCGGCTCGCGATCGTACCGACCAGCGCGCGCACGTCCTCGTAGCGCGGGCCGTCGTTCGAGTCGCGCGCCAGGCGCGCGAAGTGGTGCGCGGTCTCGCGAATCGCGGTCTCGAGGTCGCGTGCGGCGTAGTAGACGCCGTACGAGCCGTCGCTGAAGCGCGAGCCCCGCGGGTTCCGGTGCGTGAACGACGCCATCACCCAGGACGCGCCGGGTCCGCTCACACGGTCCTCGGGCGGCACGAGGTGGATCTCGCCGACCTCGTCGCGTACGCGCGGATTGACGAGCTGCTCGGCCGCGATCAGCGCCTCCCACACCGCCGGGTCGCGCGACACGCGCTCGAAGAGGTCGATCGGCGGGTGGCGTGCGGCTACGATGCGCGTCGCGTGCGTCCACGCCACGCGACGGGTGGGCACGTCCGCCAGCCCGGCCACGCGCCGCGAGCGCCGCGCCAGCGGCGCGCTCACCTCAGGACCACGGCGCACGCGCCGCGTCGAGGTACGCGCGCACGGCGGCGAGGTCGGTCACGTCGCCCGCGCACATGCGCGCGAGCGGCGTCTGCCCGCCGAAGTGTGCGTTGGGGCGCCGGAGCCAGCCGTCCGCCTGCGCGGGGTCGGAGTACAGGATCTGCAGCGCCTTGAAGATCCCCGCCACGTAACCGATGCGACGCAGGGTGTCGTCGGGGAGGCGCTTCGCTCGCCCGGCCTTCCAGGCGAAGAAGGTGCGCTCGGGGGGGGCCCCGAGGATGGTGCGCGCCTCCGCGTTCCCCGCTCCCCACAGCTCCATGACGCCGAAGAAGCCGGCGAGAGCGTTGCGGACGTCGATGGCGGGGGCCGGGACGGTGTTCGCGGTGCGGGCGATGGTGGCGGCCACGACTGCAATTGTGCATGAATCAACGAATTCACGCAATACGGCAGTCTGACGTCGCGTTCGGCGGGAGCGCCCGTCAGGGCTGTCGCGGAGGCGGAGCGCCCCGGCCGGGCTGTCGCGGGAGCCTCAGCGCCCCGGCCGCACCTCGCCGAGACCGATGATGCCGAGGGCGTCGGCAGGCCACTCCCGCTCCCGGGCGGCCTTCAGGAGCACTCGCGTCCACGCAACCCAGGCCTCCCAGGAGAGCCGCTTGTCCCACGGCGTGGCCCACTGGGCCTGCAACTCGAGCGCGCGGCCCGCCGCGGCGAGCGCGTCGTCCCAGCGGTGCTGCGTCACGCAGATCTGTCCGAGCAGGACGTGCGGCTCGGCGACGAACGGATTGAGGCGCGCCGCCTCGCGCAGCGTGCGCTCGGCGTGCGCGGCGTCGTCCTGTGCGGCCGGGTCGGCGACCACCGACCAGTAGAGGTCGCACGCCTCGCCCTCGGTCGCGCGCTCGATCCGGGCGGTACAGCGGTCGAACACCGGCGGCAGGGGCTCGACGCCGCACTTCGCCGCGCGCAGCCCGAGCAGCGCATCGAGGCCCATCCAGAGCCCCGGCCGGCTCTCGCCCGGCCACAGCGCGTGCGGGCCGCCGCGTCGCGTGCCATCGCGGTCGGGGAGCCCGAACAGGCGGTCCTGCCAGCCGAAGAACTGCTCCGCGTAGTCGGCCATCGTCACCACGAGGAAGACGCCGAGGTCACGGCGCGACAGCCGGACCTTCTCGTCGCCGGCGATCGTCCCGACGAGGATGCCGTCGGCCGGCACCTCGAGGTCGCCGAGCCGCAGCAGCTCCTCGCGACGGATGGTGCAGAACAGGTGCACGAGACGCTCCGCCTCCTCGCCGATCAGCTCGCGCACGGTGTCGCGCCCGGCCTCCTGCCGGGCGTCGAAGACCCGCATGCGGACGAAGCTGTTCGAGTACACGCTGTGCATGAGGCCCAGCCGGCAGACGTCGGACGGCTGCTGCCAGGCCGCAAGGATGCGCCACACGCCGAGCAGGTGGTCGTAGAACGTCCCGTGCTTGTGCCAGATCTCGCGCGCCCCCTGACGCCCGAGGACCTCGAGCATCGCGTCGAGCCCGGGCTCGATGCGCCGGAAGTCGTGCAGCACGAGGTCCTGCACGTGCGGGGGAAGGTCCGGGGATGCGGGAGACTCCTTCGCGAGCGGCTGCATCCCGTCGGCGTTGCACGCGGCTCGGCGCCGCGTCAAGGCACCCTCGCGCGGTGCGACCACCGCGCGCGCCGCTCAGGCGCGCAGCGTGCCCCCGGCGCGGTCGAACAGCGTCGTGATCGCGCCGTAGTTGCAGCGCCGGTGCACGTGGTGCGCGGCGTGAATGCGCGGCACGAGGTAGTGCGCGCGCAGCAGGACGCGGTCGGTGGCCGGGCGGAACCCGAAGCCGGAGTGCGCGAACGCGATGCTGGCGCCGAGGAAGGTGCACACCGCGAGCACCGACGCGGCGTGTACCGGCGCGATCCACAGCGCCAGCGGCACGAAGCCGACGATGGCGAGGAACTCGACCGGGTGCATCGCGATCGTCGACCACAGGTCGACGTCGCGCGCCCGGTGGTGGACCACATGCACGCGGCGGAACGCGAACGGCGCGTGCAGGAGCCGGTGCAGGACGTAGAAGTAGAGGTCGAACGCCACGACGTACGCCCCGGCCTCGAGGAGAAACGTCGCCGGACCAGGCAGCCCCCGCGGAATCGCGAGGCCGCCGCGCAACGCGAGGATCGTCGTGACCGCGCCGAGTCCCACCAGGAGCGGGAGGTTCAGGAGGGTCAGGCGCCGCTGCTCGGCCCGGATCCGCGCGCGCCGCTCGGGTGCCGGACGCGCCGGAGCGCCCCGGGCGGCCTGCGACGCGCGGGGCG
>VGTK01000340.1 GCA_016874715.1 Deltaproteobacteria bacterium | reverse complement strand
CGCGAGGCCCGCCAGGGCCGCGGCCACCGCCGCCGAATCCACCGCCACCGCCGCGCGGGCGATCCTCGCGGGGCTTCGCCTCGTTGACGGTCAGCGCCCGGCCGTTGTGGTCCTGGCCGTTCAGCGCGTTGATCGCCGCCTCGGCCTCCTCGTTCGAGCTCATCTCGACGAAGCCGAAACCACGGCTGCGACCACTCTCGCGATCGGTGACCACCGACGCGCTCTCGACCGTGCCGTACTCCGAGAACAGCTGCTCGAGTCCCGCCGAGTCGATGCTGAAGGACAAATTACCCACGTACAGCTTCCTACCCATTTCTCGCTCCTATCCTCTGGGTTCTTTGCGGGCCCGGGCTTTACTCTCAGGCCAGCGTTGAAAGGGGCCGCTGGTGGCCGAGGAAGGCAGGAGGACGAACAAGCAACGGTACCGGGCAGGAATCATGCTGCGCCGTACGCGAACTCGTCGACGAACCAACCGGCCTTTCGCATAGCACGAGAACGAATTCGGTACAGCCTTCCGCGACGACATTTTCCTGCCCGACGGGCGACCTCGTTCGCGCCCAAAAAACAGGGGGTTAGCTCGGGTCGGCGAAGCACGGCCAGTCGCCGCAGACGTTGACGACCGCCCCGTCGGGCTTGAGGAATTCGGCCTTCTGGCGGCGCGCGTCGGGGTCGCTGCGGGGGTCGCCGTGCGGGTCCTCGCCGATCCGCGGCGGCAGGTTCACCAGCGGCTGCGCCGGTGCACCGCTGTCCCAGATCACGATCGCCGAGCCGGAGTACGGGTAGCTCGCGATCGGCTCGATGCCCCAGTAGGCCGGCTCGACGAACGGCAGCCGACCCGCGGTGACGGTGGGCGCGTGGATCCGGGCACCGATGGTGCGAGCCTGGATGTTGGCCGCGTCGGGCGCCACCTGATGGTCGCCGAACGCCACGTGCAGCAGCACCGTGTGTGCGGGCGTGTTGGGCAACGGATCGTCGGTCATGTGCTGCGCGTAGCCGCTGGCCTCGCCGCGGTCCCAGAGCATCTGGATCAGGAGAATTCCGAGCCCGCGCTCGAGCTCGTCGGGGTATGCCGGGTCGTAGATCTGGCGGTACGTGTCCCAGTCGACGCTGCGCTGCAGCAGCATCCCGTAGTTCATCGCCGGCACGCCCAGCACGGCGCGGGTGAAGTCGATCGACACCGCCGTGGTGATGCCGCCCATGATGCCACCCTGGCTGTTGCCGTCGTAGTAGAGGTGGCTCCGGTCGATCAGGCCGGTGAACGCCGGGTGCGACACGAGTCCGTTCTCGTGGATCATCAGGCGCCCGAGGAAGAGGGTGTTGAGCACGCCCTGCTGCAGGCGGTCGGCGAGCGTCGGGAAGGTCGAGATGTCGCCCAGGATCGTCACCGCGTTCGGGACGTCCTCCTCGGACATGCCGATCCACTTGGTCGCGCAGAAGACGAAGTTGTGCTCGTTCGCCATGCGGCGGACGTTGCCGGCTACGACCTCGCCCTGGCTGCCGAGCAGGCCGTGGCCGTAGAGCGACGGCCGCGCGGGCGCCGGCGTGGTGCCGTCGCCGAGGGCCGCCTTGGGCACGATGCAGGTGAAGTCCGCGGTGTAGGTGCCGTTGCGCTGCGGCAGCTCGCTGCTCGCGTAGTGGAAGCGCGAGCCGGGCGCGCCCGTGCCGGTCATGTAGCTCGGCACCTCGAAGGTCCCCTCGACGCGGCGGGCGAGCTCGTCGTTCGGGTTCTCCTCGACGCTCTGGACGGTGAACCCAGGCGCCGCCGCGCCGAGCTGCGCGAAGGCGTTGTCGCGGATGTGCAGCATGCGCTCGCTCAGGTTGCGCTCGCTGGCCACGGTGAAGTCCCACGCGAGGTAGAGGTCGTCGCGCGCGACCCCGGCGTCGTCGAGGTCGGCAAAGATCCGCTCGAAGTGCTCGCGCCGCGCCTCGACCTCCGGGACGTTCGAGATCAGGTCGTCGCGATAGGCGCGGAACACGTCGCCCGCCTGGATCGTCTCGCCGGCCGCGTTCTTCAGGCGGCGCAGCGCGACCACGTGGCGGTGGCTCTCGAGGAGGTTGCGCGCCGGACGGACGAAGAGCACCGCGTTGGCGGGGCTCGAGACGGTGGCGTCCAGCTCGGTGAAGTAGGGCACGCGCTGGCCGGTGACGGTGTCGATGAGCACCGCGGGCGCGTCCTTACCGAGCGAGCCGCCGATGTTCGCGACGCCGACGAGCCCGGTCGCCTCGAGGTCGATGCCGTCGACGTACGTGACGATCTGAGCACCCGGGCTGAAGCCGTCGTTGCGGTTCCACTCGGTGGTGTCGACGTGCACACCCCGCACGTTGCGCGGCGCCGACGCCCGCTGGATGTTCAGCTGCAGCCCGGTATCGGTGCTCCCGTCGGCGACGGTGAAGAAGTCGTTCGGGAACGGCAGCAGGCAGTGCCGCGGATCGAGCCAGTCGCAGCGGTCGGCGTTCTCGACGACCAGGTCGATGGTGCCGTTCGAGCCGCCGTCGCCGTCGCCGTCGCTGCAAGCAGTGGCGACGGCAGCGAGCGCGACGCAGATGGCCACGAGGGCGTGCGCGCGCCGTGTGCGGGCGCCGTGGCTGCCGGATGTGGAGTTCTTCATCGGGCCGCCATAGCCGGGTTCGGTCGCGACGCGCCAGCCGGATCCGGCCGCGGCGCGTCAGCCGGCTGCGGCCTCGCGGATTGACCCGCGGTCGACGCTGCGGCAGGGCGGCCGGAGGCCGCGTGGCGGGCCGGGCGGGACGGCGTCGGGCGCCGCGAATCGCGGGGGGAGAATCGTTGGCGGTCGAGCTGCGCGCAGCACGGTGCAGATGCCGAAAGGCGGCGCCCGCATGGGTGGCCCTGGGGCTCGTGCTGGCGCTGGCCGTGCCGGCGGGCGCGCAGCCCGATGCGCCCGGTCGCCAGATCGACGTCGCGGTCAACTACGTCTACGCGGCACAGCTCGGCTTCGGCACCTACCGCGTCGGCGGGCTCGACGTGAACGTCTACTCGATCCCGCTCACGTACACGCTGCGCGACGTGCTCCTCGACTGGCGCCTGAGGATCGAGCTGCCGATCCTCTACGGCGCCTACTCGTTCCGGAAGTCGGTGCGCGTCGAGGATCTCGACGACCTGCGGGTGCGGGTGCTCGCCGACCAGCGGACGCTGAGTGCCGAGCCGAAGCTCAAGCTCGAGATCCCGATCCTCGAGCCGTGGACGGTGTCGCTGATCGGTGCGTGGGGGTTCGGCTCGACGTTCGACACCGAGGTCCGCTATCGGAAGCCCGACGGAAGCACGTTCCGCGACCGGCAGGCCGAGCAGGACGTCTGGTACTTCACCTACCAGGTCGGCGTGAGCAGCCTCGTGCAGCACCGCGTCGATCGCCTGACGCTCGGGCTCGGCAACGCCTTCATCTACGCCGGCACGGAGAATCTCGAGAGCACGCCGAGCGCGCAGGCCTACGGCGCGCTCGAGACGGGCGTCGAGGCGCGGCACCCGCTCGGCTTCGACGTCGGCGGCTACTCGCCGGACGCGAGCCTGTTCTTCATCTGGTACTGGTTCACGCCCGACCTCGAGTTCTCGCGCGTCGAGCAGCGGTCGCTGCGCGTCGGCGAGGTGTACGAGGTCGGGGTCAGCGTCGGCGCCGATGCTGGCACGCCATTCGACATCCCGGTGCTCGGCAACCCGCGCCTCGGCGTCAGCTATCGCGTCGGCAACGACCTGGACGCGGTCCGCGTGAACTTCGGCTTCCCGTTTTGATTGCAACGAGGGGGCACGCGGGTCGTTGCAACGAGGGGGCACGCGCCCCCTCGCTCCACGCGGCGG
>VGTK01000339.1 GCA_016874715.1 Deltaproteobacteria bacterium | reverse complement strand
CGGGCGCGGGCGAGCGCGAAGCGGCTCTTGCCCGAGCGCGCGCCGCCGCCGATCACCACCACCACCGCGCCGGTGCTCACACCGAACGCCCTGCGAGCCGGCGCGACGGGTGGCGCTCGAGCCACACTGCGGCGCCGCGCCCGACCGCCGCGGCCACCGTCGCGCCGACCAGGTGGCCGAGAGCCGTGTGCTTTCCGGCGTACTCCGCGATCGGGTCACCGCAGGGAGCCGCGACGACCGTGCAATCGGTGCCGGTGCCGGTCGCGGGCAGGCCACTGCGTCGGCTCGCCACACCCGCGTCGAGCACGGCCATCGCGCGCGCCTCGGCGGCCACGGCCAGCATCTCGATCAGCGCCGCGTCGGTGAGCGGCAGCGACGCCCGGACGAGAACGTTGATTGTCCCGACGATCGTTCCGACCGCTGGCGGCGCGACGTCCCACGGGTCGCCGGCGCGCCGGGCGTTGTTCAGGCCGACGGTGGCGACGGTGCGTACGACGAGGCGACCGGCCGCGCGCTCGTCGTCCGTGAACCCCGCCAGCTCGGCGCTGGTCAGGAGCCCGACGGCGGCCGGCGATCCCGCCGCGGCGAGACGCGCGGCGAGCAGGCGACCGGGATCGACCGGCGGGGCCAGGTCGTCGTCCCGGACCTGGCACCAGACCACCTCGTCCGCCACGACCAGGCCCGGGCGAAGCACGGCGTGCGACAGCACCCGGTGCGGGCGGGCGAACACGGCCCGCAGCAGCCGGTCGTCGAGACGGACGCTCATTTCTCCCATGGGCCGCGCATCCATACGCTTTCGCCGGGCCACGCGCCCGCGGTCGGGTGTGCCGCATCGTCGCCACCGGCGACGCGAGGGATCGCGCGACGGCCTCGAGCCCCGATCGGGCTCGCCGTCAGCGCACCGCGTCATGCGGTCATCCCGGCCTGAATCTGTTGCTTTTGCAGGCAACCTTGTTAAGCCCCTGGTCGATTCTGTCGACGAACAGCAGCGGTGCGCGCACAGCCTCTGCGCACCCTGCCGGGGAGGAAGAGAGGAGGGACGATTATGTCGACTCGTTTCGGGAAGGTGGTTCCCATTCTGGGCGGAGTCGTCGCACTCGCGTGGGTGAGCACCGCGAGCGCACAGACGCTGATCGATACGCAAGGTGAGCCGGAGGGCTACGCGGCCGCCGCCGCGGCGAAGGAGCCGAAGATCGACCCCGTGCCGCCGCTCGAGTACTTCGACGAGACGGTGGACGGCGTCAAGGGCTGGTTCAACCGGCACGACGTCTTCATCAGCTCCGGCCTGTCGACGGCGTACCAGTGGTCGTTCAACGAGCCGGACGACAACCGGATTCCGTTCCGCAACTTCGACAACTGGCACAACCGCTACTTCGTCGGCCTGTGGCAGCTGGCGCTCGGCTACAACCCGACGCCCGACCTGAACGAGTTCGGCGGCCTGATCCGCTTCGACGCCGGTCGTATCGCGCGTCCTGGGGCGGTCAAGGCCGACTGGAACGGCAGCGGCATCGTCGGCGACACCGAGTTCGAGGCCGACGAGATCGAGTTCGAGGAGGCGTACGTCCTGTACAACGTGCCCATCGGCAACGGCCTGACGCTGAAGGGCGGCAAGTTCGTCACCCTGCTCGGCGCCGAGCTGATCGAGCCCTGGCTCAACCCGACGTGGTCGCGCGGCTTCAACTACCAGTTCGCCGGCCCGTTCACCCACACCGGCGGACTCGCGACCTACAAGGTCAGCGACATGGTCAGCGTGACGGCGGGCGGCGTGGTCGGCTGGGACAACGTCGAGGACAACAACTCGAGCCCGAGCGTGATCGGCCAGATCGCGGTGTCGCCGAACGACCGCGCCGCGTTGTACGTGAACGGCATCTTCGGGCCCGAGCAGACCTGCTTCCCCAACCCGGGCGCCACCCAGTCGGGCTGTAACCGCAACAAGCGCGGCGTCATCGACGTCGTCGGCAGCTTCAAGCTGACCGACGACCTCGGCTTCATCGTGAACTTCGACTACGGCAGCGAGGACGAGGCGAGCGCGGTCAACCCGGGCCGTCACTCCACCTGGATCGGCGCCGCGGGCTACGTGACCTACCAGATCACCGATCGCTTCAGCGTGGCGACGCGCGGTGAGTGGTTCAGCGATGCGCAGGGCTCGCGCACCGGCGTGCAGCAGGACCTGTGGAACGTCACCTTCGACTTCAAGGCCATGCTCTCGGAGTACATCTACACCCGCATCGAGTACCGCCACGACCAGTCGGACGTCGGGGTGTTCACCACCTCGAACCCGAACATCCTGTGGACGGGAGACGATTCGGTGGCGCTCGAGGTCGGCTACTACTTCTGATCGTCGTAGCGACGAGACGAGCAGCGGCGCGAGCCGCAAAGGAGGCTGCCGGTTCGCCGCCAGCCTCCTTTTTTTGGCTCCTCGGCGCTTCACGTGCGCGGATCTGCCGGTTCGAACAGGCCGCTGTTGACATGCCGACGGTTTTCCGGGATATTCGTCGGCATGGTGGCGCGGCTTCGGCGGCTCCTCGAACCGCCCGCGGGCTCCTTCTTCCTGTTCGGCGCACGCGGCACCGGGAAGAGCACCTGGCTCCGCCAGCACTTCGCGAGCGCCACCTACATCGACCTGCTCGACGAGCGACTCTTTCACTCGTACCTGGTCGATCCTGGGCTCCTCGCCCATCGGCTCGAGGCGCTGCCGCGGGGCGCGCGCGTGGTGATCGACGAGATCCAGCGTCTGCCTTCGCTCCTGAACGAAGCGCACCGCTTCATCGAGTCGAAGAAGCTCGAGTTCGCCCTCTCGGGGTCGAGCGCACGCAAGCTCCGCAAGGCGGGGACCAATCTCCTCGCAGGACGCGCCGTGCACAAGGCGCTCTATCCCCTGGTCCCCGAAGAGCTGGGCGAGGCGTTCGATCTCGAGCGCGTCCTCACGCACGGTAGCCTTGCTCTGGTGTGGGATCGTGGTGGCGATCGCGACGTGCTCGAGGCCTACATGCAGACCTACCTCCGCGAGGAGATTCAGGCCGAGGCGCTGGTTCGCAACCTGCCCGGCTTCGCGCGCTTTCTTCCGGTGGCCGCCCTCTTCCACGGTCAGGTTCTGAACGCGGCCGCGCTCGCACGTGACGCCGGGGTGAGCCGCACGACGGTGCTCGCCTACCTCGACATCCTCGAGGATACGCTGCTCGCGTTCCGTCTGCCGCCGTACGAGGGCCGGCTACGCGTCAAGGAGAAGCGCCACCCCAAGCTCTACTGGATCGATCCCGGCCTGGCGCGCGCAGCACGACGGCGCTTCGGACCCGTGGTCGAGGAGGAGCGGGGAGCCCTGTTCGAGGGATGGCTGGCAACGCTGCTCCGGGCCTACCGCTCCTATCGCCATCTCTTCGAGGACTGGAACTACTGGGCGCCGACCGAGAGCTCCGCTCTGGAGGTGGACTTCCTCCTCTGGCGGGACGACGCCTGCGTCGCGATCGAGGCGAAGGCGAGCCGCCGCTTCCGACCGGAGCACGCGCGGGGCGTCGAAGCCTTCGCCCAGGGCTACCGCGGCAAGAGGCGACCGCGCACCCTGGTCGTCTACCTCGGCGCCGACCGCTTGCAGACGCCCGGCGGCACGCAGGTGCTTCCGCTGCAGGTGTTCCTTGCGGAGATGGAAGGCGATCGGCTCTTCGGCTGACCCGCCCGCTCATCGCCACGGCCACATCGCCACGGCCACATCGCCACGGCCACATCGCCACGGCCACATCGCGGGGCGCGCCGCGTACGTCCTGCGACGGATCGTCGCCTGAGACCTTTCTCGTCGCTTCTTTTTTGGCTCTTCGGGAAATCGTGTGGGTCATTTCCGTCAAGTTTCGTCAAGCTAAAGGGGAGGCAGCATGGTCGTGAGGATCTTGAGCCGCAGGTACTCCGCGTCGCGTAGGCCGT
>VGTK01000338.1 GCA_016874715.1 Deltaproteobacteria bacterium | reverse complement strand
CCCACTGCAAGTCGAAGCTCGCCGACTTCAAGGTCCCGCGCGCGGTCTACGTGGTCGACGACTTCCCGAAGGCGACGCTGGACAAGGTTGCGAAGAACAAGCTGCGCGAGATGGCGGAGGAGATGCCCGCGCTGCCGTCCTGAAGGGCCATCGTCGTGGCTTCTCCCGCGCTGGCGATGCTCCGCGGGCGCAACTCGCCCGCGCTCATCGTCCTGCTCCTGCTGGCGCTGTTCGTGGGGCTCACTCAGCTCGGGCAGGTCGCGACCCGGCAGCGCATCCCGATGGTCAACCCCTGCGACGACGTCAGCGTCGACTTCCGCGAGGTGTACCTGGCGGCGCTCTATCTGCGCATCGGGTGGAACCCGAGCGAGGTGCAGCGGTGCGTCTACCCGCCGCTGCCGGCACAGATCAACGTGCCGGTGACCTACCTGCCCTACGACGTCGTCAAGTATCTCGTCCCGCCGTCCTTGCTGATCGCGGTGCTGGCGGCCCTCTTGCTGCTGCACCGCGTCTTCACCCCGTCGAGCCTGCCTGCCGATCTGATCTTCACTCTGACGACTCTCGGCACCCTGTCGCTGAGCTATCCGTTTCGTTTCCTCTTCGATCGCGGCAACCTCGACGGCTTCGTAATGCTCCTGGCGGCCCTCGGGCTGCGCTGGCTCTCCAGCGCAGGCTTCCTCGCCGGCTTGATGTTCGGCCTCGCGGCCGCGGTCAAGGTCTACCCGGCCCTGCTCGCTCTGGCGCTCCTCGCGGGGCGGCGCTGGCGGCCTCTGGCGTCGATGGCGGCGCTGCTGTTCGTCCTCTTCGAGCTGAGCATGGCGCTCTGGCTCTACTTCGGCCAGGAGCGGGTGTTCGACCGCGGAGAGCAGTTCCGTCTCGGCGAGAACGGCAGCCTCGCCGTGACCTTCACGTACCTCGAGTGGCTCGCACCACGAGCGCTCGGCAGGGAGGTGCCCGAGATCGTCCATGCGTCCCCGAGCACCCTCGCGCAACCGTTCTACCTCGGGCTGTTGAGCCTGATGGTGTGGCGCGACCTGCGCGAGCGCAATCTCGAGCGTCGCCAGCTGTGTGCCGAAGTCATGCTCTACTTCCCATTCCTGGTGGCGATCCCGCAGCTCGCGTACCAGTACGAGCTGAACTGGCTCATCACGATGCTGCCGGCGGTGGGCTGGCTCGCGAGCCGCAGCCGCGATCGCACGCAGCAAGCGCTGCTGTGGCTGATCGTCACCGGGGTCGCGCTCGGTCAGTTCCACGCGGTCGCGGCCCAGCGTCTGCTCGACAGCGTAGCACCGTACGTCGTGCCGGGCTTCGGGCTCCTGCTGGTGATCGTCGTGGTGGTCGCCCTGCGCTGGCACGAGGTGCGGCGCGACGGCGGACTGCGCGCCGGTCTCGACCGTCTGCGCGCCCGCATGCCGCTGCGCGGCCGCTGAGACCGATCGGTCTGCTCAACCGTGCGCGGCGTGCGCGCTTACCACCTGCTCGACCTCGCCCCACACCGCCGCGCCGTGCTTCTGGAAGAGATCGACCAGCGGCGCCGGAAGCCAGGCGCCGACGGCCGTGGCGTAGCTCGGACGCGCCTTGACGCGCGCGAGCCAGTCCGCGACGCGCGGCCGCGCGCTCGCTTCGAGCAGCGGCGTCATCGCCAGGTGCTCGAGGCGCAGCACGTAGGGCAGGGCGGCCGCGTCGGCGAGGCCGAAGCGGTCGCCGGACAGCCAGCCGCCGGGTGCGAGCTTCGCCTCCATCGCGTCGATCAGGTCGAGGAACGCGGCGAGCGCACCGGCGAACTCGGGTGCGGCGACGCCGTGCTCGAGCACGCTGCGGCGTGCGGCACGCCGCGCCGGGTCGGGGATCGCTGCGACGGCGGCCTCGCGTGCTTCCGCCGGCTGGAGCAGCGCGACCGGGCGGGCGCCGATCGCGTAGGTGAGCACGCCCGCGGCGGGATCGCGCGGGGCGAGCGCCACCTCCGGAAACGCGTCCGCGAGGTACTCGTCGATCAGCGACGACTCGATCAGGACGTGGCCGTCGTGCACCAGGGTCGGCACGACGTGGTTCGGGTTGAGCGCGACGTACTCGGGTGCATGCTGCTGACCGCTGATCAGGTCAACCTCGCGCGACTCGAACGCCAGACCCTTCTCCGCGAGCACGAGGCGCACCTTCTGCGAGCAGCTCGACATGGAGTTGTGATGAAGGACGAGATCGCTCACGGCGTGACCCTCCCTGGTCGGCGAAGCACCGGGCCTCGCTTGGGCGAGCCGAGCTCGATCTTCTCGTGCCGTACGCCGAGATCGAGCAAGCGGTCGGCTTCAGCGCGTCTTCCTGCGCGTCGCCGGTTGCTTCGTCACCTGCTTCGTCGCGGTGCCTGCCGTCCGCGTCGTCGCGGCCACCCTGGCCCTGGCCGCGCCCGCGGCCTGCGCCTTCGGCGCCTTCGGCGGGAGCGTGGCCGTGAACGCGACCGCTCGTGCCACCCAGCGCCGCATCGCGCCGCGGGCCAGGGCCTCCCCGCTGCCGATCGCGGCGTAGGCCTTCATGCGCCTGCCGAGCACGATGCAGGGGCGCGCCGCGGCCTCGTCCGGCAGGCGCGCGATCACACGGTCCTCGTGCAGACCGAAGGCCATGTTGCCGTTCACGAGGGCACAGGGGTAGCCGAACATCTGGCGCCGCTCGGCAGCCGGCTCCTGCGCGATCGCGGCGTCGAACGCGGTGATCAGCTCGGGCGGCGATTTCTGCCACTTGGCCATGACGATCCTCCTACGGGCGGATGCTCGGTCCGTTGAAGTCGGCACGGGCATGGCGGTGGCGCGGGTAGATCCCGCGCACCCAGTCGGCGCCGGGATGCGTCGCGTAGCGTTCCAGGAACGACGTGGAGGACTGCGGCATCGGCCGCGGGCGCGCCATCGGCGAGTCCGGCGGGTCGACGCACATGGCGAGCATCGAGGCCGCCGTGCGGTCGGCGACGGTGAAGCCGCGTCCGACGAGGTAGCCGGTGGCGGCGGCCTCGCGCGCGACATAGTCGAGGCCCTCGACGAAGGCCGCGTGGCCGTCCGCGATCGCAGCCGCGCCGGCGATGCCGTTGCCCTTGCGCACGAGCGGTGCTGCGAGCGGGACCGTGAGCGCGTAGGCGGCTCGTGCGAGCCGGCCGTGCCCGGCGCCGAAGACGGCAGCGAAGTACGCCGGCGACGCGAGCAGTGCGGCGAGTGCGGCGCGACGGCCGCGCAGCCCGATGTCGTCGTCGAAGCGACGCTGGATGTCGCGTGCCCGGGCAGCCTCGGCTTCGTCGGCGGGCAGGAGCGCCGGCGTGGGGTAGCGCGCCTCGAGCCAGTCGAGGATCGCGGCCGACCCGTTCAGCGGGCCGCCATCGGCCGTGTCGCGCACCAGCAAGGGGGTGAAGGAGTCGCTGCCGGTGAGCTTCCGCATACGCGGCAGGTGTGGCCCCGGCAGCAGCGGTGTGCGCGTGTGCGGCACGCGCTTCAGGTCGAGCGCCCAGCGCACCTTCTCGTTGTAGGGCGAGCAGCGGAAGTGCAGCAGTTCGAGCATGGATTCCCGTGCCTCCCCGTGTTGGTATGATAGTCGTCATATCGAGATCAAGAGCATGCCCCTGTCCAGAGACCACAAGGCCGCAACGCGCGCGCGCATCGTCGCCAGCGCCGGACGCGTCTTCCGAGACGCCGGCTTCGCCGCGGCGAGCGTCGATGCGGTGATGGCCGGTGCCGGCCTCACGCACGGCGGCTTCTATGCACACTTCGCATCGAAGCAGGACCTGCTGCGCGAGGTGCTGACCGACGATCACGGCCTGATCCGCCTCCTGGCGCGACGCAGGGCGTCCTCGCCGCGCGCGTGGCGGCAGCAGACGGCCCGGGTGCTGCGGGACTACCTCCACCCCGACCACCTGCGCGAGGTCGCGGCCGGGTGCAGCTTCGCGGCGCTGGCCGGTGACGCGGCGCGCGCGGCCGAGCCG
>VGTK01000337.1 GCA_016874715.1 Deltaproteobacteria bacterium | reverse complement strand
GCAGAGCCCGTGCTCGTTGATCGCGTCGAGGGTGTCGTCCTCGGTGCCGAGCGACAGGCCGAGGGTGAGGAGCCGCTTGCCGTGGAAGGCGCGCGTGACGCGCTCGATCACGGGCAGGACCTCGTTACTGAACGGGCACGTGTGGCGGTAGGCGACGACGAGGCGCGCCGTCGCGGCGGGGTCGCGGAGGACGGCGGGCTCGCCCTGCAGGGTCGCGAGGGTGACGTCGGGGAGGCGGACTGCTGCGTGTTCGGCCACGGCGGTCTGGGTAGCACGCCGACGCCGCGCGTGTCGGGCGCCGGGTCCGCGGGAGCGCGCGGGCGTCGCGCTTTGACGGCCCCGGGGGCGGCTGTTAGCACCGGGTGTCGTCCTAGGGTCGCATAGCTCAGTTGGTTAGAGCGCTTGCCTCACATGCAAGAGGTCCCGTGTTCGAATCACGGTGCGACCACTCACGCTTCCCGCGACCGCTTTGCGGGGTTGCGCGCTCCCGCGGTCCGCTCTTCTCCCAGGGGGCCGCTTCCCGCCTCCCTGTCGCGCAACGGGGATTGTCGGCAGTTCGCAAAAATGCGAACGTAGCCCAATGATCCACGGGGAGGGGCATGCCTCGGACGAAGGTCATCTTCTACCAGGAGCCCGAGGGCACCGCTGCGGTGCTCGACTGGATGGATGGCATCCCCGAAAGGGCTCAGGACAAGTGTCGCGTGGCGCTCGAGCGCCTCGCAGAGCTCGGCCATGAGCTTCGCCGTCCAGGGGCGGACTATCTCCGCGACGGGATCTACGAGCTGCGGGTGGGCCTGCAGCGGGTGAACTACCGGATGCTCTACTTCTTTCACGGCAAGGCCGCGGCCGTGCTGTCGCAGGGGCTCGTGAAAGAAAAGCGAGTCCCCCCGAAGGAGATCGACGAAGCGGTCAGGCGAAAGAAGAAGTTCGAAGCAGACCCGACCCGGTTCACGTACAGGGAGTGACGACCGTGCCAAGAAAGAAGACGACGTCGGATGCGCTCGAGATCCTCCATCGGCGATACTACGCGGGCAAGCCTGACCGCGTTGAGAAGCTGGAGAAGGTTCGCGACGACATGGAGATCGGCCGCCTGATCCAGGACCTCCGCATGAAGTCCGGACTTACCCAACGCGAGCTCGCCAAGCTCGTCGGCACGACCGCGTCCGTCATCTGTCGTCTCGAAGATGCCGACTACGAGGGCCATTCCCTGGCGATGCTTCGACGCATTGCCACGGCGATGAAGAAGCGCCTCGAGATTCGATTCGTTCCGGTCAAGGGCGTGCATACGGCATAGGCTCCCGCGCGCCGACGTCCGTTGAGCGCCCTTCTTTGCCCCGGTCGTCGTCCCGTGTTCGAAGCACGGTGCGACTACTCCCCCGCTCGGCGGTTCAACGTGCCATCCGGCGCCGCCTCTGCCAATCTCCGGCCATGAGCCGTTTCGAGGGCGAGGGATTCGCGGCGTTCGCGCGCGCCGCGCGTGCGCTCAACTCCTCGCTGGACCTCGAGGTGGTGCTGCACGGCCTCCTCGACGGCCTCGACGATCTGCTGCGACCGTCGAGCTGGTCCCTGCTGCTCCGCGAGGACGACAGCGACGCGCTGGTCTTCCGCCTGGTGCGCAACGAGAACGACCGCGGCCTGATCGGCCGCCGGCTGGCACCCGGGGAGGGCATCGCCGGCACGGTGATGCGTACGGGCGAGACGCTTCTGATCTCCGACGTCACGCAGGACGCGCGCTTCTCGAGCCGCATGGACCAGGCGCTCGGCTTCGCGACGCGCTCGATCATCGCGGTGCCGCTGCGGGTTGAGACGCGGACGATCGGCGTGATCGAGATCGTGAACGCGCTCGACGAGCGCGGCTTCGACCTCGACGACGTCGGCATCCTCGAGAGCTTCGCCGACTTCGCGGCGATCGCGATCTCCAACGCCCAGGCGCACAGCGCGCTGCTCGAGCTCACGCGCAACGACCCGCTGAGCGGACTGCGCAACTCGACGTACTTCCTGAGCTGCGTCGACGAAGCGGTCGCGCGCGGCGACCGCTTCGCGGTCCTGTTCTCCGACATGGACCACTTCAAGCAGCTGGTCGACGGACACGGTCACATGAGCGGCAGCGCGGCCCTCGCGGAGGTCGGACGCGTGTTCGCCGCGGCGCTCGCGCCGGACGAGGTCGGGTGCCGGTTCGGTGGTGACGAGTTCGCGTTCCTGATCCCGGGCGCGGACGCTGGCCGTGCAGCGGAGCGCTGTCGCACGCTTGTGGCGCGCGTGTCGGAGCGGACGTCCCTCGAGCGGCAGGGGATCAACGTGCGGCTGCAGGCGTCGTTCGGGTGGGCGGCGTATCCGGAGGACGCGGCGACGGCGAAGGTGCTGCTGCACGTCGCGGACGGGCGGATGTACGAGAGCAAGCGGGCGCGGGGGCGGGCGCGGGGGACGTGAGTGGGGCCGAGCGACCGTCATCTCGCCGGAGCAGCCCCGACGGTCGGCACGTCGGCGGTCGCCCGTCGCGCCTGCGGCGCATGCACGCAAGCCATGATGGCTGTCGGGTGCAGGTCGCCCGGGCAGGTCGTCGCTTGTTCTGCTCCGGCGGCTCTCCTACCCTCAGCCCCATGGCCAATCCGGACGCGATCGCGGGAGGAGAATTGATCTTCGTCGTCGAGCCCGCGGCGGAGGGTGGCTTCACGGCGCGCGCTCTCGGTGCGGCGATCTTCACCGAGGGCGACGACCTCGACGAACTGCGCGAGAACGTCCGTGAGGCCGTGCGGTGCCACTTCGACGGCGCGTCTCCGGGCGTCGTACGGCTCCACTTCGTGCGCGACGAGGTGCTCGCCGTTTGAGGCTCCCGCGGGACGTCTCCGGCGACGATCTGATCCGGGCTCTCGCGAAGCGCGGCTACCGCGTGACGCGCCAGGTGGGGAGCCACGTCCGGCTCAGCGTCATTACGGAACGCGGGGAGCACCACGTCACAGTTCCCCGGCACGATCGCTTGCGAGTCGGGACGCTGGCCGGCGCCCTCCAGGACGTGGCTGCCTGGCTCGAGATCGATCGCGACGATCTCATCGCCGAACTTTGACCGTTCGACGACGGGTTGTCCGATTGTTCAGGGGATCGATCCCGGACAAGGAATCGCGGTCGAACGGCCACAGGACTTCCTGAGACGGATCGGAGAAGCATCGTGAGTGCCTTGAGCGTACGCCTGCCAGCTTCGTTGCATCGCCGACTGAGTGAGGTCGCGGAGCGCGAAGGGGTCTCGATCAACCAGCTGGTCAACACGGCGGTCGCCGAGAAGATGGCAGCCCTCCTGACCGAAGAGTACCTCGCGCAACGGGCGGCGCGCGGCAGCCGGTCGCGGTTCACTGCCGCTCTCCGGAAGGTCCCCGACGTCGAGCCGCCAGAGCGCGATCGCGTCTCCGACGTGAGGAAGCCGACGCGTCGGTCAACCCGGCGATGAAGCGGCGGGCTGCGCCGGACACTCGTCGCACGCTCGTTCACGAGCCGTCACGGGCGTTGCCCGCCGAACTCACGACCACCAGCGCCCACCCCGTGTCGATCCACCGCGTCGAGCCCTTCGGTGTCCCCTCCAGGTAGCGCAGCCGGTTGACGCGCGCCTCGTCGAGCACGCCGCCGTGCGTGCCGACGTCGTCCGCCGCCACGAGCACCCACGCGATGTCGAGCAGCGACACCGTCCGCTCGGCGAAGCCGCCGTCGGCGCTGCCCGGATCGACCGCACCGTCGATGCGCAACCCGCCGCGCGCGGCCTCGCCGACGATGCGCAGCCGCTTGCCGTCACGCGCGAGCACGCCGCCGACACCCGGGTCGCGGAGGACGGTGCGCACGACGTCGCGTGCGCGGTCGAGCGCGCCTTCGGGAAGCCGGCGGGACGCATCGCGTCCTTCCCCGAGCGCGCGCCACGTCGCGAAGTCGACGGGCGGAATGGACCAGACGTCGCCCTCGAGCGCGCGACCGACACCGGCGTAGCGCCA
>VGTK01000336.1 GCA_016874715.1 Deltaproteobacteria bacterium | reverse complement strand
GACGGCGCTGCAGCACTACGCCGCGTGCCCGTACCGCTTCTTCCTGCAGGCGCTGCTACGCCTCTCGCCGCGCGAGGAGCCGGCCGCGATCGAGCACATGGACGCGCTCACCCGCGGCGGCCTGTTCCACGACGTGCAGTTCGAGGTCCTGACGGCGCTGCGCGGCGCTCGCCTCCTGCCGGTGACCGCGGACGACCTGCCGCGCGCGCTGGCGATCGCCGACGCGGCGCTCGCCCGGCAGGCCGCGGAGAAGCGCGAGGAGCTCGCTCCGGCGATCCCGCGCGTGTGGGACGATTCCATCGCCGGCATGCGCGCCGACCTGCACGAGTGGCTGCGCCGCGCTGCCGACGCGCCGCCCCGGTTCGTGCCGGATCGCTTCGAGCTGTCGTTCGGCCTCGCCGACCGCGACCGTGCGTTCGAGGACCCGGCGAGCGTCGCCGAGCCGGTGGCGCTGCCGATCGGCATCTCGCTCCGCGGCTCGATCGACCTCGTCGAGCGCGACGCGCAGGGCGTGCTGCGCGTCACCGACCACAAGACCGGGAAGGTCCGCGCGACCCCCGGGCTGGTGATCGGCGGCGGCGAGATCCTGCAGCCGGTGCTGTATGCGCTCGCCGCCGAGCAGATGCTCGACGCCGAGATGGAGTCGGGACGGCTCTACTACTGCACCGCCGACGGCGGCTACGCCGACGCCGTCGTGCCGCTCGACGACCGGGCCCGCGACGCCGCCGTCGCCGTCGCGAACACCGTCGGTGCCGCGCTCGGGGAAGGCTTCCTGCCCGCGGCGCCGAAGAAGGACGCCTGCCGGTGGTGCGACTACCGGCCGGTCTGCGGACCGCACGAGGAGCTGCGCACGTCGCGCAAGAGCCGCGAGCGCCTGGCGCCGCTCGCCAAGCTCCGGGAGCACCGGTGAGCACGTCCCCCACCGACCCGGCGCGCGGCGAGCAGGCCGCCGAGCGCGGCGCGCAGGGCGACGACGCGACGGCCTCCACCCGCCGCGGGCGCCGCACGCACCCGAAGTCGGCCAGCGACCACGCCGCGCGCGAGCGGATCGCGAACGACCTCGGGGCGACGCTGGTGGTCGAGGCGGCCGCGGGCACCGGCAAGACGACGGCGCTCGTGACGCGCATGGTCCGGCTGCTGGCGACCGGTCACGCCGAGCTCGACCGCGTCGTCGCGCTGACCTTCACCGAGGCCGCCGCCGGCGAGCTCAAGCTGCGGCTGCGCGGCGCGATCGAGCGGGCGCGGCACGACGGGTCGCTGCCCGCCGCGGAGCGCGAGCGCCTGACCGACGCGCTGCCGCACCTCGAGCAGGCGCGCATCGGCACGATCCACTCGTTCTGCGCCGACCTGCTGCGCGAGCACCCGGTCGAGGCGGGAATCGACCCGCTGTTCGAGGTCGCGCCCGAGGACGTGGCCGGCGACCTCTTCGGGCGCGCGTTCGATCGCTGGTTCGAGCGCCAGCTCGCCGACCCGAGCGAGGGCGTGCGCCGCGTGCTGCGCTGGCGCTCGAAGAGCGGCGGCAGCGCCCGCGGCACACTGCGCGCGGCCGCGCGCAGCCTCGTCGACCAGCGCGACTTCGCGACCCCGTGGCGGCACCAGGCATTCCCGCGCGACGCCGAGATCGACGCGATCGTCGCCGAGCTCGCGGACCTCGTGCGCTGGGCCGACGCCGGCGACCCGGAGGACCACTTCGTCAAGGCGCTCCGCGAGCTCGCCGCGTTCGTACGCGATGCGCAGCGCCGCGAGCAGCACCAGGCGCGCGACCACGACCGGCTGGAGGCCGGTCTGCGCGAGCTCGAGCGGCAACGCAAGCCCTGGACCTGGCGCGGCTTCCGTCGCGCGCCGGCGGCGTTCCCGAAGGAGGAGCTGCTGGCACGCCGCGACGCGCTCAAGGAACGTCTCACGGCGTTCGTCGCGGCGTCGGGCGAGAACCTGGCGCCGCTGCTGCGCGACGCCCTGTGGGATGTGGTGACGTCCTACGAGGACCTCAAGGAGCGCTCCGGCTGCCTCGACTTCCTCGACCTGCTGGTACGCGCGCGCAACCTCGTGCGCGACGACCCGGCCGTGCGAGCCGACCTCCAGCGCCGCTTCACGCACCTCTTCGTCGACGAGTTCCAGGACACCGACCCGCTTCAGGCCGAGATCCTGCTGCTGCTCGCCTGCGCCGATCCGGGCTGCGCCGACTGGCTCGCGGCGCGACCCGTGCCGGGCAAGCTGTTCCTGGTCGGCGACCCGAAGCAGTCGATCTACCGTTTCCGGCGCGCCGACGTCGCCCTCTACGAGGGTGTCAAGCAGCGACTCCTCGCCGCGGGCGCGTCGCTGGTGCACCTCACGGTGAGCTTCCGCGCCGTACCCGAGCTGCACCGGCTGGTGAACGCGGCGTTCGCGCCGCGCATGCGCGGCACGACGCCGAGCCAGGCGTCGTACGTCCCGCTCGAGCCGCACCGCGAGTCGTACCCGGCGCAGCCCGCGATCGTCGCGCTGCCCGTGCCGCACCCGTACGGCAGCTACGGCACCATGGTCGACTTCCGCATCGAGGAGTCGCTGCCCGACGCGGTGGCGGCGTTCGTCGACTGGCTCGTCCGCAAGAGCGGCTGGACCGTGACCGAGCGCGAGCGCGCCGAGGAGAGGGTGGCGATCGCCCCGCGCCACGTCTGCGTCCTGTTCCGCCGCTTCCGCTCGTTCGACCGGGACATGACGCGTCCGTACGCCCGCGCTCTCGAGGCGCGCGGCCTCGCGCACCTGCTGGTCGGTGGAGGGTCTTTCCACCAGCGCGAGGAGGTGGAAGCGCTGCGCCACGCGCTCGGGGCGATCGAGCGTCCGGACGACGAGCTGCTGGTGGTCGCGGCGCTCAAGGGCCCGCTGTTCGCCCTGCCCGACGCCGCCCTGCTCGCCTTCCGCGAGACCGTCGGCAGCCTGCACCCGTTCCGCCAGGTGCCCGACGACGCGAGCGCGCCGGTGCGCGAGGTCGCCGACGCGCTCTGCATCCTGCGCGACCTGCACCGCGGCCGCAACCGGCGCCCGATCGCCGACACCGTGAGCCGCCTCCTGTCCGCCACCCGTGCACACGCCGCTTTCGCGATCTGGCCGAGCGGCGAGCAGGCGCTGGCGAACGTCGCGCGACTGCTCGACCTCGCGCGGCGCGCAGAGCGCCGGGCCTCGACGTCGTTCCGCGGCTTCGTGCAGCAGCTCGAGGACGACGCCGAGCAGGGCGAGGTGCGCGAGGCGCCGATCTTCGAGGAGGGTACCGAGGGCGTGCGCATCATGACGGTGCACCGCGCGAAGGGCCTCGAGTTTCCCGTGGTGATCCTCGCCGACATGACCGCGAACGAGGCGCCGAAGGAGGCGCAGCGGCACACCGACCCCGTGCTCGGGCTCTGCGCCCAGCGCATCGCGGGCTGCTCGCCGCAGCAGCTGCTCGAGCACGCGACGCTCGAGATGGACCGCGAGCGCGACGAGGCGACTCGCCTGCTCTACGTCGCGGCGACCCGCGCGCGAGACCTGCTGGTGGTGCCGGTGCTCGGCGACGGGCGCCACGAGGGCTGGCTCGCGGCGCTCGAGCCCGCGCTGCACCCCGTGCCCGAGGCGGCGGCCGTGCCGGAGGCGTGCGAGGCGCCCGGCTGTCCGAAGTTCGGCCGCGACACGGTCGTCGGTCGGCCGTCGGACGCGCGGCTGCGGGGTGAGCCGGTGGTCCCGGGCGTGCACCGCCCGGAAGCCGGAGACCACCGCGTGGTCTGGTGGGACCCCTCGCTCCTCGATCTCGGCGTGCAGGAGACCGTTGGCCTCCGGCAGCAGCGCCTGCTCGCGAACGACGAGGGCGGCGTGCGTGCCGGGGAGAGCATCGCGGCGCACGACCGGTGGCGTGCGGTGCGCGCGTCCGTCCGCGAGACCGCCTCGGTACCGAGCGTCCGCGTGGTGACGCCGAGCAGTGGCGTGGCGGCGACCATCGCGACCGGCCCGCAGGTCGCGGTCGCGCTCGAGCGCGTCGCGCGGGCC
>VGTK01000335.1 GCA_016874715.1 Deltaproteobacteria bacterium | reverse complement strand
GCTTGGCCCTCGAGCGCGACCTCGAGCGGCGGCTCGCCGCGCGTCACCGCACGCCGCGCCGCCCACTCACCGCCGAGCGCCAGCACCGCCGCCGATCCGGCGGCACACAGGAAGCGCCGCCGGTCGAGACGCTCCTCCTCGGCTGCCGCGATGGGGAAGGCAGCGCTGGTCTCCGGCACCCGGGGTGCGCCTGCGCTGGTCTCCGGCTTCAGTCGCACAGCGCCTCCTCGAGCTGCAGCTCGGCGCGCGAGCGCGCCGGCACCTGCCACACGCCGACCTCGACGCGCGCGACCGGCACCGGCGCCATCACCGCGTTGCGCGTCGAGACGACGCGGTCGCCGAACGCGAACACGTCGAGCGGCCGCGCCAGACGGCGGTCCTGGACCTCTTCACGGGTGCCGTAGAACAGCGCGCCCGACGGACAGACCGTGGCGCACATCGGCGCCAGGCCCTCGGACGTCCGGTCGTAGCAGAGATCGCACTTCATCATCAGCTCGCGCCGGGCGTCGATCTTCGGCACGCCGAACGGGCAGGCGAGCGCGCAGCTGCCGCAGCCGATGCAGCGCTCGACCGAGGCGGACAGCACGACGCCGGCGGCGTCGGTCTTGATCGCATCGGCCGGGCAGACGCTGGCGCACGCCGGGTCGTCGCAGTGCATGCAGACCGTCGGCGAAGTCTGCACGGTGGTCGCACGCTCGAGGTCGTCGAGGTGGATCATCGAGAAGCCGCCGTGTCCGGGACACTCGCTGCACGCCTCGACGCAGGCTCGGCAGCCGATGCAGCGGTTGCCGTCAATGAAGAGCTGCTGCATGAGAGATCTCCAGCTTGTCGATGCGCACCGCCGCGACCTTGAACTCGGGGATACCGGCGACGGGGTCGTAGGCACGCAGCGTCAGCAGGTTGGCCGACCACGCGCCCGGCCAGTGGTAGGGGATGAACACCGTGTCCGGGCGGATCGTCGCGACGACCTGCGCCGTCAGCTCGAGCGCGCCGCGCCGGCTCGACACGCGCACGCGCTCGCCGTCGGCGACGCCCAGCTTCGCCGCGAGCTTCGGGTGCAGCTCGACGCGCGGCTCCGGGTACTGCTCGACCAGCGGACCGATGCGCCGCGTCTGCGTGCCGGACAGGAACTGCGACACGACGCGGCCGGTGGTGAGGATGATCGGATAGGCGTCGTCGGTGGTCTCGGCGGGCGGGCGGTACTCGACCGCATGGAAGCGAGCGCGGCCGTCGGCGTGCGCGAACCTCCCGCCCTCGAAGAGACGCGGCGTGCCCGGATGGTCCGGCGCCGGACACGGCCAGAAGACGCCCATCTGGCGCTCGATCTTGTCCCACGTGATGCCGGAGTAGTCGGCGACGCCGCCCGCCGACAGGCGCGACAGCTCCGCGAAGATCTCCTCCGGGCCCGCGAACGCGAAGCGCTCGCCCTGCCCGAAGCGGCGTGCCAGGTCGCAAACGATGCGCCAGTCGGCCCGTGCCTCGCCGGGTGGCTCGACCGCCTTGCGGATGCGGATCACGCGCCCTTCGGCGCTGGTCACCGTGCCCTCGTCCTCCTCCTGCAGCGAGCCCGGCAGGACGAGGTCCGCGTGGCGCGCCGTCTCCGACAGGAAGAAGTCGATCGCCGTGAAGAACTCGAGGCGCTCGAGCGCCTCGCGCGTGAACGTCGCGTCGGGCAGAGAAACCAGCGGGTTGAAGCACAGCGACACGAGACCGCGGATCTCGCCACGGTGGATCGCCTCGACGATCTGCGGTGCGGTGTACCCCTTGCCGGGCAGCACGTCCGGTTCGACGCCCCACATCGCGGCGACGTGCGCGCGGTGCGCCGGGTTCTCGATGTCGCGCGCACCGGGCAGCTGGTTGCAGCGCTGGCCATGCTCGCGCCCACCCTGCCCGTTGCCCTGTCCGGTGATCGTCGCGTAGCCGCAGCCCGGCTTGCCGATCTTGCCGGTCGCGAGCACGAGGTTGATGCACGCGAGGACGTTGTCGACGCCCTTGGTGTGGTGCTCGATGCCGCGCGCGTGCAGCAGGAACGTCCGCGGCGCCTGCACCCACATCTCGGCGGCTTCGACGATGCGCGCGGCCGGAATGCCGACCTCGCGTGCGACCGCTTCGGGGGTGTAGCGCTCGACCGTGCGCAGCACCTCGTCGAAGCCGCTGGTGTGCGCGGCGACGAAGGCGTGGTCGACGCCGCCGCGGCGAATCACGACGTTGAGAATGGCGTTGAGCAGCGCCGAGTCGCGCCCCGGCCGCACCGGCAGGTAGAGATCCGCGGTGCGCGCGATCGGCGTCAGCCGCGGGTCGACGACCACCAGCTTCGCGCCACGGTCGCGCGCCCGCCAGATGTAGTCCGTCGTGATCGGGCTGCACTCCGAGACGTTCGAGCCGAGCACCAGCACGAGATCCGTCGCGGGGATGTCGGCCCACGGGTTCGCCGCGCGGTCGATGCCGAACGCCTTGAGGTTGGCGGCGCCGGCCGCGACCATGCAGAGGCGCCCGTTGTAGTCGATGTGCCGCGTGCCGACCGCGAGGCGCGCGAACTTGCCCATCAGGTACGCCTTCTCGTTGGTGAGCGACGCGCCGGAGAGGATCGCGACCGAATCCGGCCCGTGTCGCTCCTGCAGGCGGCGCACGCGCTCGACCACGAGGTCGAGCGCCTCGTCCCAGGGAATGCGGCCGAAGCCGTTGCCGGTACGCACCATCGGCTGCAGCAGGCGGTCGGGATGGTTGTTCTGCAGGTAGCGCTTGACGCCCTTCGGGCAGAGCTTGCCGCCGTTGAACGGAAACTCCTCCCAGGGCTCGACGCCGACCACGCGCTCGTTCTGCACCAGCAGCTGCACACCGCACTGCTGTCCGCAGAAGCAGCAGTGCGTCTTCACCTTGCGGTCCGCATGTGCCCGCGCCGCGAAGCCGCCGGGCGGCTCGTACGAGAGGTGCGGGCCGTGGCGGTCGACGAGCTCCTCGAGCGATGCGGTCGGCTTCGCCATCAGGCGGCCCTCCGTGCCGGATCCGGTGTCACCTGCGTCCCGAGAACGGGCGCGTGGAACCGTGCTCCGACCAGTGCCGCCTGCGCGGTCGCGAGACGTCGCCGGCGGCACGGCGGGCAGCAGTCGAGCGCGTCCACCGCAAGACCGCGCGCCTCGAGCAGAACGCGCACGGCGTCGCGCTGCGCGCGCGGGGCGAGCGGCCCGCCGCACCCGGTGCACGCGACGCGGTCGTCCGAGCGCTTCACGGCTCGTGCGCCGAGCTGCAGCGGCCGGATCAGCACGTGGTGCAGCTTCGAGAACGGAATCGCCGCCAGCAGCACGATCACCGCAACCTCGTGCGCGACGGCCGCGAGGTCGAAGAGCAGCGGGGCGTGCCGGGTCGCCGGCAGCGCGAGGCCGGTCGCGGCGACGACCAGCAGCAGCACGAGCGGAGCGACGTGAAAGCCGGCCGTGCTGCCCGGCTGGGCACGCTGGCGGAAGCGCCGCGCGAGAAGCACGAGCGCACCGGCCAGCACCGCGACGCCCGCGAGGGCGAGCCCGTGGAACGCGAGCCAGCCGGCGACGCCGTCGACCGCAAAGCTCGCCGTCGGAATGCCGAGCACCACCGCGCGGTAGCGGTCGGGTCCGGCGGCCGTGAAGTGGAGCCAGCCGAACACCAGCGGCACGGTGATCGCGAAGCTCGCGAGCGTGCCGAGCGACAGCAGCAGGTGGCCGATCCAGCGCACGCGCGAGCGCCGTGCGACGAAGCTCTGCACGACGAGATCCGCCGCCGCCGCTCGCACCAGCGCGCGCAGCTCCGACGGCTGCCGCAGCGCGCGGCGCAGCGTGTTGCCGAGCGCGCGCGCGTAGAACGCCGACGGCCGGCGGCGCCAGAACGCGCTCGCGCGATACGTGGCACCGGCGAACGCCGCGACGGTGGCGCCGAGGTAGCCGAGCAGCGCCGGGTCGAGGTGCGCGGCACGGCCCGAGCCGAGGTAGATCGCGACCAGCAGGGCCGCGGTCGCGACAGCCGTGTCGCGG
>VGTK01000334.1 GCA_016874715.1 Deltaproteobacteria bacterium | reverse complement strand
GATCCGGAGGCGCTCGCCTGGCTGCGTCGCGAGACCGGCCTCACGACCATCCTCGTCCGCACCACGGAATTCGGTCGCGATGCGCGCATCGCGTGTGCCGCGCTCACCGCTGCGGGTGCGCAACCGGGCCGCTGCGACGGCTTCGGTGACGAGGAGCGGGCACGCTGTAACGAGCTGGCCGACAGGGGCGGTGGCGAGGACTTGCGGCTGCTGCTGCGCGAGAACGGGGACCTGCTCTTTGCCGTGCGCGATGCTCCCATCTAGCCGCCGCTCGGCGGGGTCCGAGCCGGGAGGCGCGATCTCTGGTACTGTCGCGCTCGACGGGCGCGATCGCCGGGAATCTCGCGCCGCCTGTGCGCCCCTGGAGAACGGCGTTGCCAGCAGTGGCCCCGGAGTGATTTGAGAGTCCGAGAGCGGGAGGTGCCCAATGGCGAAGTACACCTACGAGCGACTATCGGCGCAGGACGCATCGTTCCTTTTTGCCGAGCGACCCAGCAGCCACATGCACGTCGCCGCGACGTCGATCTTTCGCGCGGGGCCGATGCGGACGCCTGACGGCGGCATCGACTACGACCGTTTCCGGCGCGCCACCGAAGCGGCCCTGCACCTGATTCCGCGCTATCGGCAGCGCCTCAAATGGATCCCGCTGGAGAACCACCCGGTCTGGGTCGACGACCGCGAGTTCAACCTCGACTTCCACATCCGCCACACGGCCCTGCCGCGCCCGGGAGACGATCGCGCCCTCAAGCGGCTCTCGGCGCGGATCATGTCGCAGCCGCTCGACCGTTCGCGCCCACTCTGGGAGATGTGGCTCGTCGAGGGCCTCGACGGCGATCGCTTCGCCACCATCTCCAAGACCCATCACTGCATGATCGACGGCATGGCGGGCGCCGACCTCGCGCAGATCCTGCTCTCGATCACTCCCGAACAGGAGATCCCGGAGATCGTGCCCTACATCCCGCGCCCCGCGCCCTCGAGCCTGGAGCTCTTGCAGGACTCGTGGCGACACCGCCTGAGCCTGCCGGTACGGCTCGTACGCGAGGTCAGCGAGCTGCTGTGGGAGCGCGACGGCGAGATGCGAGCGCGCCTCCGAGCGCTTGGAGACCTGGTCGGATGGGTGGTCCGGCCTGCGTCCGAGACGCCGATGAACGGTCGGCTCGGACCGCACCGCCGCTTCGATTGGGTCGAGATCGAGCTCGCGCACGTGAAGGCCGTCCGACGAGCACTCGATTGCTCGGTGAACGACGTGGTGCTCGCGACCGTCACCGCCGCGGTCCGGGACTTCCTCGTGCGGCGGCGCGTCGCACCCGACAGGGTCGATTTCCGCGTCTCGGCACCCGTGAGCGTGCGGAGCGATCACGAGCGCAGCAGCATGGGGAACCGGGTGTCGTCCTGGATCATCCAGCTGCCGCTCGACGAGGCGGAGCCGAGGAAGCAGGTCGAGCGAATTCGCGCGGCGACGAAGGATCTCAAGCAGTCGAACCAGGCTCTCGGGGTCGACACGATCATGAAGATGGCCGAGTTCACGCCTTCGATGCTGATGTCCCTCGGCGTGCGCGCTGCATCCGGCCCGATCAACATGATCGTCACCAACGTGCCCGGGCCGCAGTTCCCTCTCTACCTCCTCGGTGCGGAGCTCCAGTCGCTCTACCCGATGGTGCCCCTGCTCGACGGGACCGGCGTCGGCATCGCGCTGTTCAGCTACAACGGAAAGCTCTGCTGGGGCTTCAACGGCGACTTCGAGATGATGCCCGACATGAAGGCGCTGGTGCGCGCCACGGCCGACGCGTTCGAGCGACTCGCGCGCGCCGCCGGCGTCTCGCTCGATCCGCCGCAGCCGGCCGCCGCCAAGCAGGTGGTCGACCTTCGGACGGGCGGTCCGGAGCGCGAGCTGCCCGGCACTTCGATCAGCCAGGTTGCGGCCGAACGCGGCTCTCCCGGCCAGAGGAGATAGGGCTCCGCGTCGTTCGACGATCACGTGGCTGCTGGTGGCGAATTCCCGCCGACGGCGCACGAACGGGCGGCGATCGCGCAGGCTTGCCGACGCCGGTGATCCCGAACGGCGAGGTCGTGCGCGAGGACGGAATCCACGCCGGCGCGGTGCCCGTCCACGATTCGCGCCGTCGAGGGCCTTGATCCGCGTTCGGCCGGCGGTCGCCGGCGCTCACGGCGCGAACAGGCGCATGGGCTCGGGGACCCCCTTCACCGCGACCTCGCCGACGTCGACGAGTGCGAGCGCGCTGCCGATGGCGTTCCGGGCCTCGGCGGACACCAGGATCGGGCGTCCGAGCACCTTGGTCTGCTGCTCGACGTGTGCGGCGACGTTCACCGCGTGTCCGATCGCGGTGTACTCGCGCCGGCTCGCGGCGCCGACGTCGCCCACCACCACCATTCCGGTGTGGATGCCGATGCCGAGCCGCAGCGGTGTCGCGCCGTCGCGTGCGCGCTGCGCGTTCAGCGCGCCGAGCGCCTCCTGCATCGCGAGCGCGCAGCGCACCGCACGGAGCGCCTGATCGTCCTGCTTCACCGGTGCTCCGAAGTACGCCATGATGCCGTCGCCGAGGTACTTGTCGAGCGTGCCGCCGTGCGCGAACAGCACGCCGACCATGGCCTCGTGGAAGGCGTTGAGGCGCGCGACCACCTCGCTCGGCGAGCGCGCGGCGTTGTCCGCGGTGAAGTCGCGCAGGTCCGCGAACAGCAGCGTCACGGTGGCGCTCGTGCCGCTCGCACCGGTCTGGGCGTCGTCGAGCAGCTCGGCGACGCCTGGCGAGAAGTAGCGGCCCAACCGCTCGCTGCGCCGCTGCTCGCGGACCGCGGTCTCGACCAGGGCGAACGCGCGCGCGCTCGCGGCCCAGCTCGCGACACCCGTGAACGCCAGGATCACGGCAGAGTACGTCGCGATCGTCGGGTCGACCGCGCCGACGGCGTTCAGCACGCTCTGCAGCACGATGGCGATCAGCGTCACGAGGACGATGCTCCTGCGGCCGAAGAGACCCGTCGTGACGAAGACGAGAATGGCGAAGAATCCGGTCGCGAAGGCCGCGGTGACCGCCGCATCGTCGTGGGTGCCGGCCTGCTGGAGCCGCGCGACGAGCTGGTACTGCAGGAAGAAGCACGCGGGCATGTCGGCGAGCGGGATCACGAGCGCGGTCGCGCGAGCCTGCCGGTCCGAACGCAGGCCGAAAGCCGTCGTGGCGGCGGCGACGACCCACCACGCGGCGCTGACGGCACCCCCGACGCCGATGTAGGGCTGGCGGTAGTGGGAGAACACGGCGTCGACCAGCAGTGCGATGCTCACGCCGGCGAGGCGGAACCAGTTGAAGCGGCGCGCGCTGCACGCGCGTTCGTGGTCGAGGGCGCGAGTGAGGGCTGCCCGGATCGAGTCCGTGCTCACGGCCGCGACCGTAGCACGGTTGCCGCCGCCCCGTGCCTCGACGTGCGGCCGTCCGCCGTGCTCGCGAGCGTCGGTGCGACGGTGCGGGGCGTCGGCTACCCGACGCGCGGATCGATCAGCTGCAGACCCAGCGCGCCGCGCAGGTGGCGCGACAGCACTTCGGCGATCATCGGACGCAGCGTGTCGCCGGGCATCACGCAGGCGCCGGTCGCGCAGGTCTCGTCGCCGACCTCGAGCCGCAACACGACGCGTGCCCGCGCCGGATCGGCTTCGACGAGGATCAGGTCGGCGCCATCGCTGCGCACCAGCGCGCGTGCCTCGTCGAGGGCCGCCGCGAGCAGCTCGGGCGTCCAGTACGCGCCGTGCACGGCGGCGCTCTGCATCTCGCTCTGGCACCAGCTCGGCAGGAACATCGCGTGCAGCGAGCCGAGCCCTCCCGCGACCACGGGCACGAGCTGCTCCGGACGATGGACGAGGTAGACGCGGCCCTGAGCGTCGACGCGCCCCTTCCTGCGCAGCACTTCGCGGTTCGCGGGACGCCACAGCTCGATCGGCTGCCACGCCTGCTCGCGCAGGTACTCCTGGAACGATTCGAGGCTCGCGAACGCCCTGCCGAAGCGCTCGGCCCACATGGGGTTGATCACGACGACGAT
>VGTK01000333.1 GCA_016874715.1 Deltaproteobacteria bacterium | reverse complement strand
CGCGAAGCGCTCCACAGCCGCGGCCAGCTCGCGGTCGCGCTGCCCCACCAGCTCGTGCGCGAGCATGGCCTCGCGCGCGGAGCGCTCCACAGCCGCGGCCAGCTCGCGGTCGCGCTGCCCCACCAGCTCGTGCGCGAGCATGGCCTCGCGCCGCGCGCGGTCGAGCTCGCGTGCCTCAGGGGAGCGCGCCGCACCGTCACCGCTTCCGTCGACCTCGGAGCCGGCCACCGGCGACGTCGAGACATCACCGCAGCGCGACGCGCGCTGCTCGAGCTCGTGCAGCAGCGGCGCGAACGCGAGATCCGCCGCGTCGAGCAAGGCGCGGATCCGGTCCAGCTCGGCGTGCCGCGCCGGGTCCTCGCCGTCGCGCAGCGTGCGCACCGCGACGAACGCGTCGTGCGCGAGGCGGGCGAGTCCGTCGACGGGCGACTCCGGCGCCGCGTGGTGGCGGAGGCTCGGATCGAGGAAGCGGTCGATCCCGGCGGCCGCGTCGTCGAACCCGACCGGCCACGCGATGCCGGCGTCGCGCGCCGCGCGCGCCAGCGCGGCACGCCAGTCGCCGAACAGGTCGTCGAAGCACACGAACGCCCGCCGCCGGCCACGCGTGTCGCGTTCGGCCTCCAGCGTGTAGCGCAGCCACAGCAGCAGCGCGCGCGGCTCGCCGAGACCTTCGCGGTGCTCGAGCGAGCGTGCGACCGCACGCGGCTCGCGCAGCGCGACGAGGAACACCGGCACCACTTCGAGCTCGTCCAGCAGCGGCAGCCAGAGCGGCAGCAGGCGGCTGATGCGCGGGTCCTTGACGCCGCACAGCGAGCCGCGCGCAGCGAGCGTCGCCAGGGTCGAGCGCAGGCGCTGCCGCACCTCGGCGCCGCCGAAGCCGTCGCGCCAGGGGCGCGGCAGCGGGCCGACGTCGTCCCACAGCATGCCGTGCGAAGCGAGTGCTGCGTCGTCGGCGTCCTTGACGCCCGCGTCCTCCCAGAATCCCGACCGGTTGTCGGGCTGCGTCGGGATGAAGTCGGCTCCGAGGTCGACGCCGAGCAGGTTGCAGGAGCGCGCCAGCGCCGACGTGCCGCTGCGGTGCATGCCCGCGATCACCAGCATGGTGCGCGCTGCACCGGCCGCGGGCGGAGCCTCGTGTCCCGTCGTGCCGTCCGACATCGGGCCCGAGGGTATCGACGCGCGACGCGCGCGACAAACGCCGCCGCTCGGGCACCGTCGGCGGGGACGGCGGCGCGGGATTGCCGCGCCCCCCGCGCTCGTGTTGTGTCGTCCACCGTGGCAGCGACCGATCCCGTGCGCCCGCGCATCGCGGGCGCCCTGCCCGTCCTGCTGGTCGTCGCCGGTGGGTGCGCGCTGCGTCTCGTGCACCTGGGCACGTTCAGCCTGTGGTGGGACGAGATCGTGCACGTCTGGACCGCGCAGGGCCGCACGCTCGACGAAGTCTGGACGCAGGCGAAGCAGGGGATCCCGCCAGGCACCGGAAACGCCGGCGCCGTACCGCTCGACTACCTGCTGCTGCACCTGTGGCTGCGCCTCGTGCCGCTCGGGTCGCCAGACACCCTCGAGATCCACTTCCGGCTGCCGGCGTTCGTCTACGCGTGCGCGACGCTGCCGGCGCTCTACGTGCTCGTCCACCGGTTCGTCGACAGGGCAGCGGCGCTGGTCGCGACGCTGCTGCTCGCGCTGTCGATCCCGCACGTCCTGTACGCGGCGGAGGCGCGCTTCTACGCGCTCTTCGTGCTCGCGACCGTCGCGAACCTCTGGTTCTTCGCGCGGCTCCTCGAGCGCCGCGACGCCCCCGGACGCTGGGCCGCCCACGCCGCGGTCGGCCTGCTGTTCTTCCTGTCCGGGCTGTTCGCGCTGCTCGTGCTGAGCATCCAGTACCTGGTGCTGGGGGTGCTGGCGGCCGTGCCGCTGGTACGGGCGCCGGCGGGCTCGCGCCGCGACTCCGCCGCGATGCGGCGCGAGCTCGGCGCGCTGCTCGCCAGCGGCGCGGCCCTCGCGGCGGGCGTCGCGGCCTACTTCTCCGACATCGCGCTCGGCCACAAGTACGGTCGCAATCCGACGCGCATTCCGCGCACGCTCGACGTGACCTGGAACGCGCTGCTCGAGCTTTCGTCCGACAGCCGGGTGCTGCTCGCCTGCCTGCTGCTACCGGTGCCGCTGCTCTGGGCGTGGCGGCGGCGCTCGGACCTGTTCGCGCTGGTCGTGACTCTCGAGCTGAACCTGCTCGCGATCCCGCTGATCGTCGAGCTGGCGCGCTGGAAGCGGTACTACTTCCACCCCCGCCACGCGCTCTTTCTGCTACCCGGGATCGCGATCCTCACGGCGCTCACGCTGCTCGCGGTGATCCGCGCGCTCGACCCGTCCCGCTTCGCGAAGCTCGGCGCGGCCACACGCGCACGGCTGCAGGTCGCCGCCGCGTGCGCCGTCGTGCTCGCCGTCCAGCTGCCCCAGGCTTCCGCGTTCGTCGCACACCCCGAGCCGTTCTTCGCGCGCAGCAAGAAGACGTACGACCTGAGGGGTGTCTCGCGCACCGTGCGCGACGCGACCGCCGGCTTCGCGCCGCGCGACAAGTACCTGCTCGCGCTGCAGCGCAACGCCATGGCCAACGCGACGCTGGCGCAGTACCTGCGCTGGTACGGGCTCGGCGACCGCGTCGTGCTGCGCGGTACGCCCGATCCGGCCGCGACCGTCGCGCGCGGCGCGGCCGCGTGCGCCGACGGCTGCCTCGGCGAGCGCGGTCCGCTGGTCGACCGGGCGCTCGGCCTCACCGCGCCGTTCGGACTGCCGCCGGACTTCCGCAGGCTCCTCGGCCTCTTGAAGCCGATCGGCTACTGGCCCGGCAACGTGCGCCGGCTCGCCGTGGTCGCCTGGGCGCCGCTGCCGCGGCCCACCCCGGACACGCCCTGGCGACGGCAGCGCCTGCGCGGGCTCGAGCTGTGGGAGCTCGAGCCCGCGCAGGATGAGCCGGTCGTTCCGTAGGGACTAGTATTTGACCGAGCAGCCGTAGGGCGTGCTGGCGGCGACGGTGACGGGCTTGCCGTCGAGCGCCTCGGTCAGCGCGTGGTCGACGTGGTTCCGCGCGGCGCCCACGTCGGCCGGATCGGTCGACGGCTTGTCGTCGATGCCACCGGCGTAGATCAGGACGCCCTTCGGGTCGACGACGAACATGTGCGGCGTGGTCTTCGCGCCGTACGCGCGTCCGACGGTCCCGTCCGGGTCGAGCAGCACCGCGGTCGGCGCCGCCCCCTTGTCACTGGTCAGCTCGTTCGCCTCCTCCGGTGGATAGTTGCCCTGCTTGCCGGGCGCCGACGAGTTGATCGACAGCCAGACGACGTCCCGTCCCGTCCACTTCTTCTGCAGCCTCTGCATGTTGCCGCCGACGTAGTGCTTGCGAACGAACGGGCAGTCGTGGTTCAGCCACTCGAGCACGACGTACTTGCCGGCGTACTCGGCGAGCGAGTGCGGACGGCCGTCGGTGCCGCTCAGGGTGAACGCGGGCGCCGGCTGGCCGACGACCCCGTCGGCCGCGGCATCGCGCGGGCCGGCGAGCAGCACCGCGGCGCAGACGAGAAGGGCCGGCGCCAGGGTCCTGCGGCGGGCGTCGAGACGGATGTGGAAGTTCATTTCGTCGAAGTCTCCTTTCCTCTCTTCAGCCGATCTTCTGCAGCGCATCGAGGATCATGCCCCTGGTCAGCACCGACGGCAGCACCACCGGCTCGGCCCCGGACCCGTAGAGCACGTACAGCGGCACGCCGCTGCGGCCGAAGGACGCGAGCGCGCGCGTGATCTCGTCGTCGCGCGACGTCCAGTCTGCGCGCAACATCGCGACGTCGCGCGCGGCGAACGCGTCGCGCACGTCGCGCGAGCTGAACACGACGTGCTCGTTGACCTTGCAGGTGAGGCACCAGGCGGCGGTGAAGTCGACGAACACCGGCGTGCGGGCGGCGCGCAGCTCGGCGAGCGCGGCGCTCGAGTACGGTCGCCAGGCGATGCCGTAAGCGCCCTTCGCGCCGGCTGCCCCGCTCGCCGCGACGCGGCCGGCCGC
>VGTK01000332.1 GCA_016874715.1 Deltaproteobacteria bacterium | reverse complement strand
CGCGGTGCCGAGCGCGAGCAGCGCGCCCTGCGGCAGCCGTCCGGCGCCGGTCGATGACGCGTCGTCGCGCGCGTCGACGGCGCCGCCGCTGCCGGGACCGCGCAGCGCGGCGTAGCCGTACGCGCTCAGCACCGACATCCCGGCCATGTACACGAACAGGATCCGGTCCGGGCGCGAGTAGCGGAAGCCGGGCACGACGGCGTAGGCGAGGTCGATCAGCGGCGTGCCGAGCAGCACGCCGAGCGCCGCGAGGCTCGTGCCCGCGAACAGCAGCACGTCACGCCGCGCCGGCGCGCGCAGCACCGCGACCGCGGCGAGCACCAGCGGAACGAGGCCGGTGTAGACGTTCTCGCCGCTGAAGTTCAGCGCCCACGGTCGCTCGCGCGGCGCGCGCCCGTCCACCAGGTGCGCCGTGTCGGGGAGCCAGTAGTCCATCTCGATCGGGTGGCCGAAGACGTCGGGGATCAGCGCCTGCAGGAGTCCCGTCACCGGCATCGCCGCGTTCCGGTAGGCGTCGAGCGGCACGCTGCCGCGCGCCGAGCTCGCCATCAGCTCGAGGAACGGCACCACCTGGTAGCCCGCGAGCGCGACGCCGAGGACGACCAGCATGCCGAACGCCGCGACGCGCACGACGACGTACGCGATGCGCGACGTCTCGCTCGCGGCCGCGTGCGCCGCGGACTCGACCAGCAGGAACACGCCGGCGAGCGTCAAGCAGAGCGAGGTGATCTGCGGGTGGCCGCCGAGCACGCTGAGCGCGGTCGCCAGCGTCACCGGCCAGCCGGCGCGCAGGCCGCCGCGCGCGACGCGCGACGCGCCGAGCAGCAGGAGCGGCAGCCACGTGCCGCTGAACACGTAGCTCGGTGCGCTCACGCGGATCAGGAACATGCCGTTCAGCTCGAAGGCCGCAGCACCCAGGAAAGCCGCGTCGTCGGCGAGCCCGCGCGAGCGCAGGAAGGCGAACATCAGGGCACCGGCGAGCGCCAGGTGCAGCAGGATGCTGAAGCCCATGCCCGACACCGGCTCGATCAGGTCGAACGGCGTGCTCGGCGGGTAGAGCACGTTGTTCTGGATCATCGCGAGGTGCGGGTAGCCGGCGAACACCGAAGGGTTCCAGAACGGGATCTCGCCGCGGCCGAGCATCTCCGCGTTGTAGACGCGCGCCGGCCACGTGAAGATCAGCGTGTCCATCATCAGGCCGTTCGACGGCACCGCGGCGGACTCGGGAGGTACGTCGCCGAACCACGGCGCGAGCGTCGCCGGGTTGGTCGGCAGCAGGATGCGGCCCTGCAAGAGGAGCTGCCAGCCGAACACGGCTGCGATCACGACGAAGCCGAGGTACGGCCAGATCGGGCGGCGGTGTGCGCGCGCGCCGTGCGGCGTGCCGGCGGAGCGGGCGGCGGCGTTCACCGCGAGCGTCATGCGCGCGCGCCACCCCTCACTCGACGTAGCCGAGCGCCTTGAGCGCGGCCTTCTGCTCGTCGCTCAGCTGCTGGCCGGCGGTCGCGAGGCGGCTCGCGCCGAGGGTCGTCTCCACCTGCTCGCGCAGCGCCGCGACGTCGGCCGGCGGCGCCGCGATCAGGTTCCTCGTCTCCCCGGGGTCGGACGCGCTGTCGTACAGCTCCTGCGCGCCGTCCTTCGAGTTCAGGATGTAGCGCAGCGGGCCGCGGCGCACGCTGAACTGCGTGCCGATCTGCTGCTCGAGGTTCTTCGTGCCGTAGCCGCCGAGCGAGACGATCGGCGCTTCCGGGTCGAGCGGCGCGCGCAGCAGGTTGCGGCCTCGAAACCCGTCCGGGATCGGCACGCCGAGCAGCTCGAGCAGCGTCGGCGCGAGGTCGAGCGACGACAGCGGACGCGTGCGGTCGACGGTGCCGAGGCGGCGCTCGCCGCGCGGCTCGCGGATCACGAGCGGGATGCGCACCGTCTCGTCGTAGGTGATCACGCCGTGCGAGAAGAAGTGCTTGTGGCCGGGCTCGGCCAGCGTCTCGCCGTGGTCGGCGGTCACCGCGATCAATGTGTCCGACGCGAGGCCCTTCTGCTCGAGTGCCGCGAACAGCGTGCCGAGTGCTGCGTCCATGTAGCGGATCTCGGCGTCGTAGCGCGCGACGTAGTAGCGCGCGTCGGTGCGTCCGCCCAGCGCCTGATAGCGCGGGATCGTGCCGGGCTCCCAGTCGGTCTCGGACAGCGGGATCTCGGCGGTGATGCGGTCGTAGTACGCGTCGCCGACGTAGCGGTCGGGGTCCTGCGGCGCCTCGTACGGACCGTGCGGGTCGATCAGGTGAATCCACACGAAGAACGGCCGGTCCTTCGGCGCGTCGGTGGCGATCCACTTCAGCGCCGCCGCGACGGTCTGGTCGGCTGGGCGCTCGTAGCGGGATTGACGGTTCTGCTCGACCGTCGTGAGCTCGTCGTCGAAGTGGTCGAAGTGGTCCTGCAGCTTCGACTTCCGCCCGACGACGACGCTCGACACGAAGCCGGCGCGCGCGTAGCCCGCCGCACGGAGCGCGCTCATGATCGACGCCTTGTCGGGCGGAAACGGCTGGCTGTTCGCGGTGACGCCGGTGTCCTTCGGCGGCAGCGAGGTGAACAGCGACGCGTGCGCGGCGCCGGTGGTCGCGGACATCGAGAAGTACGACGGGAACCACGTGCCCGCGCGCGCGAGCGCGTCGAGGTTCGGCGAGGTGTCGCGCGGGTAGCCGGCGAAGCCGAGGTGGTCCGCGCGCAGCGTGTCCACCGTGATCAGGATCAGGTTCGGCTTCTGCTGCGCCGACGGCGCGACCGCGAGCCCCGCGACCAGCACCCCGAGCACGAGGACGCCGAGCGCCACGCGCAGCGCGATCTTCATTGCACGTAGCCCAGGGCCTCGAGCTTGCGCTGGTCCTCCTCGCTGACCGTGCGCGTGACCGGCGCCGTCGGGGCGGCGGCCGTGCCGGCGATGGTCCTGGCGAGGCGGTCCGCCATCGCGGCGCGCTCGGCGGGCTTCGCGTCGGCGAGGTTGTTCTTCTCTCGCGGGTCGCTCTCGAGGTCGTAGAGCTCGAAGGAGTCCTCCTCCTTCGCCTCGATGTACTTCCAGTCGCCGAGCCGCAGCGCGTGCTTGCTGCCCTTGACGGGGATGCCCTTCTCGGCCTTCGAGGCGTAGAAGCGGCGCTGCAGCAGGATGGGCCGCTCCGGGTCGAGCTTCGCGGTGCCGGTCATCGCCGCGGCGAGGCTGACGCCCTCGACGGGCGGGGTGACCTTCGGCGCCGGCACGCCCGTCAGCTCGAGCACCGTGGGCGTGATGTCGGTCAGCTCGACCGGCTCCGCGATCGTCGTGCCCTGCGGCAGCCTGGCCGGCCAGCGGAACACGAACGGCACGCGCACCGCCTCCTCGTAGATCTGCAGGCCGTGCAGCATCCAGCCGTGGTCCATGAGGCCTTCGCCGTGGTCGCCGGCGACGATCACCAGCGTGTCGTCGAGCCGTCCGGCCTTCTCGAGTGCGTCGAGCAGCTTGCCCATCTCCTGGTCGGCGAAGTGGATCTCGGCGTCGTAGTTCGCGACGTCGCGCTCGAGCTCGGTCGGGTTCGCGGACAGCGGCGGGAAGAGCTTCGCCTGCTCCGGCAGCGGGTCGTACGGGTTGTGCGGGTCGAAGAAGTGGATCCAGACGAAGAACGGCTGCTCCGGCTTCTTCGCGGCCCCCGGGGCTGCGCCCGCGGGGGGCAGGTAGCCGGCGCTCTCGAGCCACTTGACCGCTGCTGCCCGCGTGAGGTCGCCGCGGCGGCAGAAGTCGCCCTCGATCTTCTGGCCTTCCCAGGGTGCGACGTCCCACTTGCACTGGCCGTCCTTGAAGCGGTCGTCGTACTCCGAGAAACCGCGCTGCAGGCCGAAGCGGCTCGCCACCGCGAAGGAGCTGAGGAACGCCGCGGTGCGGTAGCCCGCGCCGCCGAGCGTCTCGGAGAGCAGCGTGAGCTTCGGGTTCACCGGCAGACCGTTCTTCAGCGCGCCGTGCGTCCGCGGCAGGAGGCCGGTGAACATCGACGTGTGCGAGGGCAGGGTGGTCGCCATCGGGGCGTAGGCCGCCTCG
>VGTK01000331.1 GCA_016874715.1 Deltaproteobacteria bacterium | reverse complement strand
CCACTACGTGCGCGAGAACGCCGCGACATCGCTCGGCGCGCTCGGCGCACCGGCGATCCCGGCGCTGCAGCAGGCGACGGCCGACCCCGACCGCCGCGTGCGTCGTGCGGCGGTCGAGGCACTGGGTCGGGTCGGCGCCGAGGCGATCCCGGCGCTGCGCGGGATCGACGCGAGCGGCGATGCGAGCCTTCGCGAGGACGTCGAGCGCGCCCTCGATCGCTTGCAGGCTGGCGGCGGAGACTCGCGGGTGTGAGGCCCACTGCCTCCCCGGCGGCGCGCGCCGCGAAGCTACGCGCGGTGCTGCACCACCACAACTACCGCTACCACGTCCTCGACGATCCGGAGATCACCGACGCGGAGTTCGACGCGCTGCTGCGCGAGCTGAAGGATCTCGAGGCGGAGCACCCGGACCTGCGCACGCCCGACTCTCCGACGCAGCGGGTCGGCGGCACGGCGCAGGAGCGCTTCGCGAAGGTCGGCCACCCCGTTCCGATGCTGAGTCTCGGCAACGTGTTCGACGAGGAGGAGCTGCGCGCGTGGCACGAGCGAGCGCTGCGTCTCCTGCCGCAGGGCACCGAGCTGTCCTTCGTCGTGGAGCCGAAGATCGACGGGCTGTCGGTCCTCCTGCACTACGAGGGCGGGAGCTTCGCGCTCGGCGCGACGCGCGGTGACGGTGAGGTCGGTGAGGACGTGACGGCGAACCTGCGCACGGTGCAGACCCTGCCGCTCGCGATCCCGGCCGGCGGCGGCCGGACGAAGGCGCCGCGGCGACTCGTCGTGCGCGGCGAGGTCTACATGGAGCGCGACGCGTTCACGCGCTTCAACGAGGAGCAGCTCGCGCGCGGCGAGAAGGTGTATGCGAACCCGCGCAACTTCGCGGCGGGCTCGCTGCGCCAGCTCGACCCGGCGGTTACCGCGACGCGCCCGCTGCGCCTCTGGGCGTACCAGGTGGTCGTCGTGGACGGGGCCGAGCTCGACTCGCAGTGGGATGCGCTCGATCTGCTCCGGCGGCTGGGCTTTCCGGTTGCGGGCGAGTGCGCGCGGCTCGCGACCCTCGACGAGGTCGCGGCGTTCTGCGCCGCCTGGCCGGAGCGCCGCGAGACGCTGCCCTACGAGACCGACGGGCTCGTCGTGAAGGTCGACCAGCGCGCGTACCAGGAGCGCCTCGGCGCCGTCGGCAACGCGCCGCGCTGGGCGGTGGCCTACAAGTACCCGTCGACCGAGGTGGTGACCAAGCTGAACGCGATCGGCGTCAACGTGGGACGGACCGGCGTCCTCATGCCGTACGCCGAGCTCGAGCCTGCACAGATCGGCGGCGTCGTCGTCCGCAACGCGACGCTGCACAACGCCGACTACATCCGCGAGCGCGACATCCGCATCGGCGACAGCGTGGTGGTCAAGCGCGCCGGCGAGGTGATCCCGCAGGTGCTGCGGCCGGTGCCGGAGCTGCGCACCGGCGACGAGCAGGTCTTCGAGCTGCCGGCGAACTGCCCGGCGTGCGGCGAGAAGGTCGTACGGCTCGAGGACGAGGTCGCGACGTACTGCGTGAACTCGGCGTGTCCGGCCCAGCTCGTGCGCTCCGTCGAGTACTTCGTCTCGCGCGGCGCCATGGACATCGACGGCTTCGGCATCCGGCAGGCGGAGCAGTTCGTCGAGCGCGGCCTCATCAAGGACGTCGCTGACATCTTCTCGATCGCCGCCGCCGACCTCGACGGCATGCCGGGTTACCAGCAGAAGCGGATCGACAAGCTGGTGGCGGCGATCTCCGCCGCGAAAGACCGCCCGGTGTGGCGCGTGCTGACGGCGCTCGGCATCCGCGGCGTCGGCGAGGTGGTGGCGCAGAGCCTGGTCGCGCACTTCGGCTCGATCGACGCGCTCGAGCGGGCGGTGCCGGAAGACTTCACGGGAATCACCGGCATCGGCCCGATCCTCGCCGGGAGCGTGGTCGAGTGGTTCTCGCACCCGCGCAACCGGCGCATCGTCGAGAAGCTGCGCGTCGCGGCCGTACGCATGGCCGAGGAGCAGGTGCCGGAGGGCACGGCCGGACCGAAGCCGCTCGACGGCCTCGCCTTCGTGATCACCGGCACGCTGCCGACCTGCAGCCGCGAGCAGGCCGCGGAGATGATCCGCGGCGCGGGCGGCAAGGTCACCGGGGCGGTGAGCGCGAAGACGAGCTACCTGGTCGCGGGCGAGGCGGGCGGCGGCAAGCTGGACAAGGCGCGCAAGCTCAGCGTGCCGGTGATCGACGAGGCGGGCCTGCTCGAGCTGATCGCCGCGGGGCCGCCGCGGAGCGCCTGACGACCGGCGGATGAGCGGCCGTCGCGCTCGGCGCGGGGCCGGCGCCGCCGCCGGCCCTCCCGCGCCGTTCTTCCGGGGTGCGATGTCCCGGGCTCAGGCGCCCGGCTGGACCACGATCTTGCGCGGCCGCATGGCCTCGCTCTTGGGCAGTGTCAAGCGCAAGACGCCGTTGCGCACGGTGGCGGAGATGCGCTCGCGGTCGATGCCGTCGGGCAGGGCGAAGCTGCGCAGGAAGCCGCCGCCGACCGACTCGGCGAGACGCAGCCGGTGCTCGCGCCTGGTCGGCTCGACCGGCGCCTCGATGGTGAGCGTGTCCTTCTCGATCGTGATCTCGAGCGACCTCTCGCTCACGCCCGGGACGTCGGCGACTACCTGGTAGGCGTCCTTCGTCTCGTACACGTCGACGCGCGGCGCCGCGTAGGGACGCGGGCGCTGGCGTTCGACCTTCTGCGGCAGCTGGGCCTCGTGCTTCTGGGGATCCTGTGCGGTGTTCATGGCTCACTCTCCTCGATGGTCGGTTCTCTTCGTCTCAGGCGGTGAGGACCGGGACCTTGCGGGGCCGATCCTCGGCGGCCTTGGGCAGCTTCACCTCGAGGACGCCGCTCTGGTAGCGGGCGTCGACGCCGCTCACGTCGATGCGGAAGGGCAGGCGGAAGCTGCGCGAGAACTCGCCGAAGCCGCGCTCGCGGTGGTGAATCACGGCGCCCTCGGAAACGTCTTCGCTGGCCCGGGTGCCGCTCAGGGTCACGGTGTCGTCGAGGATCGCGATGTCGATCTTGTCCGGGTCGGTGCCCGGAAGGTCGGCCGTGAGCACGACCTCGTCTTCCGAGGTCCACAGGTTCACGGCGGGGAAGCCCGGTGCGTACGAGTCGTTGAGCCGAGCGCGCGCGTGGTCGAACAGGCGCTCCACTTCGGCCTGCATGCGACCGAACTCGCGCAGCTGGTTCCGTCCGAAGGGATGGCTGAAGTGCGTCATCGTCATGGCGTGCTCTCCTTCTGCGTTGCGGACCCGCGGTGGGCCCGTGAACTCTTGCTTGAGACGCTCTGCAGGTAAGCACGCCGCGTCTGCTGTCAACGGGTCGGTATTGCGCGCGGCGCGAAATCCACCGCATCCGGAGCCGTTGTCTCGCCGCGGGCCGACCCCTATCGTCCGCGCCATGGTGCTGCTCGAATCGGAGGCCTTGCCGGCCGGAATCGCGTGTCCCGACTTCGACCTCGGGGGCGTGGACGGAAAGCGCTACACGCGCGACGGGTTCGCTGCGGCCGAAGTCCTAGTCGTGCTGTTCCTCTGCAACCACTGCCCGTACGTGCAGGCGGTCGAGGACCGCATCATCGCACTCCGCAAGGACTTCGAGGGGCGGCCGGTGCAGCTGGTCGGGATCTGCTCCAACGACCCCACCAGCTACCCCGACGACGCGCCCGCGAAGCTCGAGGAGCGCTGGCGCACGAAGGGGTACGGCTTCCCGTACCTGGTCGACGACACGCAGCAGGTCGCGCGTGCGTTCGGGGCGGTGTGCACGCCGGACATCTACGTGTACGACCGGGACCGGCGCCTCGCCTACCACGGCCGCATCGACGACAGCTGGAAGGATGCGGCGAAGGTCACGCACCGCGACCTGGCAGCGGCAATCGACGCCCTGCTCGCGGGCCGGCGCCCCGCCGCCGAGCAGCACCCGACCATCGGCTGCTCGATCAAGTGGAAGAACGGCTGAGCGGGAGCCAGCGCGGGGACCGGGGTCCCGCGCGGCTTTGCCGCGTGGGGCGCGGGGCGGCGCCGGGCG
>VGTK01000330.1 GCA_016874715.1 Deltaproteobacteria bacterium | reverse complement strand
GCGGGGAGCGCACGCCGCGCTCAGCCCACCGCCGGGGCGCCGGTCATGCGCGCGCTCTCGTCCCACAGCCGCCGCGCGGCGGCGTCGTCGCGCGCGTGGCGACCGGGCATCTTCTCGCGGCGCTTGACGAAGTAGCGCCCGGTGACGTTGGCGACGTCCGGCGACGATGCGAGGTAGACCATCGTGTCGGCGCCCTTCTCGGGCGTGATCATGAACGGCCGTGCGAGCTTGACGCCCCACGCGAACCACCCCGTCGCGTCGCCGTCGCCCGCGAAGCCGGTCGCGACCACCCCCGGGTGGAGGCAGTTCGCGGTGACGCCGACGCCTTCCAGGCGCCGTGCCAGCTCGCGAGTGAAGAGGATGTTGCACAGCTTCGAGCGACCGTAGACGCCGAACGGCGCGTAGCGGCGCCGGCTCTGCAGGTCGTCGAAGTCGAGCGCACCGCCGCTGCCGTGCGCGTCGGACGAGACCGTGACGACGCGCGCGCCCGGCGTCTGCGCGAGCTTCCCGGCCAGCAGCGAGGTCAGGAGGAACGGAGCCAGGTGGTTCACCTGGAACGTCGTCTCGAAGCCGTCGCGGGTCTCGGTGCGCTCGGTCAGCATGAGGCCGGCGTTGTTGACCAGCACGTCGAGCTTCGGCAGCGCGCCGATCCGGCTCGCGAGGGCACGCACGTCGGCGAGCGACGCGAAGTCGCCGAGCAGCAGCTCGACGTCGGCGCTGCCGCTCGCGCGGCGCACGTCGTCGAGCGCGGCCTGCCCGCGCTGCGGGTCGCGCGCCGTCATCACGACGTGCGCGCCGCGCCGCGCGAGCTCCGTCGCGCAGGCCTTGCCGATGCCGGAGTTGGCGCCGGTCACGACCATGGTGCGGCCTCGCAGGTCGCCGCTGGCGGTAGCGCTCATGCGGCCGGCTGCCCGCGGAACCATCGCGCCGGGTTCACGTCCGTCATTCCGAGGATCGCATCCTCGGGGATGCCGGCGTCGCGCATCATCGGGATGACGCGCTCGAAGAGGTGGGTCGGCGTCCAGTCGGGCATCAGGGTGGGGATCACCGACGGGTCCACGACGACGCCGGGGCCGAACACCGGGCGGCCGAGCCACGCGCCGCAGTTCGAGTCGTGCGACAGGCAGACGTGGCCGCCGCAGCCGTCGGCGACCAGCCGGGCGATGTTCTTGACGCGGATCTCGTCGGGCAGGATCACCGTGATGCCGAGGCGGTCGAAGCCGATGTAGGAGCCCGCGCTCACGATGCGGCGGTGATACTCCGGGTCGTCGATGCCGTCGGAGTGTCCGACGAGGATGCGGTGCGGGGCGACGCCTTCCGCGGTCACGATCTCGATCTGGTCGAGACCGCAGCTCCCTTCCTGCGTGTGCGAGATCAGCGGCACGTCGCACCGTGCGGCGGCACGTCCCGCGGCGACCAGGAGCTTGCGCTCGTAGTCGGACACGTGGTGCGCGCCGGTCGCGATCTTGATGAGCCCGGCCTTGATGCCGGTCCCGCCGATGCCCTCGGTGATCTCCTTCTCGTAGATCGCCGTGATGTCGTCGAGCGGCAGGTTGCGGAACGTGAAGGTGAGGCCCTGCTCCTCGAAGTAGGCGCCGGTGGTGCAGATGATGCGCATGCCCGACGCCTGCGCGACCTCCGCCATGAACTCGGGGTCGCGTCCAAGGTCCATCGGGCACGGGTCGAGGAACGTCGACACGCCGAACTCCTGCAGGCGGTGCATGGCTTCCACCGCACGCTTCCTCGCCTCGGCGCGCTCGAAGCGCGGCGCCAGCGCGTCCATCTGCCAGCCCGGGTAGCCGACCAGCAGGTGCTCGTGGACCAGGGTCCGGCCAAGCTCGTCCGGCGTGCAGGTGCCCGTGACGGTGTTGATCTTCTCCATGGCCGCCCATCAAGCCCATGCGCGCCGCGCTTGTCTAGTCTAACGAGGAGACCTGTCTCCTCGCCCCATCGGGCGGAGCCCGACGGGGCCCCACTCCACTGCTCGCTGGCGCTCGGCCGCGCGCTGCGCGCGCGGGGTCGTGTCGTCCCGCATTTTCGGTCGGGCGAGGAGACCTGTCTCCTCGCCCCATCGGGCGGAGCCCGACGGGGCCCCACTCCACTGCTCGCTGGCGCTCGGCCGCGCGCTGCGCGCGCGGGGTCGTGTCGTCCCGCATTTTCGGTCGGGCGAGGAGACCTGTCTCCTCGCCCCATCGGGCGGAGCCCGACGGGGCCCCACTCCACTGCTCGCTGGCGCTCGGCCGCGCGCTGCGCGCGCGGACCGCTTGTCCGGTGGCGCGGAGACGTGGGAGGAGAGGGAGCTGGAGGTTACGCACCATGCCGCTACCGCTCGAAGGAATTCGCGTACTCGACTGGACGATCTGGCAGCAGGGACCGATCTCGGCGCTGATGATGAGCGACCTCGGCGCGGACGTGATCAAGATCGAGGAGCGCGTCGGCGGCGACCCCGGCCGCGGCGTGCTGCGCGCGTCGGGCCTGGATCTCAGCGGCTTCCCGAACTTCTACTTCGAGGCGAACAATCGCGGGAAGCGCTCGATCGCGCTGGATCTGAAGCAGCCCGAGGCGCGCGGGATCGTGCACGAGCTGGTGAAGAAGGCCGATGTCTTCGTGCAGAACTTCCGCCCGGGTGCCGCCGCGCGCGCCGGCCTCGACTACGCGACGCTACGCGCGATCAACCCGAAGCTCATCTACGGCAACGGCAGCGGCTTCGGGCGCAAGGGCCCGGACGCGGAACGCCCGTGCATGGACTACCTCGGTCTCGCGCGCTCCGGGATCATGTTCGCAGCCGGCGAGCCCAACACGCCGCCGGTTGCGATCCAGGGAGCGATCGCCGACCAGATGGCCGGCACGATGCTCGCCTTCGGCATCATCACCGCACTGCTGGCGCGCGAGCGCTTCGGCATCGGGCAGGAGGTGGACGTCTCGCTGCTCGGCGCGATGACCTGGCTGCAGGGCCTTTCGATGTCGTCGCGGCTCATGCTCGGCGGCGAGATGCCGCGCCCGTCGCGGCAGCTCGCGTTCAACCCGCTCTGGAACCACTACCGCTGCAAGGACGACAGGTGGCTCGCGTTCGCGATGCCGCAGGCCGACCGCTGGTGGGCGGACTTCACGCGCGTGATCGGCAAGCCCGAGCTCGCGACCGACGAGAAGTACGGCACGATGATGAACCGCGGCATGAACGCCGCGGAGCTGATCGGCATCCTCGACGAGGTCTTCGCGTCGCGGACGCGCGACGAGTGGACGCACGCGCTGACCGACGGCGGCGACTTCATCTTCAGCTACGTGAACAGCGTGTCCGACCTGCCGAACGATCCGCAGGTCCAGGCGAACGGCCTCGTCGCCGACGTCGAGCACGATTCGCTCGGGACGCTGAAGATGCTGAACCTGCCGATCGGGCTCTCGGAGACGCCGTCGCGCATCGCGGGACCGGCGCCGGAGTTCGGGCAGCACACGGAGCAGGTGCTGGTCGACGAGCTCGGGTGGTCGTGGGAGCGGGTCGCGGAGCTGAAGGAGAAGGGAGTGATCTGAGGGGGGACGCCGCGGTGGGTCGTTCGGGTGCGAGCCACCTGTCGTGCGGGTGGCCGATCGCCTTCCGATCCAGCGTACTCGATCGCACTGTACAAGATCCATCGGGCGGCGATGCGCGAGCACGTTGAAGCGGTGTGGGGCTGGGATGAGGCGGACCAACGAGAACGCTTCCGCGCGGGTTTCGATCCGTCCGGCGTGTCGGTGATCATGTCCGCGGACCAACCGATCGGGCTGCTCAAACTCGACCGCCGAGCCGACGAGGTCTTCTTGGCGAGCGTCGAATTGGCGCCTGAAGTGCAGGGCCGTGGCCTGGGCACCGACATCGTTCGTTCGGTCTTATGCGAGGCCGCCGAACGGGGTGTCCCCGTGCGTCTTCAGGTATTCCATCGAAACCCAGCGCGGCGGCTCTATGAGCGGCTCGGCTTTCGCCCCGTAGGCGAGACGCCGACGCATCTCGAGATGCTGCATGAGTCGGACAAGGACGCTGTGACACGCAGACGCTGTGGGACCAGCTCTTCGCGCTCTACGGGCACCTGGCGCCGACGTACGACGCGATCCTGCGCCAGGTGCTCGCGGCCCCGGTGATCGGCGCGAGCGAGACGCGCTGGCGGCTGA
>VGTK01000329.1 GCA_016874715.1 Deltaproteobacteria bacterium | reverse complement strand
CCGGCGCGCACCGCGACGACACGCGAGGCGAGCGCAACGGCCACGCCGCGCCCGCGCGCCCGCCCGCTCGACGAGCAGCGTGCGGTCTGGCAGACCGAATGCCGGCCCTGACCGTCCTGCGGAGCGTGCTGATGTTTCCCGAATCCTACCTCGGCTGGAAGATCGACTTCGCGACGCCGCCCGGCGAGCGCGCCTACCTGCCGCCCGACTCGGTCCACTGGCGGATCTACAAGAACCCGGTCGCGCTCGGCGTCGGCGGCGTCGCGGCGGTGCTGCTCGAGTTCGCCGACGCGCGCATCCGCTCGGGCGTCTGGGACCACTCGACGTACAAGGCCGACCCGATCGGACGCTCGCAGCGCACCGGCATCGCGGCGCTGGTCGGCGTGTACGGGCCGGCGAGCGCCGCGCGCAAGGTCATCGGCGGCGTCAATCGCATGCACGCGCACGTCAAGGGCAACACGCCCGCGGGCGAGGCCTACACGGCGCTCGATCCCGAGTTGCTCGACTGGGTCGCCGCGACCGCCGGCTACGGCTTCCTGAACGCCTACGACCGCTTCGTGGCGCCGGTGTCGCACGAGGACCAGGAGCAGTTCTACCGCGAGGGCGCGGTGCTCGGCCGGCTGTACGGCGTGCAGGAGGCGCCGCGCTCGCCGGACGACTTCCTCGCCATGATGGAGCGCCGCGCGCACCGCTTCGAGCCGCACGCGATCGTGAACGAGTTCGTCGGCATCATCGAGTCGGGGCGCGCGGCGCCGATCCTGCCGGGCTTCCTGCACCGCGCGCTGGCGCGTGCGTCGATCTCGATCCTGCCGCCGCTGGTGCGCGAGCGGCTCGGCTTCGGTCCGGAGCACGACCTCGGCCGCGCCGACCGCATCGCGCTGAAGGTCGCGGGCCGCGTCGCCGACCGCTTCGCGACGGAGGACGCGCCGCACCGCCAGGCGTGCGTGCGTCTCGGACTGCCCGGCGACTTCCTCTACCGCAGCCCCGCCACGCAGCGTCGGCTGCTCGAGGATGCGGGGCTCGTCGGCAGCGCCGCCGCATCGCCCGACGTGGCGGACGCGGCGACGCTCTGAGCGGGCCCCGCCGCCGCGGCGCCCTCGCCGCGACGGCGCTGCTCGCGGTGCTGGCGCTCGCGACCGCGTTGCGGTGGACGTCGCCGGCCGACGTCCCGGACCTGCGTCCGCGTCCCGACGCGCTCGAGTACGAGGAGGCGGCGCGAAGCCTCGCCGAAGGCCGCGGCTACCGCCTGTGGATCGGGGGTGACGCCTATCCGCCGCGCTACCCGCCGGGCATGTCGCTGCTGCTCGCGGCCGCGACGCCGCTCACCGGCACGGCGCCGGGAAGCGGCGTGCGCGTCGTCCTGCTCTGCGCACTCGCCGGGATCGCCGGGACGTTCGTCCTCACACGGAGCGCGGGCGGCAATGCCACGGGCCTCGCCGCGGCGCTGGTCGTCGCGGTGTCGCCGCTGCACGTGCTGTGGTCGCGGGCGGTGATCAGCGACGTGCCCGCGACCGCGGCCGTCGCCTGGATCGCGGCATGGACCGTCGCCGTGCTGCGACGACGTGCCGGCACGGCGGAGCGCGTGGCCCTCGGCGTCGCGTGCGGCCTCACGGTGTGCATCCGCCAGCCGCTCGCGCTCGTCGCGGCCGCGGTGTGCGCGACGACGTTCCTGCTGCCGCAGGCCGACCTGCGCGAACGCCTGCGCCGCGCGACCGCGACCGCCTGCGGCGTGCTGCTCGGCGTCGCGCCGCTCCTCGCGATGAACGCACGGCTGTTCGGCAGCCCGCTGCGCAGCGGCTACGGTTACTGGGCGCCGTTCGCCGGCTTCGCGCTCGGCCAGGCGACCGCGGCGCGCCCGCACGAGCGGCCGAGCAATCTCGTCACGTACGGAGCGCAGCTCGTCGGCGACGGGGCGTTCCATCCGTGGACCGGGGGCGTGCTGCTCGTCCTCGGAACGCTGGTCGCGCTGCGGCTCGGCCCTGCCGCGCGCCGGCTGTGTGCGTTCACGTGGCTGACGACGGTGCTCTTCACCGGCGTGCTCGCAACGTACTCGAACCCGACCAACCGGCTGATGCTGCCGCTGCTACCGCTGCTCGCGGCGACGATGTCGCTCGCGCTCGCGGGTACGGCACCCGCCTGGACGCGACGGCTCGGGGGAGCGCTCCTCGCCGGCTCGCTGCTGCTCCTGACTTCCATGGGACCGGAGTTCCTCGGCCGCAAGCTCGATCCGTACGGCGACACGGCGACGCTCGAGAAGATCGCCGCGACGACCGAGCCGAACGCGGCGGTGCTCGCCTACACGAGCCCGCTCCTCTTCGACCGCGTGCTGCGCCGCGACGGTGCGGATCGCATCTGGATCCCGCTGCGGATCGACGAGCACATGCTGACGATCCGGACCCGCGCCCGGCAGCCGCTCGAGCACGACCCGGCGCGTGGTGGCTGGATCGAGCAGGCGATCGTCGCCGGGTTCCAGCCGGCGCGCGTCGTTGCGCGCATCGAGGAGCTGTGCCGGAGCGGGCGTCCGGTCTACGTGTCGATGCAGCGGGCACCCCGGCGGGCGTTCCTGCCCGGGCTCGAGCGCGCGCTGCGCCAGCGCTTCGGTCTGACCCAGGTCCTGCCGCCCGCGCCGTGGGCCGTGTACCGGGTCGAGTGCGGTCCCCCGGGCGGGGGCCGGTCAGCGGCCGCCGCCGCGATCAAGCATAGCGGTCCCAGCTCGTGACGCTCCGCGCGTCCGGGCGCGTCGTCGGCCCGAACTTCCCGGTCGGCCAGCCGACCGGGATGATCGCCGCGAGCGTGACCGTCGGCGGCAGGCCGAGCACCTTCTCGAACTCGCCCGGCAGGAAGAACTGCTGCGTGGTGAGCACCGCGCCGAGGCCGAGCGAGCGCGCCGCGAGCAGCAGGTTCTGCACCGCGGGATAGGCGGTCGCGCCATCCGCGAGGCCGCCCACGCGGCCCATGCTCGTCGCGAGGCGCGCGACACCACCGACGCCGAAGTGGCTCACCAGCTTCATCATCGTCGACGGCGACGCCATCACCTTCGCCATCAGCTCGTCGCGCGCGACGCACACACAGACGAAGGCCGGGATGTCGAGGAAATTCTCGAGCTGCCAGGACGCCGCCGCGAGCATGCGCTTCCTCGCCGCCAGGTCCTCGCCGGGCCGCGCGTCGGCCGCGGCGACCGTGTCGAGGTAGAAGTTCCAGCTCTTCCGCCAGAGCGCCTGCATGCGCTCCTTCTGCGCGCGGTCGCGGACGATCACGAAGCGCCAGTTCTGCGCGTTCGAGCCGCTCGGCGCCTGCAGCGCTGCGTCGACCAGCTGCAGCAGCGTCTCCTCGGGCACCGGGTCGGGCTTGAGGCGCCGCATCGCGCGGCAGGTGTACATGACGTCGAACAGGCGGGCGTCGCTGGACGGCACGGTCATGGGCGCGACCTACATCAAGGGACCGGCGGAAGCGCAAGCGGACGACGCGGCCGCGTCTTCAGCGCGCCGCGCCGAGCGCGGCGTCGCCTCCGATCGCCTCGCCCGGGATCGAGACCGTCGGGGCGCCTTCCGCGAGCGACGCGGCTTCGTCCTCGAGCGACGCGGCTTCGCCCTCGCCCAGCGGACCGCCCACCGGCCCCTCGTCCTCGATGGCGAGAACGGGCGAGCCGCCGACGAAATCCTGGAAGAGCACGTGCCGCCGTCCGGGCGTCACCGGGAGCGTGAACGAGTACGTGATGCTGCCGCAGTTCCCGTTGCTGCTGGTGAAGGGCCCCAGCAAGGTGCGGTTCACCGTCTGGTAGGGCGAGAAGAAGCCGGAGAACGCGCTCCACACGAAGCCGTTTGCCGACAGGGTCGAGGTGAACGCGGCTCCACCGCAGATCAGGTTGTTGAAGAAGCGCGCCTCGGCCGTCGTCCCGCCTCCGCCGGTGGTGTCGGTGATGACGAAGTTCTGCGCGCCCTGAACCCACCGGACGGTGGTGCTCCGTCCCGCCTGAGGAAAGTTTTGCAAGATGTACGTGCCGGAGGCTCCGGTCAGGAAGCTCACGCCGAACGTGGTGACGGTGAACGTCGACTGCGCGAACTGGACGCCGTTGCGCCGCACGCTCGCGAACTGGACGCCGTTGCGCCGCACGCTCGCGAACTGGACGCCGTTGCGCCGCACGCTCGCGAACTGGACGCCGTTGCGCCGCACGCTCGCGAACTGGACGCCGTTGCGCCGCACGCTCGCGAAC
>VGTK01000328.1 GCA_016874715.1 Deltaproteobacteria bacterium | reverse complement strand
GGGCGGACGCGGCTCGGCGGGCGGCTCCGGCGGTGGCGGCTCGGGCTCTGCAGGTCGCTCCGGCTCCGGCGCTGGCGGAGGCGGCGGCTCCGCTTTCGGTGCTGCCCTGGCGACCTTTCTGGGCGGCTCGTTGCCGCCCAGGTCGAGCTTGGGCAGCCCCGACGGCAGGTGTCCGCCCAGCTCGCCCTCGCTCACCACCTCGACGGAGTAGGCCTCCGGCGGGGTCGGCGGCCGCACGCTGAACTCGCCCACGAAGATGGACACGCCGAGGATCAGCAGGTGTGCCGTGAAGGCGATCGCGATCATCGCCGCCAGGCGACGATCGAAGCCCCGCTCGGTGAGAATCGATGGGGGGCGGCTCAGGCGACCACTGGACGAACGCACGGGTGAGTCTTCATCGCTTCGTGGTCGGCGAAGCCGACGCGAGCGTCAATCGTCGCCCGGCGGAAGCGCGGTGACCATCCCGACGCGGCGGATACCCGACTGCTTGATCGCAGCCATCACCGCAACCACGTCGCCGTACGGCACGCTCTTGTCCGCGCGGACGAACACCTGCCCATCCGGACGCTGCACCGCGATCGTGCGCAGCTTCGCCTGGAGGTCGACGGCCGACATCGCGGTGTCGTTCAGGTAGAGGCTGCCCTTCTTGGTGACCGACACCACGAGCTGATCGTCCTTGCCGCTGAGCGCCCCGGCGCGTGCGTCGGGCAGGTCGACCGACACGCCCTGCTGAAGGATCGGCGCTGTCACCATGAAGATGACGAGCAGCACCAGCATCACGTCGACCAGCGGCGTGACGTTGATCTGCGACATCGAGCCGGCGGATCGATCTCCTGCGTCAAAGGCCATCTTCAACCCCCTCGACCTGTCCGCTTCACTTCAGGAAGTGGCGCTCGGCGATGTTCAGGAACTCGGACGAGAAGTTGTCCATGTCCGCGTGCAGGACGCGGACCTCGCGGTTGAAGTGGTTGAACGCGACCACTGCCGGGATCGCGGCGGCGAGCCCGACCGCGGTCGCGATCAACGCCTCGGAGATGCCCGGCGCGACCGCCTGGATGCTCGAGGTCTGCGCGGTCGAGAGCCCGCGGAACGCGTTCATGATGCCCCACACGGTGCCGAAGAGGCCGATGAACGGCGCGGTCGAAGCGATCGTGGCGAGGAACGTGAGGGCCCGCTCGAGCTTGGTCACCTCCTGGTTGGTCGCCCGGCGCATCGCGCGCTCGACGTTCGCCGAGCCGCCGAGCTCCGTCTCGGACTCGTCGTCGCCGCGCTTGCCGCGCGTGAGCCGGACGAGCTCCTGGTAGCCAGCCCGGAAGACCTGCGCGACGGGACTCTGCTTGAACTCGAGGCTCGCCGTGTTGATGCTGCTGAGGCTGTTCGAGTCCCAGAAGACCTCGACGAAGCGCTCTGATTGCTTTCGCGCGCGCCTGATCTGCCCGAGCTTGTAGAACGTGATGCCCCAGGCCGCGGCGGAACATCCGATCAGCAGCCACAGCACCGCGAGTACGACGGGACCCGTGCCCGAGAAAAGGTGCTCGATCATCCCCCCACCAAACCCTCCCCAACCGCACGACGGACGACAGTAAAGCTCCGCGCGGCGCGAAGGTCAACGTGCGCACGCCCGACAAATCGCGTCCTTGACTTCCGCGGGACCCCGACCCATGGTCGCGAACCGGGTCGCAGGTTGTCGCGTCCCCTTCGCTCGCCCGCCACAATACCCTCCTTTGACGGATCCGAGCCGGGATTCTTCGCCCATCCCCAGACGAGAGCTTTTCCATGAAGATCATCGATCAGGTCGACCTCGACGGGAAGAGGACCTTCATCCGCGTCGACTTCAACGTCCCGCTCGAGGACCAGGGCGGCGCGCGGCGCATCACCGACGACTCGCGCATCCGGGGCGCGCTGCCCACGATCCGCCACGCGATCGAGCGCGGCGCGCGGGTCGTGCTCGCATCCCACCTCGGACGCCCCACGGGCAAGGTCGACCCGCGGGAGAGCCTCGCTCCGGCAGCGAAGCGCCTCGGCGAGCTGCTCGGCAAGCCCGTGGCCCTGGCACCCGACTGCGTCGGCGCCGATGCCGAGAAGGCGGTCGCAGCGCTCGGCAGGGGCGACGTCCTGATGCTCGAGAACCTGCGCTTCCATGGTGGCGAGGAGAAGAACGACCCGACCTTCGCCGCGAGCCTCGCGAGGCTCGCCGACGTCTACGTGAACGATGCCTTCGGCGCGGCGCACCGGGCGCACGCCTCCACCGCCGGCATGGCGGCGCTGGTTCCGGTCCGGACGTCCGGCTTCCTGCTGCGCGACGAGCTGCAGCACCTCGGTGCGCTGCTCGATTCGCCTGCCCGACCGTTCGTCGCGATCCTCGGCGGCGCCAAGGTTTCGGACAAGATCTCGGTGATCGACAACCTTCTGCCGCGGGTCGACGCGCTGCTGATCGGCGGCGCCATGGCCTACACCTTCCTCAGGGCGCAGGGCAGCGCCATCGGCGGCTCGCGCGTCGAGGCCGACAAGGTCGATCTGGCGCGGACCACGCTCGAGCAGGCACAGGCCCGGGGCGTCCGTCTGCTGCTGCCCCTGGACCACGAGATCGCGACCAGGCCCGAGGCCGGCGCCGACTGCCGGACGACGAGCGACGCCCCCATCCCCGACGGCTGGCTCGGCGTCGACATCGGTCCGAAGACCCGCACGAGCTACGCCGCGGAGATCGCGCAGGCCAGGACGGTGCTGTGGAACGGGCCGATGGGGATCTTCGAGATCGAGGCCTACGCCGCCGGTACGGTCGCCGTCGCGCACGCGGTCGCGAACGCGCGGCAGGCCTTCACCGTGGTCGGCGGCGGCGACTCGGTCGCCGCGGTCACCCAGGCCGGGGTCGCCGACCGGATCGGGCACATCTCGACGGGCGGCGGCGCCTCGCTCGAGTTCCTCGAGGGCCAGACCCTGCCCGGCGTCGCGGCCCTCGAGGGCTGATCCGTGCAACCCGCCGACTGGCCCACCGGCCGGCATTCTGCTTAAGGGGCAGGCTCGATGGCCCGGACTCCCATTCTCGCCGGCAACTGGAAGATGCACGGCACGATCGCCGAGGCGAAGGATCTCGCGAGCGGTCTCGCCGCGCGGGTCGGCAGCAGGAGCGACCGTGGCGTCGTTCTGGCCCCGCCCTGCACCGCGCTCGCCACCGTCCGCGAGGCGGTCGCCGGCACGCGAATCGTCGTCGCCGCCCAGAACATGAGTTGGGCCGACAAGGGCGCCTTCACCGGCGAGGTTTCGCCCGTCATGCTCGCCGACCTCGGCGTGGGGCACGTCATCCTCGGCCATTCGGAACGCCGCGAGATCTTCGGCGAGACGGACGAAGTCGTCCGCAAGAAGGTCGAGGCCGCCCTCAAGCACGGCTTCACGTCGATCGTCTGCGTCGGCGAGACGCTGGCCGAGCGCGACGCGGGTCGCACGCTCGAGGTGGTCAAGCGCCAGGTGGACGCCGCGCTGAACGGCCTCGGCAACGACGCGGGATCGAAGATCGTGGTCGCCTACGAGCCGGTGTGGGCCATCGGCACGGGCCGCGTCGCCACCCGAGAGCAGGCGCAGGAGGTCCACGGCGAGATCCGCGGCCTGCTGCGCGACCTCGGCCTGCCCGCCGACGCGATCGCCATCCTCTACGGCGGCAGCGTCAAGCCGGACAACGTCGACGGCCTCATGGCCGAGCCCGACATCGACGGCGCGCTGGTCGGCGGCGCGAGCCTCGAGGTCGAGAGCTTCACACGTATCGTCGAGTACCGCGCCTAGCGCGGCGTTCTGATCGGGGAAGAGATGTCCATCATCATCACGGTCCTGCACGTCGTCGCGTGCTTCGTTCTGATCGTCGTCGTGCTCCTGCAGACGGGCAAGGGCGCCGACATCGGCGCCGTGTTCGGCGGCTCGAGCCAGACCATCTTCGGGTCGAGCGGTGCGGGCAACCTGCTGACGCGGCTCACGACGTGGACGGCGGTGATCTTCATGGTCACGTCGCTCTTCCTAACGTGGAACTCGACGCAGCACCTGACGACCTCGATCGCCGACACGCTGCCCGACGAGCCGCCGCCGCTCAGCGCGCCGATCGACGGCGGCGCCGCGGCGCGCGCTGGCGATGCCGCCCCCGCCGAGCAGGCAGCGACCGCGCCGAGTGAAAACGCCGCGGCTCCCGCTGGGGACGCCCCGGTCGCCGACGCGGCGCCCGCCGTGGTC
>VGTK01000327.1 GCA_016874715.1 Deltaproteobacteria bacterium | reverse complement strand
CGCGCTCGAGGCGCTCGGCGCGCGGTGCGAGATCCGTCGCGTGCCGCACCCGGCGCCGGCGGCGACGACCGTCGCGCGTGTCGCCGAGTCCCGCGCGCGTGCGGAACTCGGCCTCGCGGAAGGGGAAGTGCTCTTCGTCTTCGTCGGCTACGTGCGCGAGTACAAGGGCGTCGACGTGCTGCTCGAAGCGCTCGCGCGGCTCGGCGAGTCCGGGCCGCGCTGGCGCGCGGTCATCGCCGGCGAGTGGTACGTCGACCGCACGGCGGCGGATCGAGCGGTGGCGGCCCCCCCGCTCGCCGGCCGGGTGCGGATCGACGACCGCTACCTGCCGGCCGAGGACGTCGCGCGCTACCTCGCCGCCGCGACCGTCGTCGTGCTGCCATATCGTTCGGGAACGCAATCCGGCGTGGTCCCGCTGGCCTACGCGCACGGCCGTGGCGTGGTGACCACACGGGTCGGTGGGCTCGACGAGGCGGTGCGCGAGGGCGAGACCGGTCTGCTCGTCGCGCCCGGCGACCCGTCCGCACTCGCGGACGCGCTCGAGCGCGTGCGGCAGGGGCTGCGCTTCTCGCCCGCCGCCATCGACGCGATGCGCGAAGGGGCGGGCTGGGCAGCCTTCGTGCGCCTCCTCGAGCAGATCGCGCGCTGACGTGACGGCAGCGCCCGGTGGGCTCGCTAGAGGTCCGCCGGCCCTCTCTCGAGCGCATCGCGATCGGCCCGCGCCGCCGCGTTTTCCGGGTCCAGCGTCAAGACCATGTCCAGCAGCTCGGCGCTCTGCTCGCGGTCGCCGCGCCACGCGGCCGCACGTGCCTGGCGGTGGAGAAGGACGACCTGGTTGCGCGCGGTGCGCTCCGCGTTGGCCGTCGCGGCCGCCGCTGCGCTCGAGTTCCCGAGCGCGGTCTCCGCCTGGGCGAGCAGCCCCCAGCCCTCGACCCAGTTGGCGTTGCGCTCACGAAGGTAGCGCTCGAGCGCCGGTACCGCTTCCGCGTGCCGGCCGGTGGCGACGGCCAGGCGACCTTCGAACTGCAGCAGCTCGGGATCGTACGTGACGACCGGCGTCGCGAGCAGCGGCTGGAGCTGCGTGCGCGCATCTTCCGCACGATCGAGCGCTGCGAGCGCCCGGACGCGGAGCGCCGCGGCGCGCAGGTCGCCGGGGCGAATGGCGAGGGCCGCGTCGGCGCTCGCCAGAGCCGCTTCGGGACGATCGGCTTCGATCGCGACCTCGCCGCGGACGATCAGCACCTCCGTGTCGCGCGGTGCGAGCGCCACCGCCTGGTCGAGGGACGCCATCACGTCGTCGGTCGACAGACGGCCCTCCTGGTCGATCTCGCGTGCGACCAGCACGGCGGCGGCGATCGACGGACCGTTGGGGCCGCCGGCCGTTGCGCGTTCGAGGATTCTCGTCGCGACGTCCATCGAGCCGCGGCGCTGCGCATACGCCAGCGCGAGCCGCCCGAGGCGATCGGGGTCGAGCGGCTCCCCGACCTGCTCGAGGAGCGGTAGCGCACCGAGCGGTGCCAGCTCCGCGAACGCCGCCCAGTTCGGCAGGACGGTCTCGACGTGCAGCATGCGCGGCGTGTCGAGCTCGATGCGCAGGTTGTCGTCGGCATTCACGGCGTCGGCACGCGCGCCGAGCGCCTCGACGTGCTCGGGCAGCAGACCGATCAGGCTCCAGAGGTCCTCGGTCGAGAACGTGCCGACGCGCTGCAGATCGGCGCGTACCGCGGGGTCGAGCCGTTCCCAGTGCGGCAGATCGTCGCGCTCGAGCGGACGGTCGCTCGCGAGCAGCAACATGTCGGGACTGTTCCGCCCGTGGGCGAAGGCGTACACGAAGCCGAACTCGCTCCGTACCGCGGCGAGGATCGACGCCAGCGCCTGTGGCTCGAGCGAGTACAGCTGGACCCACTGCAGGAGCCTGCCGCCGGGCTCGAGCGCGTCGTGCGCGATCCGGAAGAACTCGCGCGTGAACAGGTTCGAGACGCCGCTCATCCACGGGTTCGACGGCTCGGAGATGATCACGTCATAGCGCTCGCCGGACGACGCGAGGTGGGCACGCGCGTCGTCGAGGGTCAGCGTGACGCGGGGATCCTCCAGCGGGCGTCCACTCTGTGCGTCGAAGAAGCGCGACGCCTCGACGATCGCGGGCTCGATCTCGACCGCGTCGATGCGCTCGACCTCGGGATGGCGTGCGACCGACCCCGTCGTCACGCCGGACGCGTAGCCGATCACCAGGACCTTCTTCGCAGGGGGGCCGAACAGGAGGGGAACCTGCCCGAGCAGGACCTGCGTCGGCATGTCGATGAAGTCCGACGCGTCGATCTTGCCGTTGACGCGCAGCATGGTGACCGCACCGTCGCGCTCGACCGAGACGGTCGAGTTCAGGCCATCCCGGTAGTAGAGCAGATCCTGGTCGCGGAGGCCGTCCAGCGCCTGGAAGGGCAGGCCGAAGTCGAGCTCGCTCTCCGGGCTGCGGAACACGCCGCGCGTGAGCGCGGTCCGGTCGAACGGAATCGGCACGACGCAGAGCAGGGCCGCGGCTGCCAGCGCCGCGATTCCGGGGACGGCGGATCGCCGGTCGCGGCGCGTGACGAGCAGGAGCACGCCCGTCACGCCGAGGTTGACGATCGCACCGAGCGCCAGCGTGTCGCGCAGCCCGAGCAGCGGGATGAAGACGAATCCGGTGCAGAACGCCCCGGTCGCGGAGCCCACGGTGTTCGCGAAGTAGACCTTGCCGACGGCCTCGCCGGCGTCGTCCGTGCCGTGCGCCAGCAGGCGTGTGACGAGCGGAAACAGCCCGCCGAGGATCAGCGTCGGCGGCAGCATGGCGAGCATCGACAGCCCGATCTGTGCGACCGGCAAGTGCGCGGTCTCGAGGCCTCGGGTGAAGATCCAGGCGAGCAGCAGGGCCGGCAAGTGGGGCAGGGCGAGCGTCGTCACCAGGCCGAGGGCGGCGAGTGCTGCGAGCCCGACCTCGAGCAGCAGGAGCGGTTGCGCGGTGCGGTCGATCCAGCGCCGGAACAGCAGGCTGCCGGCGGCGATGCCGGTGAGAAACGATCCCAGCATCGACGAGAAGGCGTAGATCGACGAGCCCAGGACGACCGCCAGCGCCCGCGTCCACGCGACCTCGTAGAGCAGCGCCGTGAACCCGACGGTGGCGTAGGTCGCGAGCAGCGCACCGACCGGCAGGAGCGGCGCGCCTGCCTCCCGCGCGCCGCCGACGGTCTCGGCAGCCCCCTCGGGTGCGGCGCGCCAGGCAGCGACGCGGGGTGCGACCGCGCGCAGCGCGAGCACCCCGACCGCGACGTCGAGCAGCGCGCCGAACGCGTTGGTGCGCGCGAGGCCGAGCGTCGGAAAGAGCACGAAGGTCGCGAGGAAGACGCCGGCGACGGCGCCGAAGGTGTTGAGGCCGTAGAGGAGACCGGTGTTGCTCGCCACGCGCGGATCGCGGCGCACGAGTGCGGCGACGAGGATGGGCAGGGTCGCTCCCATCAGAACCGTCGGCACGAGCAGCAGCAGCAGGGCGACCACGAAGCGGAGCAGCGCCGCCGGCCAGAAGGACAGGCCGTGCAGCAGGCTGCGGTCGAGCTGCGGCAGGGCGAGCAGGAGCCAGGGGACGGCGAGGGCATAGGCGCCGATCGCGATCTCGATCCAGCCGTATGCGCGGACGCCGTCGCGGATGCGGCCGGATAGCCGGCCGCCGGCGAGTCCGCCGATGCCGAGTCCGAGCATGTACGCCACCAGGATCGTGCTCGCGGCGAGCGTCGTCGACCCGAAGATCAGCCGCAGCTGGCGGGTCCACACGACCTCGAGGGCGAGGCTGCCCATGCCCGAGAGGAAGAAGCAGAGGGCGAGGAGGCGCAGCCCGGGCAGCGGGGAGGTGTCGCTCTGAGGTCGGGATTGGGCCACGGAAGGGGACTCGCGATGGCGGGTCCTAGCACGGCCGTCCCCCGCCGGGCGAGCACGAGAACGGCGGTGCCGCGGGTCCACCGCAGGCGCACCGCGCCGCCGCGTTGGCCGCGCGGGTGGCGTCCGCTAAAAGCCGCAGGTGCGCATCGCCGTCGTCGTGCACGGATACCCGCCGGTCGAGACGGCCGGGGTCGAGCAGGTAGCGAAGGAGCAGGCGGAGGCCCTGGCGGCCCGGGGACACGCGGTCGCCGTCTTCGCGCGGGCGCTCGATCCGCAGCGGCAGGACGGGGAGACCGCGGACGAAGAGGTGGACGGGATTCCCGTGCGGCGCGTCGTGAG
>VGTK01000326.1 GCA_016874715.1 Deltaproteobacteria bacterium | reverse complement strand
TGGCGAGGGCGCCGAGAGCGCGCGCCAGCGCCGCCGGGTCGCCCGCCGGCACCAGCACGCCGGTCTCGCCGTCCTGCACGGTCTCGAGAATCCCGTCCAGCGCGGACGCGACCACGGGCACGCCGGCCGCCTGCGCTTCGAGCAGGGCGAGGCCCTGCGGCTCCCAGAGCGACGGGAAGCAGAAGAGATCGCTCTGCTCGAGAAGTGCTCTGGTGTCCGTGACGATCCCGGCGAGATCCACGGCGTCGAGGACCCCGAGCGCGCGGGCGCGGGCGACGATCGCCGCGCGCAGTGGACCCTCGCCGGCGAGAACGAGTCGCGCCGCGGGATGCGTGCGGCGCAGGATCGCGAGCGCCTCGATCAGCACGAGGTGTCCCTTCTGCTCGTCCAGCCGGCCGACGGACAGGATCCGCGGCGCGACCTCGGTGCGCGGCTCGCGAAACCGAAAGCGGGTGACGTCGATGCCGCAGTGCACGACGGGCAGGTCTGCCGCGCGCCCCATCGACGCGAGGAAGCGCGCGACCGCACGGCTGCTCGCGACGCAGACCGAGAGCCGTCGCTCGCAGCGCCGCAGCAGCACCTCGCGCAGCGCGCCGATCGGGCGCACGTGGTGCCGCACGCCCACGACCGTCCGGCAGCCGGCGGCACGCGCCGCGGGGACGCCGAGCAGGATCGGGCTCGCGTCGTGCAGGTGCAGGACGTCCGGACGCATCGCACGCAGCAGCGCGACCAGCCGGCTCCACGCGACCGGGTCCCAGCGCACGCTGCGCTCGATCGTCGCGCAGGGCACGTCCGCCACGCGTGCAACGTCGCGCAGCGGGCCGCCGCCGTACATGGCGACGAGGTGCGCGTCGATGCCGGCACGCCGCTGCGCGATCGCCAGGTCGACCGCGAAGCGCTCGGCGCCGCCGATCTCGAGGGTCGCGACGACGTGCGTGACGCGCTGTACGGGGCGATCGGCCGTGGTGCTCATCCCCGTCGCGAGGGGGGGGTGAACCTCGCGCTCGAGCGGCGCCAGCGTGTCGCCGGTGTGGCGCGTGGCGAGCCCCGCGAGCCGGGGTGACAGATCGAGGACGCCATCGTGCGCACGCATGCCGTGGGGGACGCCATCGTGCGCACGCATGCCGTGGGGGACGCCATCGTGCGCACGCATGCCGTGGGGGACGCCATCGTGCGCACGCATGCCGTGGGGGACGCCCAGCTGCATCGCGATCCTTCCGCCTCCGGTTATTGCACGGTAACTGCCAATTCCGCTAGCGTGTACCACCGTCCCACGGAGGTGCCGCGATGTCGATGCCCGAGCTGAAGCTCGTCGGGGCCTACGGGTCCCCCTACAGCCGCAAGATGCGCGCGGTGCTGCGCTACCGGCACATCCCGTTCCAGTGGCTGCTGCGCGAGAACGGAGCCCGCGACCTGCCACCGGTGCCGGTCGCGCTGATCCCCGTGCTGGTCATCCCGGGCGAGAACGGCTCCGCGCCGAGCGCGATGGTCGACTCGACCTTCCAGATCAGGCGCCTCGAGCAGATGTACGCCGGGCGCAGCGTGATCCCGTCCGACCCGGCGATCGCGTTCCTCGACGAGCTGATCGAGGACTACGCCGACGAGTGGCTCACCAAGGCGATGTTCCACTACCGCTGGGCCTACGCCGAGGACGCGCGCAAGGCGTCGCGCGTGCTGCCGCTCGACATGCGCCTCGACCTCGACGCGGGCCAGCGCGAGTTCGCGGCGAAGTTCTTCGGCGAGCGGCAGATCGGGCGGCTCGCGGTGGTCGGCTCGAACGAGGTCACGAAGCCCGTGATCGAGTCGAGCTACCGCCGGCTGCTCGAGCTGCTGTCGAATCACGTCGAGCGGGTGCCCTACCTCCTCGGCCACCGCCCCGGCTGCGGCGACTTCGGCGTCTTCGGCCAGCTGAGCCAGCTGGCGCTCTTCGACCCGACCGCGGCGCGCGTCGCGGTCGACGTGGCGCCGCGCGCGATCTCGTGGACGAACCGCATGGACGACCCGTCGTGGGTCGAGCTCGACGACGAGGCGTCCGGCTGGGTCGTGCGCGGCGCGCTGCCCGACACGCTGCGCGCGATCCTCGCCGAGATCGGCCGCGTCTACGCCCCGTTCCTGCTCGCCAACGCAGCGGCGCTCGCGTCGGGGGCGGACGAGGTCGCGTGCACGATCGACGGAGCGCGCTGGGAGCAGAAGCCCTTCCCGTATCAAGCGAAGTGCCTGCGCTGGCTGCGCGAGTCGCGCGACCGGCTGTCGTCGGCGGATCGCGCGTGGGTGGACGGCGTGCTCGCCGGGACGGGCTGCGAGGCGCTGTTCGCGTAGCTCGGCGGGAAGCACGGCCCGATGGGCGCGCACGTGGCGGCGGCACGGCCCGCGGACGGCGCTTCCCGGCCGCCGCGGCGCCGCGCTAGTGTCGCCGGCGTGGAGCGCTTCGTTCTCACGCCGACGTGCGAGCTGGTGATCGCCGAGGGCGATCTCACGACGGCCGACGTCGACGCGATCGTCAACGCGGCCAACCAGCGCATGCTGGGCGGCGGCGGCGTCGACGGCGCGATCCACCGCGCCGCCGGTCCCGAGCTGCTCGCCGCGTGCGCGGCGGTGCCGGAGGTGCGGCCCGACGTGCGCTGTCCGACCGGCGAGGCGCGCATCACGCCCGGCTTCCGGCTGCCGGCGCGCTGGGTGATCCACACCGTGGGGCCGGTCTACGCCCGGCCGGAGGCGTCGGCGCCGCTGCTGCGCGCCGCGTATCGCTCGTCGCTGGAGCTGGCGAACGCGCACGGGCTCGCGAGCGTCGCGTTCCCGGCGGTCTCGTGCGGCGTGTACGGTTATCCCGCGGACGAGGCGGCCGGTATCTCGATCGAGACCTGCGCCGCGCACGCCGGCGCGCTCGCCGAGATCCGCTTCGTGCTGTTCGGTGCCGCGATGTTCGGTGCGTACCGCGACGCTGCGTCCGGCTACTTGCGGAAGTAGGGGTTCGCCGGCGCGTCGGCGGCAGCGACCACGGCGTCGATCGGCGGCGCGAGCCGCGCACCGGCCTCGAGCGCCGCGTACGTGGCGTCGCGGTTGTTGCGGAACACCGCTTCCTCGTCGCTCGCCTCCCACGACACCCACACCGCGGCGATCAGCAGCAGGTCGTCGGCGTCGCCGGGCGGCACGATGCCGGCGGCGACCGCGCGCGCGACCCCCGACGCCACGCCGGCCTGGCCCGCACCCCACGTCAGACGCTCGTGCAGCGCGCCACGCAGCTCGGCCTTGTTCACGAACAGCGTCATCGGCTTCACCGGCAGCCCGGGCTGCAGCACCGCGACGAACGGCAGGTGCCCCGGCCGCGGCGTCGCGAGCGCGACCGCCCACGCGGTCTCGACCGGACCGCCCTTGCGCCCGAGCACGGTGTTGACGTGCGCCGCGTCGGCGCCGCTGCCGGCGAATCCCTCTCCCACCTGTGTGACCTCGGCGAATCCCCTCACGACGGACCTCCGTGCGCGGCCGCGACGGGTGCCGCACGCCGACCGTCTACTGCGTTCGCCGCGCGGCCGCGACTCGACAGCGTGCCCGCGATGCGCGAAGGGAGCAGCCGCATGGGGTCTCGCCTGCGTCCGCTGCTGCTGTTCGTCCTGTGCGTCGCGGTGTACGCGAGCAACGGCAAGACGCTCAACATGGGCGACACCGTGCCCGCCCGCCTGATGCCGGTCGCGCTGCTGCTCGACGGCACGCCGATGCTCGACCGCTTCGCCAAGGCGCTGCACGCGGGCACGCCGCAGGCCTACTACGTGCGCTTCACGCCGTACGGCCTGGCGTCGTTCTACCCGATCGCGACCGGCGTTCTCGCGACGCCGATCGTGGCGCCCGCGGTGCTCTGGCTCCAGTGGACGGAGAAGCCCGATCCCGCGCGCTGGATCGCGGTGACGCGGACGCTGGAGAAGGCCGCGGCGACCGTGCTGACGGCGCTCGCCGTGGTGGTCTTCGACGCGCTCTGCCTGCCGCTCGGCGTTTCGCCGGGTCTCGCGCTCGCGGCGACGCTGACCTTCGCGTTCGGCAGCCAGGCGTACGGCACGTCGTCGCAGGCGCTGTGGCAGCACGGTCCGGGCTGCCTCGCGATCGTGTGCGCGCTGTGGTGTCTCGCGCGCGCGTCGCGGCGCGCGGCGACGGGCGAGCGGGTCGCGGGTGCGGTCGCCGCGTTCTCCGCGTCGTGCGCGCTCGCGGTCGCGATCCGGCCGAACAACCTGCTCATCGTGGCCCCCCTCGCGCTGGTCGCGCTGCGGCGC
>VGTK01000325.1 GCA_016874715.1 Deltaproteobacteria bacterium | reverse complement strand
GATGTCCGTTGACAGCGGCTTTGTACGCTGCGTACTGTGCGGGCGCGTTAGCAGAGTCGAGCCACGCTCGCGACGTCCGATAAGAGGGCATCTGTACAAATCGCGGCTTTGTGCTTCCTCGCCGCGTCATCGTCGCGGAGTGGTACGAGCCGGGTCGCGACGAGACCTCGTGGGCGGCGAGCTGGTCGGCGGCGAAGAGCTTCGCGAGTGCCCTCGTCGGGATCGCGATCGGCCAGGGCCTGATCGAGGACGTCGACATCAGCATGGCGCGCTTCATCCCGTCCTGGGCCGGGACCGACAAGGAACCGATGACCCTCCGCCACGTGCTCCAGATGAGATCCGGTCTCCAGTGGACCGAGGACTTCTCGCTGTCGCAGCCGGTGCTCTCCGACATCGCCCGGCTCGCGAGTACGGAGTCGGATCAGCTCGCCTACGTCCTCTCGAAGCCGCTCGAGCACCCGCCGGGGACGTTCTGGCGCTACTCGAGCGCGGACACGCTGCTCCTCTCGGCGGTGATCGAGGCCGCGACCGGACGAACGGCCGCCGAGTACGCGCAACAGGCGCTCTTCGGCCCCCTCGGCATCGGGCCCGTCGACTGGTGGAGCGACGTTCCGGGAACGACGCTCACCTACTGCTGCATCGATGCGCCGACGCGCGAGCTCGCAAAGTTCGGTCTTCTCTACGCTCGCGGCGGCCGCTGGGGGCCTCGCCAGCTCGTCCCCGAAGGGTTCGTGCGGGACTCGACGAACGAGGACTCGCCGTCTCCGTTCTACGGCTACCAGTGGTGGCTTGACCGTCGCGGCTTCGCGCCGTTTCCCGCGGACGTCTTCGTCGCCCAGGGCTTTGACGGGCAGTTCCTCTACGTCATGCCGAGTCTCGATCTCGTCGTCGTCCGAAACGGTCACTACGACAAGGATCCGGGCCCGCCGATCGCGGACCCGAACCTCTTTGCCCGCTATCCGGCGGCCGGCCTCGGGGAGGGTAGGGGCACCGTGCCACCGGACTACTGGGACGACAGCGCCTTCATGCTTCCGATCCTGCAGTCGATCTTCTAAGATCAGGATTGACGGTCGCCCTTCCGGCGCACGCTCCAGGGCGTGTCGGTTCGTCGACCTCGTGGGTGCCGGGCCGTGTTGACTCCACCTCGTCGGCGCGCAACATCGGGGCGGTGGCAGTGACCCGATCCCGTGCCGTGTACACGGCCGTTTTCGGGCTCGCTGCTCTGGCACTGTCGGCTCCGCCGGGCGTGGCGCAAGACGAGCTTGCGGCGGGTCCGCCCGAGATCGCCGCCCTGGTCGAGAAGTACATGGCACCCCTGGTCGGGCCGGGACGCGCCGCGGGTGCCGCCGTCGCGGTCGTGCGCGACGGGACGAGCCACTACTTCAGCTTCGGAACGCGGAACGAGGCGGGCGATCCCGTCACCCCGGAGACGATCTTCGAGATCGGCTCGGTCACCAAGGTGTTCACCACCGCGCTGCTCGGCATGGCGGTCGACGCCGGCGAGATGAACCTCGACGACCCGATCGTGCGCTATCTCCCGCCCGGCGTGACGCTCCGCCCGGGCGCGCGCGGCGTGACGCTCCTGGAGCTCGCCGACTTCACCTCGGGCCTCCCGGACGACCCGCCGGACCTCCCGCGAAGCCTCGAGATGCGCGGTGTGGAGCACTACACGGTCGCGGACCTCATGCGGTTCTTCGAGCGCTGGGAGCCCGCGAAGCTGCCGGCTCCCTATCGCTACTCGAACATCGGCGTCGGGCTCCTCGGCCTCTTGATCGCGAACCACGCGGGGCAGCCGTGGCCCGAGCTGGTTCGTTCCAGGATCACGGGGCCGCTCGGGATGACCGACACCGCGGAGCGGGTGCGGGGCGACGCCCGGGCCCGGCTCGCGCGCGGGCACGGCCCCACGGGGGAGCCGGCGCCGCCCTGGCCGATCTACGCCTGGGCGCCCACGGGCGCGCTCCGCTCGACCGCGCGAGACATGGCGCGGTTCGCGGCGGCGAGCCTCGGCGAGGCGTCCCTCGACGGCGTCCCCATCCCGGCGCGCGTGCGCGCGGGCATCGCCCTCGCTCAGAGGCCCGTCTTCCGCATGCCGGACGACGTCCTCTTCCAGGCGCTTGCGTGGATGGTCCGGCCGTTTCGCGCAGAGGAGGACGATCCGCTGCGCATCGTCTTCAAGGACGGCGGCACCGCCGGCTTCTCCGCGTGGGTGGGTGTCAATCCTGGAAAGCGATTCGGGGTCGTCCTCCTGATGAACACCTCGCGTCAGCACCCCGGTCGCGCGGGGAGCGAGATGATCGGCCACGCCGCCGCTCGGTGAGCCTCGCATGGTGAGCGGCGGTTGCGAGCCGTGCCGGCGCTCCTTCTCGGCATCGCGCTGCTCGCCCTGGGCGAGGTCGCCGTTCGCGCCGGGGGCGCGGCCGGATTTTCATCGACAGGAGCGTTGACCGCTGTGAGGTGGTTCCCTTCCAGAACTGGACGGGGCATGAGCCCCTGGTCCAGCGGGGAGGAAGACGTCTCGTCAGCGCCGTGCCCGGGCGAGGGCGTCGTCGAACGCCGGCAGCAAGTCCGCCTGGTCGAGGACCATCTCCAGCTCGCGGAGCGTCGCGCGGACCAGTCCGACGTCGATCTGCACGTTCGCGGCTAGCACCGCGCGGACGTCATCCATGTCCTTGGGACGGCTGGCCAGGACCTTCATCACCACGATGTCCTCCGCACTTGCCACCGGCACGACGACGCCCTCGATCAGGTGCTCGCGCACGCGCGCGAAGAAGCGCTCCTCGAGCCCCGGCCCAGCGAGGACGAGGTCGATCGGGATGCCCGTGGCATCGTGCGCGATCGGGATGACCCGTGTGCGGTCCACGAAATCGTCGACGTTCGGGACGCGGAGAGAGAAGCCGGCTCGTTCGAGCGCCGGGACGAGCGCGCGCGACGGGACGTCGACGTCCTCGATGGTCACGTCGACGTCGGCCGTCAGGCGAGCAGCTCCGTAGAGAATCGCCGCCTGGGCACCGAAGAGGTACCACCGTAGCCGTGCCTCTCCGAGCGCCGCGCCCAGGGCGGCGAACAGCTCAGCGAGCGCCGAGGGCACGCGCCGCCCGATCGAGCTTCCGCCGGAGTGCCATGTGGTGCTCGAGGTCGTCGGTGCGATCGGCGTCGGTCGGCCAGTCTGGCCGGACGCGCCTGGCATGCTCCCGGAGCGCGCTGGACGCAGCCAGCGTCGCCGCCGAGCCTTCGGCCCGGAACCTCTCCGCCCAGTGGCGACGCTTCAGATCCTCCGTTGCGTTGCGATCGCGGCGAACAAAGGCATGCACGGCGTCGGCGTCCAATCGGCGCGAGTATACCCGAAGCGCGCGGTTCAGGCACCCACTCACCGCGTCACGGTCGCTCCGGGGGGCCGGTCATTCCGACCACGGCCTCGTCCCGCGCGCGATCGAGCGGCGCCGTCCGCTCCGTGACAGCGTATCGTCGACTGCACGCCGACACCTGTGCGAGTCGCGTGACGCTGGGACGACCCGCCGTCGGTGCAGAAGCTCCGCGATCCGCGGGTGACGAAGCCCTTGCCCGACGTCGCCGGCTGACCCGGACGCCCACGCAGCGCGCAAGGCGTATCACGTACGGGACCTGACCAAGCGGGCCATTCTCGTGACCGAACGAGCCGCCGCGCCGCGTCCCCCTTTATCCGCGCCGCCCCGCACCGAGGTGTTCACCACCGCGCTGCTTGGCATGGCGGTCGACGCCGGCGAGATGAACCTCGACGACCCGATCGTGCGCTATCTCCCGCCCGGCGTGGCGCTCCGCCCGGGCGCGCTCCGCTCGACCGCGCGAGACATGGCGCGGTTCGCGGCGGCGAGCCTCGGCGAGGCGTCCCTCGACGGCGTCCCCATCCCGGCGCGCGTGCGCGCGGGCATCGCCCTCGCTCAGAGGCCCGTCTTCCGCATGCCGGACGACGTCCTCTTCCAGGCGCTTGCGTGGATGGTCCGGCCGTTTCGCGCAGAGGAGGACGATCCGCTGCGCATCGTCTTCAAGGACGGCGGCACCGCCGGCTTCTCCGCGTGGGTGGGTGTCAATCCTGGAAAGCGATTCGGGGTCGTCCTCCTGATGAACACCTCGCGTCAGCACCCCGGTCGCGCGGGGAGCGAGATGATCGGCCACGCCGCCGCTCGGTGAGCCTCGCATGGTGAGCGGCGGTTGCGAGCCGTGCCGGCGCTCCTTCTCGGCATCGCGCTGCTCGCCCTGGGCGAGGTCGCCGTTCGCGCCGGGGGCGCGGCCGGATTTTCATCGACAGGAGC
>VGTK01000324.1 GCA_016874715.1 Deltaproteobacteria bacterium | reverse complement strand
GGCGGCGGAGCGCCGCCGGTTCGAGATCGCGCGCGCGCTCTACGTCGCGCGCGCCCTCGAACCGGCGGCGGACTGACGCCCGGTCCCCGTCGCGCCGGCGGCGGGCTGAGGCCCGCGTCGGTCGCGCCGACCAAGGAGGCTGGAGGCGTCAGAGCGTTCGCCCCGACGCTCACTGCCGCCGCCGCAGCAGCGGGAGATCGAGCTCGCGCGGTGACGTCGCGCGCCGCGCGCGCTACGGCCGCTTCGCCTCGAGGTGCCGCCACGCCTTCGGCAGCGACACGTCGCGGTTCGGCTCGCGCGGCGGCACGTTCATCTCGGCGTGGGGCTTCCAGCCGCTCTTCTTCATGACCTCGAACACGTGGGCCATGTTGAGCATGTCGTGCGAGTAGCAGAAGAGGCCGTTGCCGGCGTAGTAGAGGATCGACAGCCCGGCGACGAAGAGCGGCTTGCCGTCGGCGTCCTTGCCGAGCACCTGGTCCCACTGGCTCAGCACGCGCGGCCCGTCGACCGTGATCCAGTTCTCCGGCGTGTACCAGCCGTGCCCGGTGAGCCCGGCCATCGACTTCACGAAGAACTCGCGGATGCTCTCGCGGCCCTCGACGCGGCCCCACGCGGGATCGATGTACGCCGCGTCCTCGGTGAAGAAGTCGGCGAGCACCGACCACGGCTTCTTCCCCGCGTCGATCTCGTCGCGCACTGCGACGAAGCGTTCGTAGGTCTCGCGCGCTTCGCGCTCTTTCGCGTCCGCCATCTCGGGCTCCCCTCCGGCTGCGCCGCTCCGGGCGATGGAGCGGTGTCTGCGCCAGCAAGCCCGACGCATCGGCGTCGTGTCAACCGGCGCGCCGCGCGTTGTCGTGCGTCCGGCCGCACGCTCGTCGGGTACCGACGTAGTTGCCGATGTCGCGCCGGGGCCGCCTCGAGCATGGGCCGCTGCGGGAGCCGTGACGGCCTGAGGCGGCGCCGCCGCTCGGAGTCTCAGCGGTCGTAGAGGACGCGCATCACCGCAAACCATGCGTAGCGCGGATCGAGCACCTGGCCGTCCGGCGTCGCGAGCGTGCCCGTGTCCGTGACCGGGACGTGCTTCATGGTCACGGCGTCGTTCACGTTGCCGCCGACCACGGTCAGCACGCCCGGCGTCGCATCGACGACGACGTCGCAGTGCCCGGCGAAGCGCGCCGGCAGGTCGTCGTAGCGGATGCCGCGCGACGTCTCGCGCCCGATGCAGATCAGGTCGCCGGGCCGCGGCGCGTACGTCTCGGGGCGCTCGGCGCGCAGCAAGACGCCGGGCTGCCGCGCGAACGCGGCATCGACGTACATCCAGTGCGATGCCGCATATGGGAAGCCGTCGCGCGCGCCGGCCGCGCGCATCACGTACGAGATGAACGCGGCCGACCACGCGTAGCGGCCGTCGTCCGACGGCGGAAAGACGCGGCCGGTGCCGTCGTTGCGTCCCGTCCAGCCGGACTCGTCGCTGCCGGCGTCCATGCCGATCCACCAGTAATCGCCGACGCGCTGCCAGAGGCCTTGCTCGCCCTCGGGCTTGACGGCCGGCTCGACCGGGTGCTCGCGGTCGGGCATCGCGTCGTCAACCAGCTCACCGAACGCGCGCCATTCGCGCAGCGCGATCGCGACCGCCGCGGCGGACGAGAACGGCTCGAAGGGCACGCGCGCGTACGGCGGAACGTGGCGGTCGGGGCGCCGCGAGGCGCACCCGGTGAGCGCCACGAGTGCGGCAAGGCATGCCGCGAGCCATGTGTACGGAACCCGACGCACGTTGGACGAACCGCCATCCCACGTATCACGTCGGCGCCGGGTCGTCGTACGGCCGCGCGAGGCGTGGCGTCAAGCTGGTCGTGCGGAGGTGACTGACGACCGCCCCACCGGCACCGCCGCGTGCACGCGAGCCGCAGGCGAGCGCGGAGCGCCAGCGACCGCGGGGAGTGGGGCCCCGCGCGGCTTCGCCGCGCGGGGCGAGGGGGCGCGTGCCCCCTCGACGGATCACCCGCGACTGCTCGCTCGATGACCTCAGGGCTTGAATCTGATGAACAGGTCGAGCAGCTGGCGCGTGCGCGCGTTGTACGGCGGGTACAGCATGCTGAGCATCGAGAAGCGCGGGTTCTTGAACACCGGCCGGAGCTTCGTGAACTCGAGGAAGCCCTCCCAGCCGTGGTAGTGGCCCATGCCGCTCGCACCGACGCCGCCGAACGGCATGTCGTGCTGGGCGACGTGCATGACGCAGTTGTTGATCGTCACGCCGCCGGAGATCGTGCGGTAGAGGACGTCTTCCTGCAGCTTCGCGTCGTTGGTGAACAGGTAGAAGCCGAGCGGACGGTCCTTCGAGTTGACGTACGTGATCGCCTCCTCGAGCGACCGGTACGTCTTCACCGGAAAGAGCGGCCCGAAGATCTCCTCGCGCATGATCGTCATCGAGTCGTTGACGTTCAGCACGAGGTGCGGCGGGATCTTGCGCAGCTGGTCGTTGAACGTGGCACCCGGCACGAGCGGCACCAGCGTGGCGCCCTTGTTCTGCGCGTCCTCGAGCGTCGCGCGGAGCCGGCGGTACGACTTCTCGTCGATGACCGACGTGTAGCTCTGGTCGTTCGTGTCGGGGTAGCGCTGCGCCACGATCTTCTTCGCGGCCTCGACGAACTGGTCGCGCTTCGCTTCCGAGATCAGGAGGTAGTCGGGCGCCAGGCAGGTCTGGCCGGCGTTCAGGTACTTCGCATAGAGGATGCGCGACGCGGCCTCCTCGATGTCGAAGTCGTCGCAGACGACGGTCGGCGACTTGCCCCCGAGCTCCAGGGTGACCGGCGTCAGGTTCTCCGCCGCCGAGCGCATGACGGTGCGGCCCGCGTCGGCCGAGCCGGTGAAGATCAGGTGGTCGAAGGGCAGGGTGGAGAAGTCCTGCGCGCGCACGCCGACGAGGATCTTGACGGTGTCCTCGGGGAACACCTGGCCGAGCTTCTCGGCGAGCAGCCGGGCGAGGTTCTGCGAGTTCGAGGCCATCTTGATCATGGCGCGGTTGCCGGCGGCGAGGATGCTGGTGAGCGGGCCGGCGGTGAGGAACAGCGGGTAGTTCCACGGCGACACGATGCCGATCACGCCCTTCGGCTGCGGGATCACGGTGTTCGAGCCGCCGGCGAAGGTGATCGCGACGGCGCGCTTCTGCGGCTTCATCCACTTGCCGACGTGCTTGATCGCGTGGCGGATGCCGTCGACGGTGCCGAAGACCTCGGCCATCAGCGTCTCCTCGACCGAGCGGTGGCCGAAGTCGGCGTTGATCGCCTCGGCGATCGCGCTCGCGTTCTCGGTGAGCACGCGGTCGAGCTTGCGCAGGTTCTCCTTGCGCTCCTCGAGCGACGGGAAGGGATGGGCGAGATAGGCCTCGCGCTGCAGCGCGTAGACGCGCTGTGCCTCGTTCTCGGCGTGGTCGATGACGCGCAGCTGTGCGGTCTGAGCCATGGGGCAACCTCCTTCGAAAGATGTCTGACGAATCGTATTCGCGGTCCGGACGGCGGGTGCAAGGCCCGCGGCCGCTTGTCGCGGACGCGACCCGACGGCCCTCCTTCCCTAACACGTCGCGGCAGCCGAGCGCCCGTTGGCCGCCGATTCCCGAGGACGCCGGTTCCGGGCGACGGCAGCCCCGGCCAGCCGGGCCACCCGGGCTGCACCGCGGCGCCGTTCATGCGATGCTGCGCCGCGCCGGTGTGCCAGGCGAAGGCGGCCACGAGTGCCGCAGGAGGGAGCAGCGATGAGCCACCCGCGCGAGGAGATCCAGGCAACGCTCGAGCGCTTCGTCGAGGCCAACCGGCTCGCGGAGCAGGACGGCAACTGGGAGCGGCTCGCCGACTTCTACACCGACGACGCCGTTTACGTGTACGCGGGACTCGCCGCGAACGGCATGGTCGAGGCGCGCGGCCGCGACGAGATCCGGCGCCAGGTGCTGGCGCGCGACATGGAGCCCTACCGTGGCTGGACGTTCCCGCACGAGTGGGCGGTGATCGACGGCGACCGCATCGTCACGAAGTGGCAGAACCGCGGCCCCGGCAGGCGTCCGGACGGGACGTGGATCGAGGCGCCGGGGATCTCGGTGATCGAGTACGCGGGCAACGGGAAGTTCCGCTACCAGTGGGACCTGTTCGACCGGCTGTCCGTGAAGGCCGTGAAGGACGAAGCCGAGACGGCGGCGAAGCGCTGACGCTGCGGGCGACGTGGCCGCACAGGGCGGGGAGCGGCGGCTACGCGCCGAGCGCCGACACCCGGGCCGCGGGCTACGCGCCGAGGTCCGACACCCGGGCCGCGGG
>VGTK01000323.1 GCA_016874715.1 Deltaproteobacteria bacterium | reverse complement strand
GTACCGGCGCGCGACGTCGGTCGCCGCCGCGGCGCCGAGGCGGTGGCGCAGCCCGGGGTCGCCGAGCAGCGCGCGGAGCGCGCGGCGCCACTCACCCTGCGTGGTCGCGAGCAGGCCGTTCTCGCCGTCGTGGATCGCGTGTCGATACGCGGCGGTCGCGGCCGCCACCGTCGGCACCCCGACGGCCGCGGCTTCGAGATACTTGATCTCGCCCTTCGCGGCCGCGAACGGACGCTCCGCGAGCAGCGGCGCCAGGCAGACGTCGACCGATGCGACCAGCGCGGGCAGCTCGTCCCACGGCACGAGACCGCGGCGATCGATGCGATCCGCGAAAACTTCGAGCGCGCGCGGCAGCGCCAGCGGGCCGACGAGCAGCAGGCGCACCGACGGCTCGGCGGCCAGCACGTCGCACAGCGCAGGCGCGATCCACGCGAAGTCCGCGTCGTGGCTCGGTGTGCCGCTGAAGTAACCGAGCACCGGCCCGGTCCGCGACGCCCGGGCCGCGGCCGCCGCGTCGCGCGCTCGGCGTCCGAGCTCGAGCTCCGCCGGCGACAACGCGTTACGGTGCAGGTGCGCGTGCCAGCCGAGGCCGTCCGCGATGCGCACCAGCGGCTCGGTCGGTGCCACGAACGCGTCGCAGCGCGCAATCGTCGCCCGATACCGGCGCACGCCGGCACGCCACTCGTCGCGCTCGGCTTCCGGCAGGTGCTCCAGATCCGGGAGGCAGCGCGGGTCGTCGACGAAGATCAGGTCGTCGATCGACGCGATGCGCGGCAGACCGAGGTCGCCCGCGGCCGCCAGAAGGGAGCGGACCGCTGCCGTCTCCGGCACGCGGTAGACGAACAGCAGGTCGTGCTCGCCGAGGTCCGCGCGAAGCCGCGGATCGGCGAAGTGCCGCACGGTTGCCGTGGCACCGAGCGCCACGAGCTGCGCCGCGCGGTGCAGCACCTGGTAGCGATGGCAGAAGCCGTCGATTCCGCTGACGAAGAGTACGCGCATGTCGGAGACAGGGGGCTCGGTCGCTGATAGCAGAGCGTGCGCGGGTCGCTCCACGCAAGGCGCCGACGACCGTTCGGCCCGCGTGGCGGTCCGACGGCCGGGCGCCGCTTCAGTTCGTCGCGCGCCCCCGTGGCCCGCCGTCCTCGGCCTGCGCGAGCCCGCTCCCGGTCTCGCCCGGACGCGGCCGCCGGCTGAACGACGCCATCGCACGGCGGAGCGGGCTGTCCGACTCGTTCGCACAGTCGGGCTGGAGCTCCGCCGCGTCGGTGTACATGTCGTAGGTGCATGCGACGGCGATGCCGTTCTCGGTCACACCGATGATCTTCTCGCGCAGACCGTCGTAGCCGGCGCGGACGCGGCGGCCGCGCCGGTCGACGTCCTCGGCCCAGACCGGGTGGTGGTCGTCGAGCGGCTTCGCCTGGACGTCGTCCGGGATCGGAACACCGACCTCCTCGAGTGCCGTGGCGAACACGCCCGCGCTGGACACGCGGCGCTCCTCGCGCCGCCCGGCGTCGCGCCCGCCCGGATACTTGACGACCAGTGGGACGTTGATGACGTCCTCGAACGGCGGCCAGCCGTGGCCAGCGAGTCCGTGCTCGCCGAGCAGCTCGCCATGGTCCGCGGTCACGACGATGAGCGCGCCCGCGTAGCGTCCCGCGGACTGCAGCAGCGCCGTCACGTCGCCGATGGCGCGGTCGACTCCGGCGAGCCCGGCATCGTACTCTGCCGCGAGCCGGGTCCGGTCCTCCCACGAGATCTCGCCGGCACGCGCGATCACCGTGGTGATCTCCGAGCGCGGGCGCTGCCGCAGGCCGCCGTCCGGCTCCGGAGCGCCGACCTGACGCAGCGGATCGAGCACGACCATCAGGAAGAGCGGGCCGCTCCTTCGCTCGAGCCAGTGTCCGATCGCGTCGTCGAGCGCCGGCGGCTCTGCGAGCGCCGGGGCGTCGACAAAGTCGGTGAAGCCGCGCGCGATGCCGAGCGTCGGGGGGAGGTCCTCCCTGCCCGGCAGGAACGCCGCGGTGTGAAAGCCGCGCTGGCGCAGGATCTCGGCCAGCGTCGTTGCCTCGGCGGCGATCGGCTGCACCACCAGCTCGCCACGCACGCTGCGACGCTCGGCCCCGTGGAAGGACGGCCAGCGGCCGGTCAGCAGCGACGCGAACGCCGGGGCGCACCACGTGCCGGGGCTCGCCGCGCGCTCGTACAGCACACCGTCGCGTGCGAGCCGGGTGAGATTCGGCAGGGCGTCGCCGCCCTCGTCGAGCGCCTTCCGTACACGATCGGCGCGCAGCGCGTCCGCGACCACCAGAACGACGTCCGGTACCGTTCGCTCGCGCCCGGCGCGCTCACAGCCGGCGAGCGAGCCGAGCGGGACGAGCAGCAACGCCAATGATGCCGCCGCGCGGCGCAGCCTGCCACCGAGCGCGGCCCGCAAGCCCTGCGGCGTCGGTGCGTTCGCCTGGTCCACACGCCGCGTGAGTGCGTTCGCCTGGTCCACACGCCGCGTGAGTGCGTTCGCCTGTTCCACACCCCGCGTGAGTGCGTTCGCCTGTTCCACACCCCGCGTCGGTGCGTTCGCCTGGTCCACACCCCGCGTCGGTGCGTTCGCCTGGTCCACACCCCGCGTCGGTGCGTTCGCCTGGTCCACACCCCGCGTCGGTGCGTTCGCCTGGTCCACACCCCGCACAGACGACGTGTACGGCGCGGCCTTTCGGGTCTCAAGCCCTTTCCTCACCCGGCGCGGGCGTCTAGGCAGGATCGGTGAGCGACGAGCGCTTCGACAACCCGCCCGACCACGTGATCCGCGACATCCTCGCGGTGCCGAAGACCATCGCCGTCGTCGGCTGCTCGGCGAACCCCGCTCGGGACAGCAACGAGATCGCACGCCTGCTGCAGCGTCGCGGACACCGCGTGATCCCGGTCAACCCTGCCGAGACGACCGTCCTCGGCGAGCGCTGCTGGCCGAGCCTGCGGGACGTCCCGGATCCGGTCGACGTGGTGGACGTGTTCCGGCGGCCGGAGTTCGTCGCCGACGTCGCGCGCGACGCGATCGCCATCGGCGCCCGGGTTCTCTGGCTGCAGCTCGGCGTGATCGACGAGCAGGCCGCCCGCGACGCGCAGCGCGCGGGGATCGTCGTCGTCATGGACCGCTGCCCGAAGATCGAGTACGCACGACTCTTCCCCTGAAGCCGCATGCCCCGACGACCCGTCAAGATCAAGCCGTGGCAGCGGCTCGACACCGAGATGGTCTACACGTGCCGCGTCTTCTCGCTGCGGCGCGACCGGAGCCTCTCGCCGCGCACCGGCTCCGAGCACGACTTCTTCATCCTGGAAGCGTGCGACTGGGTGAACATCGTGCCGCTGACGCGCGACGACCACGTCGTGATGGTGCGCCAGTACCGGCACGGCGTCGGCGACTTCACGCTCGAGATCCCGGGTGGAATGGTCGACGCCGAGGACCCATCGCCGCCCGTCGCGGCGCGACGCGAGATGGTCGAGGAAACCGGCTGGGACTCGGAGTGCGTCGTGGATCTGGGCGCAGTCCACCCGAACCCGGCGATCCAGGGCAACGTGCTGCACACCTTCGCAGCGCTCGACGTCGAGGACGTGCACGAGACGCACTTCGACACGACCGAGGAGACCGAGGTCGAGCTGGTGCCGCTGGCGGACGTGCCCGGCCTGATCGCGAGCGGCGTGATCTCGCACGCGCTCGTGGTCTCGGCGTTCTACCTCTTCGACCTCTGGCGCGCGCGCACCGGTCGCTGAGCCGCGGGCGTCGCGGCCGCCCGCTACGCAGGCGCGGCTGGCGGCGGAGCGCCGGGCGGCGTGAAGCGCGCCGCGTCCACGATCGACCACAGGTGGACGATCCACCCGAGAAACACCAGCCACAGCACGCTCGCCAGACCGAACATCACCAGCGCGATCAGCACGCGGCCCTGCAGCAGCTGTCCCAGCCCCGGGATGAAGAAGCTGCACAGCGCCGCCAGCACGTTACCGCCCGAACCTTGCCCCGCCATGCGCTCAGTCTGCCACACCCCGGCCGCGCGGATCGAGCGGGCGCCCCCCTCGCCGAAGCGAAACGCGGCCAGCCAACGAACCCGCGCGCTCCGCGCGCGGCCGACCGAAGGGAGCGCGGGGAGTGAGGCTCCGCGCGGCTCCGCCGCGTGGAGCGAGGGGGCGCGTGCCCCCTCGCCGAAGCGAAACGCGGCCAGCCAACGAACCCGCGCGCTCCGCGCGCGGCCGACCGAAGGGAGCGCGGGGAGTGAGGCTCCGCGCGGCTCCGCCGCGTGGAGCGAGGGGGCGCGTGCCCC
>VGTK01000322.1 GCA_016874715.1 Deltaproteobacteria bacterium | reverse complement strand
GACGTGGCCGAGGCGTGCACGGGTTCGAGCGCGGCATGTCCCGTCGACGATCCCGGCGCCGACAGCGACGGCGACGGGGCCTGCGACGGCAGCGACAACTGCGAAGCGACGCCGAACGCCGATCAGGCGAACGCCGACGCCGACGCGCTCGGTGACGTGTGTGATCCCTGCACCAACAGCGTGCCGACGACGGTCGACAAGGCGAGGGTCGGGGTTTCGAAGCTCCTGCCGCCAGCGAATGACGACAGGCTGACGGCCAGCGGGACGATCCTCGCTCTTCCCACCAGCCCCACGATCGACCCGCTCGCGCACGGCATCCGCTTCCTGCTCGTCGACAGCGCCGGCGGTACGCCCGTCGACGTGACGATTCCCGGGGGCGGCTACGACAAGCTCACGAAGTTGGGATGGACGGCGAACGCCGCGCTCACGACGTGGAGGTACAGGAACGCGAGCGCATCTCCGGTCAACGGTATCAAGAGGGTGGTGCTCAGGGCCGTGCCGGCGGTGCCTGGGAAGTACAGGTGGACCGTGAATGGGAAGAACGGCACCTACGCGGTCGACACCGCCAACCTGCCGCTCACGGCGGTACTGGTGATCGATCCTCCGTTCGCGGAGACCGGGCAGTGCGGGGAGACGGCATTCGGACCAGCGGGCTGCTCAATCAAGGCGGCCGGGAGCACCGTGATGTGCAAGTAGCGGCTCACGGTCGGGCCGCACGTCACAGCTCCTCGGTGGTCGTGATCCCGAGTCTCGTCGGCGCCGGCGAGGCTGCGACGACCGCGCAGCCGTGAAATGGGCCATCGGTGCGGAGATCCAACTTTCGACAATCTGTAGCTGGCTTGCGTGAGCCGAGCGCCGACGAGGCGGCGTTCAAGCACGAGAGGTCGCGTCGCGAGCGCTCGCGTAAACCGTGCTTGGACTGAGCCGCGGGAAGCACCGGCGTGGCGATGCAGATCGGACGCCTATCGGCGAAGGTGGCTGTCGAGGTGTTCGCCGAGCAGCACTGCCTCCCGGTAGCCACATTGCTTGCCGTCGCGACTGGCGATCATCCAAAACGCAATCCGTGACGATCGCATCCGGCTGAACCGACGCGTTGAAGATGCGCTGAGTGGAGCCGCAGTTTCGGCAGGGCGTTCGGATGCCGCCGTCATCAGGTGCGATGGGCTGCTGGCAGTCGCCGCGGAGGTCCGGCGCGGGTGGCGTCGGCGCCTTCGCGAGGCGAACCACGAATCGTCGCCGCTCATCGGTGTCGAAGCTGCCGTCCCGCTGTTCAGCGCCGTCGCAACCAGGCGAACTAGCGAGCGTTTTGAATGGCCAGGGGGTGAATCGAACACCCGACACGCAAATTTTCAGTCTGCTGCTCTGCCAACTGAGCTACCTGGCCAGACCGATCGGGACCCACCTCGACTAACGAACCCACCGATTCCGGTCAACACGCGACGTTCCACGACCGTCCCGACGCGGCCGATCGCGGACGGGCGAGGCTCAGCGATCCAGCCCCGCCGCCGCGCGCTCGACCCAGTCGATCATCTCGATCTCGAGCCGCGTCCCGTAGAGCTGCGCGATCTCCTGCACCCCGGTCGGGCTCGTGACGTTGATCTCGGTCAGGTAGTCGCCGATCACGTCGAGCCCGACGAAGATCAGGCCGTCCTGCTTGAGCCGCGGCGCGATCTGCGCGCAGATCTCGAGGTCGCGCGGCGTCAGCTCGCAGGGCGCCGCCGAGCCGCCAACGTGCAGGTTCGAGCGGCTCTCCTCGGCGCTCGGCACGCGCAGCACGGCACCGCGCGGCTCGCCGTCGATGACGATGATGCGCTTGTCGCCGGTGCGGACCTCGGGGATGTAGCGCTGCGCCATCACCGGGCGCCGGTTGTCGCTGGTGATGGTCTCGAGGATCGCGTTCACGTTGCGGTCGGCCTTGTGCACGTGGAACACGCCCGAGCCGCCGCAGCCGTCGAGCGGCTTCACGATCATCTCGCCGCCGAGCTCGCCCATGAACTCCTTGAGCCGGGCGACCGAGCTGGTGACGAGGCTGTCCGGGATCACGCCGGGGAAGTGCAGCGCGTAGAGCTTCTCGTTCGCCTCGCGCAGCCCGCGCGGGTCGTTGATCACCAGCGTGCGCTTCTGGTCGATCATCGACGCGATGTGGGTGTCGAAGAAGAAGTCGAGGTCGAACGGCGGGTCCTTCCGCAGGAACACGGCGTCGAACCAGGTCAGGTCCTCGCGCCGCGGCGCGCCGAGCGTGAAGTGGTCACCCGGCTTGCGGCGCACCGTCACCGGGCGAAAGCCCGCCTGCGGCGTGGCGCGCAGCAGCGCGAGGTCGCGCGGTGCGATGTAGTGGATCTCGTGACCGCGCGACTGCGCCTCGAGCAGGAACACGAAGGTCGTGTCCTTGTCGATGTTGATCGCGGGCAGCGGGTCCATGACGAAGCCGAGCCTGAGCCGACGGCCGCGGGCGCTCATTGCTTTCCCTCCACCCGGACGACGCGCGTCCCGGCGACGTAGTCGTGCAGCGCGCGCTGCGACGGTAGCAGCGCGACCAGGAATCCCGCGCCGACGAGCAGCGTGGACAGCGAGTACGAGAACGTCCGCAGCGCGCTCTGCAGGATCGGCACGCGGCCGCCGTCGAGCGCGCAGACGCGGATCTTCATGGTGGCCTTGCCGATCGTCTGGCCGGAGCGCGCCTGGAGCACCGAGAAGTAGCCGAAGAAGAGCGTCAACGATCCGGCCGAAACCGCCGATCGGACCAGGTCCACCGCACCGCCGACGCGGAGCCCGGTGATCTGCTCGGCGAGCAGCACGGCACTGGTCGCGAGCATCACCAGCACCCCGTCGAGCAGGCTCAGCAGCACGAGGTCGAGGATGAACGCGACCGCGCGGCGCAGGAAGGACGCCGCCTGTGGCTCGCGCGGCTCGGCGAGGTTCGCGAAGCGGAGCGCACGGCTGGCCGCATCCTCGGGCGCGCGTGGCTCCGTGGCGGGCGTCTCGTCGTGGTCGTGCCGCGGCGACTCGCCACGCTGCAGCGGCCGCTCCTCGCGGACGAGGCCGTTCGGTTCTTCGAACCGCGGCAGGCTCGTGCCGTTCGCCGTGGCGGGCGTGCGCGCCGCGCCGCAGGCGGCGCACGGCTCTTCCGCTCCCTCGAGCGGCGCCCCGCACTCGACGCAGTTGACCATCCACCGAGTCATTCCAGACGGGCCCGGCGAATGCCAGAACGCCCGCGCGGCGCGAAGTCAGTCGGGCGCGTGCAGCAGCGCCACTGCGAGGGCGGCGATCGCGGCGGTCTCGAAGCGCAGCACACGCGCGCCGAGGGTGAGCGGCTGTGCGCCCGCCCCGCGCAGGCGGTCGGTCTCCTCGGGATCGATCCCGCCCTCCGGTCCGACGACCACCGTGAGCCCGCCGTCGCCAGGGACGGGCAGGGCGCCGGCAGACGACGGCCCGGTGCCGCGGGCGGCGGCTTCCGGGCGCGCCGGCTCGAGGAGCCAGGTCGTCCCGCCGCGTCCCAGCGTCGCGACCAGCGCGTCGAACGGGATGCACGGGCGGATCTCGGGAACCACCGTGCGGCCGCACTGCTCGCAGGCAGCGCGCGCGATGCGCTGCCAGCGGTCGAGGCGGGTCGCTGGCAGCGTCCGTGTCTGGCTGCGCGCCGCGACGAACGGCTGGATCGCCGTCGCGCCGAGCTCGGTCGCCTTCTCCACGACGACGTCCAGGCGCGCGGGGTCGGCGAGCGCGATCGCGAGCACGCGCGGCCGTCGCGGATCCCGGTCGGGCGGCGGCAGCTCCTCGTGCAGCGCGAGCACGGCGTGGTCGCGCACCAGCGCAACCACCGTGGCCGCCCGCTCGCGGGCCGGACCGACGATCGCGCAGACGGCGTCCCCCGGGCTCAAGCGGAGCGCGCGCAGGTGGCGCGTGGCCGCCGCGTCGAGCGTCGCGCGGTCGGGATCATCGGCGTCCGGGGTGACGAAGAGCCGTCCCTTCACGTCACGGCCTCGTCCGTAGGCCACGGCGGGCCGCGGACTTGGCAGTCGATCGCGCACGGGCAGTCGTCGCGCTTCCTGCCTCGGGGTGTGGTGCGCGGACCAGCGTGAGGACGGTCCACGTCGCCCGGCACTCGCGCCGCAGCAGCGCGAAGCCCGCGCGCTCGAGCGCGCCTTGCACTTCGCTCTCCTGCGAGGAGAGGAGGCCCGCGACGATCAGGTGGCCGCCCGGCTTCGTACGTGCCGCGAGCTGTGCTGCCAGCGACACGAGGAGCCCCGCGAACAGGTTCGCCGTGACGACGTCGTGGCGGCCGCGGACGCGGCCGAGGGACGGCAGCACGCGGACCGCGCCGACCGCGTTCGCGGCCGCACACTCGAGCGTCGAGGCGCGGGCCACGGGATCGGTGTCGACGCCGACGACGGCGGCGACGCCCAGGGCGCGCATC
>VGTK01000321.1 GCA_016874715.1 Deltaproteobacteria bacterium | reverse complement strand
TGCGGCGCTTCTGCCGTTCGTGTGGGTAGCTCGGGCGGTCGCGGCGGGTTGAAGCCCGCTGGCCAAGCCCGTTTCTGAGCCCGAAGGGCTGCCTCGGGAGTTGCGCAGGTAGCGCAGCCGGCCGCGCTGATTGGGCAGCCAGACCGGCGGCAGAGCCGCCGGAGAACAGGAAGAAGGTGACGCGCCGCGGCCCTCGCGGCAGGCTGGTCGTGTCAGCGATCCAGCGACTGAAGGAGAGCCGCCGTGCGCGTCACAACCGCATTCAACCGCATGCTCGCGATCCCGGAGGCGAGCGTTGAGAGCGTCCGCTTCGAGCGGGAGGGGGTGGTGGTCGGCCTGCGCCGCCGCCCACGACGGCTCGTCTGTCCGCGCTGCGGCTGCCTGGGCCGGGCCGGCTACGACCGGCGCGAGCAGCGGCGCTGGCGCCACCTCGATCTCGGCGCGACGCGCTGCTACCTGGAGTGCGAGCTGCGCCGCTTCCGCTGCCCCGGCTGCCGGAAGGTGGTCACCGAGACGGTCGCCTGGGCGCGGCCGGGCGCGCGTTTCAGCCGCGACTTCGAGGACGTCGTGGCCTGGCTTGCCCAGCAGGCCGCCTTCAGCGTGATCAGCCGGCTGCTGCGAGTCAGCTGGCGTTCGGTGGCCGCGATCGTCCGCCGCGTCGTCGCCGACGAGCTCGCGCACAGGCGGCTCGCCGAGCTGTACCTGATCGGCGTCGACGAGATCAGCTACCGGCGCGGCCAGCGCTACCTGACCCTGGTCGCCGACCACGAAGACGGCGCCGTCGTCTGGGCCGGCAAAGGGCGCGGCGCTGCCACACTCGAGCGCTTCTTCGACGAGCTTAGCGAGGAAGAGACGGAGAAGCTCGGGGCGGTCTCGATCGACATGAGCGGCGGCTACCAGAAGGCGATCCGTGCGCGCGCCGCCCACGCGACTGTCTGCTTCGACCCGTTCCACGTCGTTGCGCTCGCCAACCGGGCACTCGACGAGCTGCGGCGGACGCTCTGGAACCTGCAAGGCAAAAGCAAGGGCGGCGGCGGCGCCTTCATCAAAGGCACCCGCTGGGCGCTGCTCAAGGATCCCGCGGCGCTGACCGAGTCGCAGCAGGGTGCGCTCGTCTTCCTCGCCAAGCTCAACTCGCCGCTCTACCGCGGCTACCCGCTCAAGGAACAACTGCGCGCGCTCTACGCGCCCGAGAGCAGGCCGCACGCGCCGAAGCTCCTCGATGCCTGGCTCCACGCCGCCGCCCGCTCGAAGCTGAAGCCGTTCGTCAAGCTCGCCAACACGCTCCGCGAGCACCGCGAGGGGATCCTGAACGCGATCCGACTCGGCCTCTCCAACAGCCGCCTCGAAGGGCTCGCCAGCCGCATCCAGCTCATCTCCCACCGCAGCTTCGGCTTCCACAGCGCCGAGCCGCTGATCGCGCTCATCCACCTCTGCTGCGGACGGATCAGCGTCCAGCTACCCACACGAACGGCAGAAGACCCGGAAAGAGCCCGCCCGGTCTCAGCGGCCGTCTCCGCTCGCGGGCGTTGCGACCCTGAGGGCGGTCAGCGCCGAGACCCCTTCACGGCCGTCCTGCGCGTTGCCCCCTTTGTTGCCCCCTACGCTCTTCCCGCGTCCGTTCCGACAACAGGAAGTCGCCGTTTCCACCGCCTTTCCCGTCTTTTAGCTCCCCAGTTCGGGATCCTCGAGGCACGGGAAAGGATCAGGCGGGACCGGCGGCACGGCGTCAGCGGGGTCCGTCCACAAGGCCCAGGGGCACGGCGGAAGCGCGGAGCCGTCGATGAAGAGTCTGGCGAGTCCGTACCGGCCCGGCTGAATCTTGTGGCTATGGGCGTACCCGGCCTCCTCGCCGCCGGGCACCGCGCGCAGCCGGAACGATACGCGGCCGCCCTCGCGGCGGGGGTCCGTGAGGGTGACGACGTGCGTGCGCGTCTTGCCCTGGTGGGTCAGGAGCAGCGCCGCGTTCGGCGGGTCCTTCCCGAAGCCCGTGGCGTCCCAGATGTTGGCGAGGCCGCCGAGCGTGGTCGTGCCGGCGCGCCGCGCGGGCCGGTCTGTGAACCACGTCGTCGTGGTGGCCGCGGGCACGCTCAGGCGCAGCGCCGTGCCGGCCTTGGCGACGGTTGCGTCGCGCGCGGCGGCCGAGTAGAGGATCCCCGGCTTCGCCGCCGAGGCAGCGGGGACGGCGAGGACGAGCAGGGCGAACGCGAGCAGCAGGGACTTCACGGGGCGCGATGATACCGCTCGGGGGCGGGTCGCGCAGTGGGCCGCGCTCCCGGGCGACGGAGTCCAGGCCAAGGACACCAGGTGTGGGGTCTTGGACACGTCACTCGCATGCAACACCGCCTGTCAGACTGCTTCGCCGCCTCCACGGCCGCCGCGTCGAGCGCCCGGTCACGCGCCTGAAGCAGGCGTAGCCTCCGGTTCCCCTCCGGCAGCCCTCAGGATTTCTGGGATACCTCGATTCCTCTTGCGAGTCCGGTCTTATCACGGTGACCGTGTCGGCGATTCGGCGTCGCGCGACGACGGGCTGGGTTCGAGACGGAACGTTGCTCATTTCGATCATCGGGATCCGCTACATTGACGAAATACAAGGCTGGTTGCTAGAAACACGCTGATTTGCGCAGCATCGCTCGCGAACACATGCTCGATCGCGGGGCCGTGTCCCGGTCACCGACGCTTGATCTCATCGATCTCGGGTTGATCGAGGCGCTGCGGCGCGACGGACGTGAGCCGTTCCGGCGGATCGCAGCCACGCTCGGCCTCTCCGAGGCGACGGTCCGCGCGCGCTACCTGCGTCTCTGCGACCTCGACGTGATCCGGGTCACGGCCGTCACGAACCCGCTTGGCCTCGGCTTCGACGTCACCGCGATGATCGGCGTGCGGGTGGCTGGCCCGCTCGAACGGCCGGCCGAGGCGATCTCCGCGCTGCCCGAGGTCGAGTACGTTGTCGTCACCGCCGGGCAGTTCGACCTCCTCGCTGAGGTCATGTGCGCCGACCGGCGCGCGCTCCTCGACCTCGTGAACCGGATCCGGTCGGTCGACAGCGTCGTCACGACCGAGGCCTTCCTCTGCCTCGAGCTCGTGAAGCAGACCTTCGACTGGGGCGTGCGGGTTGGCGAGGAGGCGGAGGTGGCGTAGCGGCTGTGCCGGTCCGGGGGATGGGATGAGCGGCATCGCCGACGTCCGCCTTGAGCGGGTCGTCAAGCGCTTCGACGACGTCGTCGCGGTCGACGACGTGTCCGTTGAGATCCCGAGCGGATCGTTCTTCGCGCTGCTCGGCCCGTCCGGCTGCGGCAAGACCACCACGCTCCGAATGATCGGCGGGTTCGAGGAGCCGACGTCCGGGCGGATCGTCCTCGGCGACCGCGACGTCGTCGGGCTGCCGCCCTACAAGCGAGACGTCAACACGGTCTTCCAGAGTTACGCGCTCTTCCCGCACCTCTCCGTGTTCGATAACGTAGCGTTCGGGCTCCGCCGGCGCGGCGCCCCCAGGGCCGAGATTCCCGGGCGCGTCCGCGCGATACTTGAGATCGTCGATCTTGCCGGCCGCGAGCAGCGGAAGCCGAAGCAGCTCTCCGGCGGCCAGCAGCAGCGTGTCGCGCTCGCACGCGCACTCGTCAACACGCCGCGCGTCCTGCTCCTCGACGAGCCCCTCGGCGCCCTCGACCTCAAGCTCCGCAAGCAGATGCAGTTCGAGCTGAAGCGCATCCAGCAGGAGGTCGGCATCACCTTCGTCCACGTTACGCACGACCAGGAGGAGGCGATGACGATGGCCGACACAATCGCCGTCATGAACGGCGGCAAGATCGAGCAGATCGGCTCGCCGACCGAGCTGTACGAGCGACCGCGCACGGCGTTCGTGGCCGGCTTCCTCGGCAAGTCGAACCTGCTTCCGGGCCTGGTCGCCGAGGCCGGCTGCGTGAGGCTGGACAACGGCACCGAGGTTCGCATCGACGGCGCGGAGCCCGGAAAGAGGATCGCGATCGGAGTCCGGCCCGAGAAGCTCCGGATCGGCGGCTCGGGCGTCAACCGCGTCGCGGGAACGGTTCGCGAGACCGCGTACATCGGCGTCGCGACAGAGATCGTCGTCGATACACACCTCGGCATGCTGACGGTGTTCCAGCAGAACCTCGACGGGGGCGCCTCGGTCCCCGCGCACGGAGCCGATGTCACCGTGACGTGGGAGCCCGATGCAGCCTTCGTCATCCACGAACAGGAGGAGACTCGATGAAGGGCCCGTCTGCGGAGCCGTACCCCGTCACCCGACGCCAGTTGCTCGAACGCGCGGGCGCGGCCGGCATCCTGCTTGCGTCCGCCGGTCTCTTCGACGGCCTGGCCGGCGCAGCCGGTGCCGCTGTCGACCCCGACCGCCTCGTCGATACGCTCACGTTCTCGAACTGGACGCTGTACATCGAC
>VGTK01000320.1 GCA_016874715.1 Deltaproteobacteria bacterium | reverse complement strand
TCGCGAGGGCTCGCGGCTCGCCGGCCGCCACGGCGAGGGCTCGCGGCTCGCCGGCCGCCACGGCGAGGGTTCGCGGCTCGCCGGCCGCGACGGTATTGATCAGCGCGATCACCTCGCCGGCCAGCCCTTCGACCGGACGCGCGAGGCCCGTGCCGAAGAGACCGTCGAGCACGAGGCCCGCACCCGCCAGGTCGCGCGCCAGCCGCGCACGCGCATCGTCCCCGAGCATCGTGATCTCGACGAGCTTCCCGCGCCCCCGTGCCCAGCGGTCCGCGTTCGTACGTGCGTCGCCGGAGAGCGCGGAGCGCTCGCCCAGCAGCACGACACGACAGCGGATCCCCTGCTTCGCGAGCAGCCGTGCCACAACGAAGCCGTCGCCACCGTTGTTTCCCCGCCCCGCGACGATCAGCACGCCGCGCCTGCACGCCGCACGGTGTCTCTCGAGCAGCACCCGGGCGATGCCCTGCCCCGCCCGCTCCATGAGCCTCTGGCCCGGCGTGCCGAGCTCGATGGTTCGTCGATCGAGCTCGCGCATCTGCGCGGTAGTGACGAGCGTCACGGCGCGGCTGCCCCCGCGAGCGCGGCGTCGATCGTGGCGCGCATCTCGCGAACGGCCGCCGTCATTCCGATCAGGACGGCGCGTGCGACGATCGCGTGCCCGATGTTGAGCTCGTACAGGTGCGGCAGGCGCGCGACCGGCGCGACGTTCGCGACGGTGAGCCCGTGGCCCGCGTTCACCACCAGTCCGAGCCCGTGCGCGTGCTCGGCGGCATCGACCAGGTGTCGGATCTCGTCCGCCACCGCCGCACCGGACACCTCGCAGTAGCGTCCCGTGTGCAACTCGACCACCGTCGCGCCCACCGCGTGCGACGCCGCGATCTGCTGCGGGTCCGGGTCGACGAAGAGGCTCACGCGGATGCCCGCCTCGGCGAGCGCACGGACCATGGGCGCCAGCGTGCGCTCGTTGCCCGCGACGGCGAGCCCGCCCTCGGTCGTCAGCTCCGCGCGCCGCTCGGGCACGATGCACACGTCGTCGGGCCGGATGCGCCGCGCGATCGCGACCATCTCGTCGGTCGCGGCGATCTCGAGATTCAGCTTCACGGTAAGCCCGCCGCGGATGCGCTCGACGTCGTGGTCCTGGATGTGCCGGCGGTCCTCGCGCAGGTGCACCGTGATGCCGTCCGCCCCCGCCTGCACTGCGACGCGCGACGCCTCGACGGGGTCCGGGTAGTCGACCCCGCGCACCTGCCGCAGCGTCGCCACGTGGTCGACGTTCACCCCCAGCAGCACGCGGCGCGCAGCGGGGATCCCGCTCACCCCGCAACCTCGCGGAGCACCTGCGCGACCGCCTCGGCGTGCCGCCGGACGTCCCCGTCGTGCTGTCCCTCCACCATCACGCGCATCAGTGCCTCCGTCCCCGACGGACGTACCAGCACGCGGCCGCGGTCGCCAAGCGCGTGCTCGACCTCCTCGATCGCGGCCACCACGCGCGGCTCACCCGACAGATCGCGGCGCTCGCGGATCGGAACGTTGATCAGCAGCTGCGGATAGCGCGTCATGACCCGCGCGAGCTCCGAAAGCGGGCGGCCGGTGTCGGCGAGAATCGCGAGGATCGCGAGCGCCGTGATCAGCCCGTCGCCCGTCGTGTTGTGGTCGAGGAACAGGACGTGGCCGGACTGCTCCCCGCCCAGGTTGAAGCCGCCGCGGACCATCTCCTCGACGACGTAGCGGTCGCCGACCGGCGTGCGACGCAGCGCAATCCCCAGCTCGCGCAGCGCGACCTCGAGCCCGAGATTCGACATGACGGTCGCGACGACGGTGTCCTTCGCCAGCTGTCCATTGCACTTCAGCTCGCGCGCCGCGATGCCCAGCACCTGGTCGCCGTCGACCAGCTCGCCCCGCTCGTCGACGAGGATGCAGCGGTCGGCGTCGCCGTCGAGCGCAACGCCGACGTCGGCGCCGAGCTCCCGCACACGCGCCTGCAGGTGCTCCGGATGGGTCGCGCCGCAGCCGCGATTGATGTTCTCGCCGTCGGGCTCGCAAGCGAGCGTGTCGACGCGCGCGCCCAGCTCCTCAAGCACCTCGGGGGCGACTCGGTAGCCGGCCCCGTTCGCGGCGTCGACGACGATCTTCATCCCGTCGACGGTCAGGTGACGCGGAAAGCAATTCTTGACGAACACGTTGTAGCGCCCGAGCGCGTCGTCGATGCGGAACGCCTTGCCGATCTCGCTCGCCGTGGGGCGCAGATGATCGATCGAGTCCGCGAACACGAGATCCTCGATCTCGTGTTCGACCGCGTCGGGCAGCTTGAAGCCGTCGGACGCGAAGAACTTGATGCCGTTGTCCTGGAAGGGGTTGTGCGAGGCGGAGATGACGACGCCGGCGTCGGCGCGCAGGCTGCGCGTGAGGAAGGCGATGCCGGGCGTCGGCATCGGACCGACCAGCAGGACGTCGACGCCCATCGAGCAGATGCCGGACGCCATGGCGGTCTCCAGCATGTAGCCCGAGACGCGCGTGTCCTTGCCGATCAGGATCTTGTGGCGCCGCGGGCTCCGCCGGAAGACGTGCGCCACGGCGCGGCCGAGCCGCAGTGCAGTCTCGGAGCTCATCGGCTCGGTATTCGCAACGCCGCGGACGCCGTCGGTGCCGAACAGGCGTATCTTCTTCGTCTCGCTCACGTCTTCTTCTCCGTGTCCCTGCTTCGGTTCGGTGCGGGCGATTCCTCGGCGGCCGGCTCGAGGGCCACCACGGCGGGCTCGGTCCGCACGAGGCTCATGCCCTCGGGCAGCTCCGCCTCCGGCTTCGCCTTGTGCGGTCCCGGGCCCTCCAGACCCGAAGCATCGACGTACGCCGAGCCCGGCGATAGCTCGAGCGCCGACAATTCGGCCTCCGGTCCACGGATCACCAGCGTGATGCTGTCGGGTCTGACACGCAACGGCCGGGCCGCCCCCCGGACCGCGACCTTCACGTCCTCGAAATCGCGCTCGGCGAAGACCGGCTCGACGACGGCGCGGACCCGGATCGCGGGCGTCTTGATCTGCACGAGGCCGCCCGGCTGCGTCAGGCCGAGGTCGAGCTGATGCGTGCCCGGCTTCAGGCGGGACAGGTCGAGCGGCGCCGTGAACAGGCTCTGCAGCGCCTGGATCTGCGCGCGCGGACCGCTCACGTTGACCTTCTCCGGGATGAGCGCGAGTTCCTTGAGCCGCAGCCCCCGCGCCACCTCTCCGGTGCGCTCGAGCCGCACGGGAATCGAGCGCTTGGTGACCGTGTCGAGGTGGAAGGTCACCTGCGACGGGGTGATCCGCGTCACCTCGACCTTGCGCGGCAGCTCGAAGCTCTGCGGGTCGAGCGAGAACGTCAGGACCCCCGGCTTGGTCCCCGAGAGGTCGAGGGCCGTTTGCAGGCTCTTCTGGTCGATGCTCGACAGGATCAGCCCTGAGCCGCTGACGCGCACCTCGGCGTACTCTGGGACCGGGTTGACGATGATCATGCCCGCGGGCACGTTCTCCGGCTCGAGGCGAACGCGCAGCGTGCGCTCGCTCGTGCGCTCGCCGATGTTGACCAGCAGCCAGAGGCCTGTCGCGACGACCAGCGCCATCGCCCAGGTCCCGGCGTCCGACCAGGACGTGGCGCGCAGCCGGTGCCACGGCGTGTCGCCGGGCCGCAGGCGCTTCTTCGGCGTCACGACCTTCATGGCAGCCTGATCTGCGCGAGCGTCGTGCGCAAGGTCGCCGCGTCGACGTCGCGCGTGATGCGCCCTTCGCGAACCAGCGAGATGGTCCCTTCCTCCTCCGACACGACGATCACTGCGGCATCGGTCTCCTCGGTGATGCCGATGCCCGCACGGTGGCGGCTGCCGAGCGACTTGCTGACGACGGGATTCGACGTCAGCGGAAGGAAGCACCCCGCGGCCTCGATCCGCCCGCGACGCACGATCACCGCCCCGTCGTGGATCGGCGACTGCGCCAGGAAGATCGCGGTCAGCAGCTCACGGCTCACGCGCGCGTCGACCACCGTTCCCGCATCGAGGTACTCGTTGAGGCCGACCTCGCGCTCGAGAACGATGAGCGCGCCGATGCGCCGCGACGCGAGCATGACGGCGGCGCGGGTCACCTCCTCGATCACCTGCGTCCGGTCGCGGCGCTCGCCACCGAAGATGCGGCCCCGGCCGACCTGCGTGAGGGCCCGGCGGATGTCGTTCTGGAAGATGATGACGAGCACCAGCGGCAGCGAGATCAGGAAGCTGCGCAGCAGCCACGACAGGGTATAGAGCTCGAAGTACTGCGACGCGCCGAACATCGCCGCCACCACCGACAGACCGATCAGCATCTGCACCGCGCGCGTACCGCGGATCAGGTTGATCACCCAGTACACGAGCACCGTGACGATGAGGATGTCGGCCGCGTCGGCGAGACGCAGGTTCTCGATCACCTCGTGCACGGAGAGACCTCGTGCAAAACGGCGTCCGCGACGGCAAGCGCGCGGCGCGTTTCGGCGACGTCGTGCGCCCGGACGATCGCAACCCCGCGCGCCGCTGCGAGCACGGCGGCAGCGAGCGAGCCGGCGAGGCGGTCGCTCGCGTCGTC